>CAJPFJ010000036.1 GCA_905339155.1 Methanosarcinales archaeon
AGATACTCCCTCAGATACTCCCACAGATACACCCACAGATACACCCACAGATACACCCACAGATACACCCACAGATACACCCACAGATACACCCACAGATACACCCACAGATACACCCACAGATACACCCACAGATACACCTACAGATACACCTACAGATACACCCACAGATACGCCGACTGATACGCCTACACCTACACCCACACCTACACCTACACCCACACCCACACCCACACCTACACCTACACCCACACCTACAAACACAACACCTGCAAACACAACATCTGCAAACACAACAGCTACTCCACCTTCAAGTGGAAATTCCGGTAGTGGCAGTAGTGGCAGTAGTGGCGGCGGTGGAGGAAGTGGAACTTCGGGCGAAGAGTATTCCAATATCGAGATAATAGAAAAATACAATTTATTTATTTATTATAACAAAATTACAAAATATAAATTCAATAACAATAACAACCCTATAATGTTTGTGAATATAACAGGCAATATAAACGCCGGAGAGATTAACGCACTGGTCGAGGTCTTGAAAAACACTTCTTCTCTTGTAAATACCCCATCGCCCGGATTTGTCTATAAGAATGTGAATATCTGGGTCGGGACTTCAGGTTTTTCAAGTTCGAAGAACATAAAGCAGGCGATCATCCAATTCAGGATCAAGAACTTGTGGCTTGAAAACAATAGTATTGAAGCAAGTGATGTCAAGCTTGTCAGGTGGGATGGCAACAAATGGAGAACACTGGATACCACAGAAAAGGCAAAAGACGGTTCGCACACTTTCTTTGAAGCAAATACTGATGGATTTTCAGCTTTTGCAATTACCGGGTTAGAAAAGAAAGCACCCATACCTGAAAAAGAATTGATATTAAACGCTGCTGATACAAATTCAACAATACAGCCAACGACACAACCAATAATGCAGCCAAAAAAACCGTCCGAAGGAAAAATATTTGGTTTTCTTATTAACTGGGTTTTAATAATCGGTGTGTTCTTTGTGATTGGGGTAGTTATTGAAATATATATTAAGATGAAAAATAAATGATGTTCTTTTCATAACGAAAAGATATTTCAGGTCTTAAGATAAGCTGGATATCATGAGCCCCCCCCTTGTATCAATTATTATCCCATGCATGAACGAGGAAAAGACTATTGGGGTATGCATAAAGAAAGCAATGTTAACATTGGGGAAAGAAAATTGGGATGGGGAAATAATTATTTCTGATAATTCCACCGATAACTCCAGGGATATCGCCAGGAAGCTTGGAGCAAAGATTGTATCCCCGCACAATAAAGGATATGGGAATGCTTTCCTTGAAGGATTCTGGCATGCAAAAGGAAAATACATATTGCTGGCAGATGCCGATGATACTTATGATCTTACGGAAATGCCAAAATTCCTGCAACCTTTGATGGCTAATGATGCGGATTTTGTTACAGGCACAAGGATAAAAGGTCATATCAAAAAAGGTTCTATGCCATGGCTTCACAGGTACATTGGTAATCCAATATTAACAGGCATTCTCAATGAACTTTTCAAGACAAATCTCAGCGATTCCCACTGCGGTATGAGGTCAATTACAAGAGAAGCATATGATAGGCTTGATCTTAAAAGTGAAGGGATGGAATTTGCAAGTGAAATGATAATAGAAGCCGCCAGGAAAAAGTTACGAATAACCGAGGTTCCTATTACATATTATCCGAGGCTGACACCCTCCAAGCTCCACTCATGGGGAGACGGATGGCGCCATTTAAGGTTCATGATGCTTTACAATCCTACACCATTTTTTTCGATTCCCGGTTTCTTGGTAGTGGTCCTTGGAATATTTATGACCCTGACCTTATCAATTCGCGGGAACGTTCAAACAACAAGCTTGCATTCATTTATACTTGGTTCGATGCTGCTGCTCATTGGCGCCCAGATGATAGCTACCGGCGGATATATGAAAGTTTATGGGATTGTTCATAACAGGATCGATAAAACAGGATTGACATCTAAGATACTGGATTATCATTCACTGGAATTGGGATTGGTCTTTGGATTTGTATTATTTTTTGCAGGCCTTGTCCTGGGCTCAAGTGTGATCTTGAAATGGATAGGATCGGGATATGGTTCACTTTCCGAGGTGGGAACAGCTGTGACCTCAATGACAATGGCGGCGCTTGGGATACAGATAATATTTTCGGCGCTGATTATCAGCATATTTTTGTTAGAAGAGAAAGATATCCAATGAAAATTGCTTTTGTATATGATGCCATTTATCCATGGGTCAAGGGTGGCGCTGAAAAAAGGATATATGAGCTTGGGAAAAGGCTGGTGGCTAAGGGGAATGAGGTGCATATTTTTGGGGTCAAATGGTGGGATGGCGCAGATATTATTCAGAATGAAGGAATGGTGCTGCATGGAGTATGTGGGAAAATGGAACTATATATTAATGGCAGACGTTCTATAAAAGAAGCAATAATTTTTTCGATAATGCTTTTTCCACATCTTATTAAAGAGAAATTCGATGTGATCGATGTGAGTGTTTTTCCTTATTTCTCATGTTTTTCTGTGAAGATAGTATCGATGTCTAAAAGGATTCCAATGATAACTACCTGGCATGAAATATGGGAAGACTATTGGTATGAATATCTGGGAAACTTCGGTTTTGTCGGTAAATTCATTGAACGGCTTGTTTCCAGAATGTCAAACCATTCAATTGCAGTATCTGATCATACGAAAAAAGGTCTTGAATCGTTAGGCATCGATCACCATAATATCCATGTTGTGACAAATGGAATAGATATAATAAAGATCAATCAAATAAAATCATCTATTTATACATGTGATATAATATTTATTGGCAGGTTTATCAAGGAGAAAAATTTGGACATATTAATTGAGTCTGTTGATCATATTAAAAAAGATGTACCGGATATAGAATGCCATATTATTGGTGGAGGACCTGAAGAAAAAAAACTTAAAGGCATGGTCTTTGATTTAGGACTTCAAAGTAATATAAAGTTTTTCGGTTTTCTTGACCAGGATGATGTAATCGCAAAGCTAAAATCATCAAAAGTGTTAGTTCTTCCTTCTTCCCGGGAAGGTTTTGGAATTGTTGTTATTGAGGCTTTTGCGTGTTGTGTACCTGTTATTACTGTAAGAAGCCCTGGAAATGCTGCACAGGAATTGGTTAACGAAGATACAGGTTTTGTCGTGAATCCCAATGCAAGAGAAATTGGTGATTCGATATATACAATTGTTACAGATGATAAATTCCGCAAAAAAATTTCAGAAAATGCATTCCTAAAATCGAAAGAGTATGATTGGGATAAAAAAACCATACAGCTTTTGAATATATATAACGGATTAATATGAGAATTGCAATATTTCATGATTACATCCAAACTATAGGCGGAGCTGAAAAAATCGTGCTAACACTTGCCAGGGAACTGGGAGCAGATGTCATAACTACAGACTTTGATATTAACGCGGTTAAAAGGCTGGGATTTGAAGATGTGAAAATCATAAGCCTTGGCAATACTATTAAAATTCCACCCCTTAAACAAATATCAGCATGTTTGAAGTTTGTTCTTTGCGATTTTTCATCAAAATATGATTTTTACATATTTTCTAATAACTGGGCACATTTTGCAGCACGGAAGCATAAACCTAACTTATTATACTGCCAGTCAACGCCAGTGAGGGTTTTTTATGACCTATATGATATTTATTTACGGCAGCAACCTTTTTATGCATCTGTATTTTTTAAAGTCTGGGTAGCGTTGCATAGAAAGTTTTATGAATATTTTATGGATCACGTTTGTGTTATAATAGCTAATTCCATAAGCGTGCAAAAGAAGGTAAAAAAATATTTGAATAGATCTTCAAAAGTCATTTATCCACCTGTCAGTATACATAATTTTAGACTTGAAATATATGGGGATTTCTGGCTATCTGTGAACAGGTTATATCCCGAAAAACGCATCGAATTACAGATCGAAGCGTTCAGGAAACTTCCAAATGAAAGTCTATTGATAGTGGGTGGGTTTGCTGACGCTGATAATTCTTCTACTTATGCAAAAAATCTAAAAATAAACCTTCCTGAAAACGTAAAATTGCTGGGATCTGTTAGTGAAGAAGAATTGATCCAGCTATACGCGCGATGCAAAGCTTTCATAATTACATCTATTGATGAGCCTTTTGGCATGGCGCCTGTAGAAGCCATGGCTTCAGGAAAGGCAGTCGTGGGAATGAGGGAGGGAGGATGTTTGGAGACTGTTCTGGATGGTTCGACGGGGTTGCTTGTTAAGCCTGATGTGGATGAGATAGTGAATGCTATTAAGATAATTTCTGAAGAACCAACCAGGTTCAGGGAAAATTGCATAGATCAGTCACAGAAGTTTGGTGCTGATATTTTTATTAAGAATATGAAAAAAGTAATTGGATTTATATAATAATATGAAGATAGCAATATTCTATGATTGGATAAATATTATCGGAGGAGGAGAAAAGTTAATTTTAACCATGGCACGAGGACTGGGTGCTGACGTTATAACTACTGATCTGAATATGGAAGTGGTTCGGAAATTAGGATTTGAAGACGTTAAAATTATCAGCATTGGGAAAACAATCAAATTGCCGATCCTGAAGCAAATTTCTTTATCGATGCGGTTTGCTTTATGTGATTTCTCCAGGGACTATGATTTTTTTATTTTTTCGAATAATTTTTCACATTTCGCTGCAAAAAAGCATAAGCCAAATCTCTGGTATTGTTTTTCTCCTCCCAGAGTTTTTTATGATCTATATGACATGTTCTCACAAAAAGAACCTTTCATCAGGCGACAATTTTTTAAAATCTGGATTACAATACACGAATCGATAAGCTACAAATTTGTAAACCATGTTGAATATTTTGCAGCCATCTCAAAAAACATCCAGAAAAGAATTAAAAAGTATTATAGGAAGGATTCAATAGTAGTATATCCTGTAATTGATATTTCAAAATATAGATTTAAAAAATGTGGAGATTTCTGGCTTTCCGTTAATCGTTTATATCCTGAAAAACGTATAGAATTACAGGTCAATGCCTTCAGGAATATTCCAGATGAAAAATTAGTAATTGTTGGAGAGTTTACAAAAGGTGATTACTCTGAAACATATATTTCCAAAATCCTCCAAGATCTTCCTGACAATGTGAAATTGATCGGCACTGTTCCTGAAAGTGAACTGATCGAATTATATGCCACATGTAAGGGACATATAACAACAGCGCTGGATGAAGATTTTGGATTGACCCCGATTGAGGCGATGGCTTCCGGGAAGCCTACAGTTGCAGTTAAAGAGGGTGGTTATTTGGAAACCATCGAGGATGGTGTAACCGGGATGCTTGTTGATGCTAATGAAATGGCTGTAATAAATGGGGTAAAACTGGTTTCTAAGGATCCAGGGAAATATAGGATCAATTGTGAAAACAGGGCTAAGGATTTTGATATACCTGCATTTATTAAGAAGATAGAGGATATTATAGATTCAATTCAAACCAAGAAAAGTAATTTGAAAGTTGGGAAAGAGATTCAAATATGAAACATCTATGGAATTACAGGCATCTGACACTCAAGCTTGCAATAAGTGAATTCAAACTCAGGTACAAAAATTCGGTACTCGGATTTTTATGGTCTCTTATGGAACCGCTGTTGATGTTGACGGTATTGTATGTGATCTTCACCAATCTTATGCGTGTCAACGTGGAACATTACCAGCTTTTCCTGCTTATGGGTATCATATCATGGAATATGCTGAGCAGGGGAACCACGATGAGTTTGAATTGCATACTTGGCAGGGCAAGTCTTGTCCAGAAAATTTATTTCCCAAGGGAGGTGCTTGTGATAAGCTCATGCATTACAGCTTTTTTGATGACTTTATTAGAACTTGTTGTTTTCGGGGCGTTTATGCTGGCTTTTAATGTTATCCCAGGAATTACTATTATCTATGGGCCCATTGTCCTGTTCATAGAATTCCTGCTTATCCTGGGGATATCATTCGGATTGGCGGCACTTAATGTTTATTACCGCGATGTGCAATATATCTGGGCTGTATTAATGCAGGCTGGCTTTTTTGCATCTCCCATAATTTACCCTATGTCTATAATACCTGAAGAATATGTCTGGATCATCAGACTCAATCCGATGACACGCATCATCGATATGCTTAGACAATCGGTCATTTATTATACGGCCCCTACAATTCTTGATTGGATATTCATTACAGCAGCAGCTCTTTCTTTAATAGTTGTGGGATACATTATATTCCTGAGGCTTGAGCCAGGATTTGCAGAAGAGATGTGATACTGCTCCAAAAGTGGCGCTGGAATATACAATGGGACATATTTCATATGAAGATTGGGAATAATGAAATAAAAAGTTATATAACACGGCATTACTTTTATTATTGTATTAAATTATGACAAAATCAGCACTAATAACAGGAATTACAGGACAGGATGGTTCTTACCTGTCAGAATTGCTCCTTGGAAAAGGTTACAAAGTATATGGCCTTATCCGGCGCCTATCCACCCCCAACCTGGCAAGGATAGAGCACATATTAGACCAGGTGGAACTGATCGAAGGCGACCTGACAGACCAGTCCTCCATCAACAATGCCCTGAAAGAGTCACAGCCCTGTGAAGTGTATAATCTTGCGGCCCAGTCGTTTGTAGCTACATCATGGAACCAGCCCGTGCTCACCGGGGATGTGACAGGACTTGGCGCTGTCCGGATACTTGAAGGAGTATGCCACGTTTGCCCTGATGCCCATTTTTATCAGGCTTCATCAAGTGAGATGTTCGGAAAAGTCAATGAATCACCTCAAAACGAGAATTCAAGGTTCTATCCACGAAGCCCTTACGGTTTTGCCAAGGTCTATGCCCACTGGGCATGCATCAATTACAGGGAAAGCTACGGGATGCATGCATCCAGCGGAATTCTGTTCAACCATGAATCACCGCGCCGGGGGATAGAATTTGTGACAAGAAAAATAACTGATGCTGTGGCGCGTATCTCCCTGGGTTTTGCAAAAGAGCTTCGCCTTGGCAACCTGGATGCCAAACGTGACTGGGGTTTTGCAGGGGACTACGTTAAAGCTATGTGGTTGATGTTGCAGCAAAAAGAGCCGGATGATTATGTTATAGCAACAGGAGAAACGCATTCGGTAGGGGAGTTTGCCGAACTTGCTTTTCACGAAGCAGGTCTTGACTGGAAGAAATATGTATCGGTGGACCAGAAATTCATCCGCCCGGCCGAGGTAAACCTGCTGCTAGGGGATGCTTCCAAAGCGCGGCGTATCCTGGGCTGGAAACCTGAAGTAACTTTTGAAGAACTTGTAAAAATGATGGTCAGGGAAGATCTAAAGAGATATGAAGAAAAAAGAAAACTGGCAAAATAAGTTAGTGCTGGTAACAGGCGCTACCGGGTTTGTGGGCCCTTATCTTGTCAAAGAACTGCTTGGCAGCAAAGCGTTGATCAAAGTACTTTCAATGAATAAAACCGGGAATCTCACAGGTATTGAAGATAAAATTACCCTCGTGCGTGGAAATATTATGGACCCGGGCTCATTAGAAAATGTGATGCAAGATGTGGATATCGTTTTTCATCTTGCTGCAGTTTCAAATGTAAACTATGCGATCGCACATCCAAAAGAGACTTTCGGAACAAATGCAACAGGAACATTGAACATGCTTGAAGAAGCAAGGAAAAATAAGGTTTCAAAATTTGTGTATATCAGTTCTTCCCATGTCTATGGGCCGCCTCAATATCTTCCAATGGATGAGAAACATCCCATCAATCCACAAGAGCCATATTCGGCAAGCAAAGCCGCTGCCGAGATGCTTGTTAATATATATGCCCTGAATTATGGATTGAAGACCGCGATTATCCGGCCATTCAATATGTATGGGCCGGGACAATCCCAGGATTTTATTATACCGTCCATCATTAACCAGGCCTTTAAAAAAGACATGATAGAGCTTGGAAACCTTACCCCGACCCGCGACCTGTTATATATCACAGATGCTATCGAAGGGATGCTTACTATTGCGGAACAGGGCGAGGGGGTTTATAACTTAGGGTCAAGTGTTGAAACCAGCATAAAAGAGGTGGTGGAAACGATCATAAATATCATCGATCCTGCTAAAAAATATGTTTCTATAGAGTCTCGAAGGCGTTCAAATGCAATTGATATTCCCAGGATGTGTGCCGATGTTTCTAAACTTAAGAAGCTGGGCTGGTTGCCGGGGGTTGACCTGAAGGAAGGATTGATGATAACTATCAGGGGATGATTTATAAAGAATCATTTTCTCACCTGGAAAGTTTCAAAGCTGTTTTTATATCAATTATCTTAATCTTATTTTTGATAGATTCGAAATGGCGAATATCGCGTGTCAGAACATGCTTCACACCTTCGACAATTCCGGTTGCAGCTATGATTGAATCAACCGTGGGGATTTCATATCTTAATCGTAATTCACCTGCTATTTCTGAAATTCTTTGATCCGCATCTACAAGAATTATCGCTGAGGATTTTAATTCTCGTATAGTTGTTTGCATTCGATCTATATCTTTCATACCCAGATTTTTGATCAATTCCACAAGGGAAATAACCGAAGATATACCTTTTATTTTTCCATCGTCTATGGCTTGTGCAAAGTCAGTATAGGGTGTATCCTCGCTGCTGAAAATTTCCTCTATATACATAGTATCTATCAGGATCTTATTCATCTTCTTCTCTCTCTCTATCTTCAAGTATTTCTTTTGTTATGGTTTTGATATCAAGTTCTGGCCACGTGCCGCATAGAGATCTGAGTTTAACCTTAGGCCTTATTTTGATGGTGCCCTTATCTTCCTCTATAAACAGCGTTTCACCATATTGCAGATTTAATTTTCTCCTGATATTTACAGGTATGACTACCAGTCCCTTTCTGCTCATTCTTATTTGTTGCATTCTTTCACTTCGAATATCTAACTATGTTAAACTATGTTAAACTTAGTAGGATATTAATGTTTTTGTTAGAACCATAGAATATTGAAATATTGTATTGAAGGAATACATAAAATCAATATGTCATATTCATTGCGCATATTTTGCGACCCAGGAGCGGTTCGGTTAAGATCACTGGAAAAATAACTTCGTTCCTTGAGCTGGGGTGGGATTCCGACCTGACGGCGCGGGAAAATATATTTATACGGCGCTTATGGGTTTATCTGAAATGGAGATTAAAAGCAAACGTTAATAAGTTATGATAACAAAAGAATTATCTACAATAGAACCATAAAAGCTATATTAAGTCACTTATAATTACATTTTAGCGGTTAATCATGATCCCTGAATATATAAATGCGGCGTTGGAAAAAGTGAAATACGAAATAATAAAAGATGAAGAACCATATTATGGAGAAGTCCCAGGGTTGAAAGGTGTATGGGCAAGTGGTAAAACCCTCGAAGAATGCCGGAGGAACCTCGCTGAGACGATAGAAGAATGGATTATTATTAGATTGAAAAAAGGTCTGTCCATCCCTCAGATAGGAAATATAAACTTCAAAGAACCAACGGTGATGAAATCTTTTGACAAAATTGATGCCAATATCATGGAAACAGCTTGTTAAGAGATTAAAGGATTTCGGTTTCGAAGGGCCATTTTCTGGCGGAAAACATCCATGCATCTCTCAATTTGCACAGGTAATGTAATGCCAAAAGACGCTATAGTAGTCTCAAATCTTGGCAAGAACTTCAAGATCCCGCATGAACGAAAGACAACTCTTTTTGAGCATATTGCAGGCATGTTCGATGGAAAAAAGGGATATGAAGAGTTCGCAGCCCTTAAGAATATCAACTTCACTGTAAAGAAAGGTGAAGCAATAGGCATTATCGGGGAGAACGGCAGCGGGAAAAGCACACTTCTTAAGATCATTGCACACATCTTGCGGCCCAGCAGCGGTTCTGTTAAGATCACCGGGAAAATTACTTCTTTCCTTGAGCTGGGCGTGGGATTCCAGCCCGACCTGACGGCGCGGGAAAATATTTATTTATACGGCGCTGTGATGGGTTTATCTGAAAAGGAGATCAAAAGCAAACTCGAAGAGATACTTGAGTTCTCAGGACTTAAGCGATTTGAGGATACAAAACTTAAGAATTTGTCTTCGGGCATGCAGGTGAGGCTTGCTTTTGCGACTGCTATCCAGACCGATCCAGAGATATTGTTGATGGATGAAGTGCTGGCTGTTGGGGATATGGAATTCCAGCAGAAGTGCCTGGATGTGTTCAGTCAATATATCAGGGAAAAGAAAACGATTCTTTTTGTCTCTCATGATACTAGCTCTATAAGGCGTTTTTGCAGCAAATCATTGTTATTGCGCCACGGAGAACTGGTGTCATTTGGAGATACTAATGAGATTATTGATAAATATGTGTACGGTATTGACGCTCATGAAAATAAGAAAACTGAGGAAAAACCAGTTGAACCTGAAGTAATCGAAAAACGAAAACTTGAGCCATGGGAAGAAGACCTTGCGAGCCTTACCGAGAAGATTGCGGAAATACGAGGTGTGAAATTCATCGATAAATATGGTAGGGCTGGTGATACATTTAAATCTGGAGACTCTCTAACTGTTGAGATAACCTATTATTCCTTGAAAGAACTAAAAGAACCTCTTGTAGGAATAGCATTTTTTGACGACAGAAGTAATCATTGCTATGGAACGAGCAATTATACCAGACCATATACTATTAAGAATAAAATTGGAGAGGTCAGGATATCTTTGCACATAAAGCAAATCCCATTCTTGAATGGACGATATTTTATGCAGGTTGCTCTAGCAGAAAAAGTTCCTGGTAAAATATACGACTATTTGGACTTTCACGATAAAACATACTCTTTTAAGGTTATCAATACATCGGAAGATATAGGTACTTATTATGTCAATTATGAATGGAAAGAAAATTGAACAAATAAAAAATTTTGACAGCGAATTATGAAAGTAAATTATTTACATCATAACTTGGATAAAAAAGCTTTTATTTTTCCTAAAAATGAAAAAGTATTAATATGTCAAGAAATATTTAATCAAGTTTGTGTTTTAGCCAATGGTGATGTTGTTTGCAGTTGCAGGGATTATAATGGAATGTATATTGTAGGCAATATATATCAGAATCGTATTTATAAGATATTTCATAACGAGAAATATACACAATTAAGAGATATTGTATTAAATTCAAATTATAGTTGTTATTGCTCTCAAGTGAAAGGTAATTGTGTATTTAAGAAAAGGTCTTCAAAATCGATACAAAACGAATTAAAAGAATTGACAATTAAAAAAATCCAACTTGAAACGATCTCGAATTGTAATTTGAATTGCCCTATTTGTGAAGTTTCAAATTGGAAAAGAAACAAATCTTCACGGCTAGCTAAACTTTCGTTTGAAACCATTAAAGAATTAATATATGATGTAAAAAATAGTTTAACATATCTTTCACTTTTTAATTATGGGGAACCCTTTCTCGATGATAGGCTTTTAGATATTTTGCGATATATTAAAGAAGTAGTACCGAGAGCCTATGTTTATATTCATACAAATGGTAACTTCATACCAGATAACTGGAAGCAAAGAATAATTGAAGAACACCTTATTGATGAAATAAGTTTTTCAATTGATGGCGCATCACAACAAACATACGAAAAATATCGTGTTGGAGGGCAATTTGAAAGAGCATTCAATAATATGGCCGATTTAGTTAATATTAAAAATAAATTAGGTATTTCAAAACATATAGGAAATTATCTTAAAGATATCGTATATCGAAAGAATAGATTATGGAAATTCAAACCGTATATTATATGGCAATATATTTTATTTGAATGGAATGATTCTCCAGAAGAGATAGCTAAAGCTCAAAAGCTTGCTAAAGATTTGGGTATTGATATTGTATGGATTATAACACATTCAAACGGAAAATCAAAACGATTCAATGAAAACACTGAAGAATATCACAAGTTATGGGGAATAAAGAACTATTCGTCAGAAGTAATTAGCAATCAAATTGAAAGGAAAATAGTTAATAAGTCATAATTACTATAATAACTAAACAAACTCAAGAAAAAGCTTCTCATGACCAAATTGGCACTATCAAGAGAATCACAGGTGCAGTATCTGATAGGTGACTATTCAAAAGCAATGAGGATTATCCTAGGAAACATAGCATTTGAATAAATTGCAAAAATGAGTGTTTAAGCTGATATTGACCGATTGAAACACAAGTGAGATGTAAATGGATATTAAAGAGATAAAAGATATTAAAGTCAATGAAATTGATGTAGAAGATATCATGCACAATATCCGGGAAAATATCAAAAAACGGGAAGAAAGGTGTGTCAATTCAAAAGAAATCGAAGGTTTAATAAATGAGCCGCTGCAACCGCATTTTTCAACTGAAGGACAAGATAATCTCCAGTCCGATATTAAAAATATTAACTCTAATTGGTGTATACATGCTGAATATAGAATCAGTTCTCATCGTCCAGTCCTCGGAAGACTACTGGTTTTGGGCAGGAAGATGATACATGGTGAAGTCAGGAGATATGTAGATTTAATCATTGGAAAACAGAGTGAATTTAACTCTCGCGTTGCCGGGTCCATGAAAGGTCTCAATAATAAGATTGATGAGGCTGTGGTTGCGACCAACAAAGAAATCGACACAAAAGTAAATGAGATAGTGGCTGCGACCAACAAAGAAATCGACACAAAGGTTAATGAGGCAAATAAAAACATCGATAAAAAGGTAAATGAGGTTGTTGCTGCCAAAGTCAACGAAATAATAAATGAGATCAATAAGGATATTGAAAACAAAGCATGGCTCGCTAGCTTGTTAGAAAAACGAATTAAAATGAATATATCAACCTCATTATCAACGGATAACGTAATGAATTACTTCTTATTTGAAGAGAAATTCCGTGGCAGTTTCGAGGACATCAAGAATCGGCAATTAGTTTTTCTTGATTATTTTAAGAACTGTCAGAACGTTTTGGATATTGGATGTGGTCGCGGCGAGTTCCTTTCATTGCTTAAAGGGAACAATATCGGAGCGAAGGGAATAGACATCAACGAGGATATGGTAATATATTGCATTAAAAATAGTCTTGATGTACAGAAAGCAGATGCACTGTTCTATCTTAAGTCATTGGAGGATAAATCGTTGGATGGGGTATTTTCTTCTCAGGTTATAGAGCATCTACAGCCTGTTGAGCTTATCAATCTCATAAAGCTGTGTTATGATAAGATGAAATATGGGACATACCTGATAGCAGAGACGGTCAATCCTCTCTGTGTATCAGTTCTCACTGCGAGCTTCTATATAGATTTATCTCACGTTAGACCAGTTCATCCGGAAACTATTAAGTTTTTAATGGAATCTATTGGCTTCAGAGAAATTGAGTTTAAATTCTTATCGCCATTTCCTGATTATGCAAAATTGGAAAGGCTTACGATTACTGAAAACATGAGTATTGATGAAAGAACCTCCCTTGAGATATTGAACCAGAATATTGATAAACTGAATTCCCTGTTATATGGGTATCAGGATTATGCGGTTATTGGAAAGAAATGAGACAATCAATTTGTATTTATAATACTATATTAATTTGACATATGGATATAATGTTAAAGTTTATGGAAAAGTTAGAATCAACATTTTCTCAAAATATGGATAATGTCATGAGAACAATGTATATACAAGAGCACTTATGGAAATTTAAGAGAGGAGCTGACATAGCTGCTAGAGTCAATAATGAGCTTGTATCTTTAAAAGGAAAAACTGTTTTGGATATAGGATCTGGTTCTGGAGGAATAACGTCAGGATTTCCGCCCTATGGAGCGCAGGTTATCCATACAGATGTTGATAAGGCATATATGGATTTAGCGGAGGCAGCATACCATGATTTAAATTTACAGATTCCAAGAATATATAGTATGGGGGAAAATATTCCATTAAAAAACAACTCAGTGGATATTGTGATAATGTACAATATTCTTGAACATTTGAATAATATATCAAAAACACTATTTGAAGTTTCAAGAGTTCTAAAGCACGATGGATATGTATTACTTCGAGTGGATTATAGATTCGATTGGAATAACATTAAAAAAGATCCTCATTATGGATTGCCGTATGTTATTTTACTCCCTAAGCGACTTAGGAAAATATTGCTATGTAACATTCTGAAAAAAGGTACTGTATTACAGGATAATTACTGGATTAAAAATAGAAATGAGCTAAAGCAATTATTTGACTCTGTCGGAATGCAGTTACATGATTTTTACGATTTGGATATAATTGCGTGCCGAATGAGCCGGTCATGAGACTGTTTTATCTTCATAAACATCGTGAGAGTAATCAATTTTTCTAGAGTATCTCTAATGTAAAATGTAAAGCAAATATCATGTTACACTCCCGATCCTATAATATATCCAATTTTTCCTGCAATGTTTTAGCCATGCTTTCAGCTATTTTCTCCCAATCGTATTTTTCTTCGACCAGGTTATGTCCATTGTGGCTGAGTTTATCATAAAGCTCATTATTTCTAAGAACTTCTCGTATCTTTTCAGGAAATTCTGAAATTTCACATATCATGACATGGTTATAATTTTCTACGTCCAGCCCTCTTGCGCCCGTTGGCGTTGTGATTACTGGTAACCCTGAAGCCATATAATCCAACATCTTTATATTTGTACCAGAACCGCTCAGCATTGGATTTAAAGCAATATCCGAAACACGATATAGTTCTAATTTTTCTTCAGGACTGACTTCAAAGGTCAATCCTATGTTTTTACCAATTTTCCCTTTTTTGAAACTCCAGCAAACACTGCCACAAATTAAGAAATATACATTCTCCATTTTCGGAGCAATTTCACTTACTATTTTCTTGGCCGCTTCGACATTGGGTGGATGACCACTACCCATAAAGATGGCCAATGGCTGTTTTATCACTTTTTCCTTAACTAACTTGTTATTTTTATAAAGTATGCTAAATTCAGGGATATTAACTCCGTTTGGAGATATATGAATTTTGTTATTGGTTATATTATAAACTTCGTTTAATTTTAACATATCTTGAGCAGACATTACAAATATCAAATCTGATGCTTTGACTAATTCCCCCTCAATTATTTTTACATAATTATATAGAGCTTTCCTAAATAAGCCATCTCCTAATAAGTTTTTCTTTAATACATATTCCACATTGAGCGCTTCGTATACTAGAAATTTATTTGTGATATATTTTTTAATTATCGGATACATATATGGATGCGAAGCAAAAACAATATCAGCTTCTGATAAATAACTTTTAATTGTATGTGCTAATTTTCTACTAATATTGCAAAAAAACATTGCAATAATGTCATCTATTGATATGCGCAAATAACTGCCTATAACCTTATCCATTTTTTTATGAATATAATCCTTTGGGACTCTCACCTCAACAAAATTTTCTGATAATTGTGTTATCTCAAGATTCTTTGAACTCCCAAAGCAAATGTATGTTACATTGAATCTTTTGGATAGCTCTTTATATATATTAAATATCCTTATCTTTCCACCATGATTAAGTGGGTATAGTGGAAAATCATTAAGTACTGTTATTTTTTTCATCCTAATTTCTCGTCTATTGCTTTTGACATTTTTTCAGCTATTTTTTTCCAATCAAAGTTTTTTTCAACAGATTTACGTGCAAAGTAACTAAGCTTATCATAAAGTTCTTTATTATTGAGAACCTCATTTATTTTTTCAGGAAATTCTGAAACATCACAAATTATTGCGTTAATATCATTTTCTATATATAATCCTCTCGCCCCTATCGGTGTAGTGACAACTGGCAATCCTGCAGCCATGAAATCTAACATCTTTATATTAGTGCCGGAACCACTTAACATTGGATTTAGAGCGACATCAGAGACACGATATAACTTTATTTTCATTTCGTCGCTAATCTGTCCTAATAAAAGAACATTATTAGCTTTCTGAAATGTAAATAACTGTTGGAAGTTCTGTGTTAAATCATAATTGAATTTTGTTCCATCTTTATAATAAATGACATTTTGTACTGCAACACCCAACTCTCTTTTTTGATCCTTCAAGACTTTTTCGCACGAAAAGGATACCAAATGTTTATTTTTACCTGGATTAAGAATTTTTATTAAATTTAAATTCTTTTTTAAATAAAAATGTACAACTCTATCATTCAATTTTACTTCCAGCTTTTGAAAATAAGGGGAAAAAATATTCAATTCAATCAAACTGATACATTCTGAAAGATGAATTTTAAAATATGGCTTAGTCCATACTGTTGGAATCGAATCCCAATATTCTAATGAATAAAAACCATTTATAAAATTCAATGGTTTAATACTAAAAATATCTAAATTTTCAATATTTATTTGATCCGTTAAATCATTAGTATGATCGATATAATATTGAGATGCGCTACCTGCAACTATGAAATAAATATCTGGCAATTTGAACGCTATATTGACAATACTCCTTATTGCTTCAATATTTGGTGGATGATAGCTTCCAATGAATAGACATAGATGACGGGTTTTATTTTTTTGAGATGATTCTTTAATAATAGTATCGTTTTCGCTCGGATTTATGCCATTTGGAGAAATTTCGATCTTATTCTTATTGATATTATATATTTTTGATATTTTCTCTTTATCTTCTTCTGAAACAACAAAAATTAAATGGCTAAATCTTGATAAAGATCTCTCTATATAATAAACATACCTAAGTAATAATCTTCCTATTGTAGAATTAGTTAACGATTGTTTCATTAACTCATATTCTACATTATGGGATTCATAAATGATCTTTTTGCCTCTTAATCTACTTTCCGGGACTGTAAATAAATAAGGGTAAACAAATATAACGATGTCTGTATCCTGCAATTTATTATTTATGATTTTTTTAAAATTTTTGTTAAATCTGCTTTCTATTGAAGTAATAATCGCTGAACACTCTTTAATATTACTAAATTTTCCCACTAAATGGTGAAGAAGTTGACTTACCTTTGTTTTGGGTACTCTAAATTCTTTAAAATTTTTATTATGTTCAATAATCTCAATTTTATTTTGGATGTTTGGGTATGTAAAACTAATTAAAGTAATATCATGATATTTAGATAGATTTATATATATATTATAGAGTCTGTGCTCTCCTCCACTCTTAGGCGGATAAAATGCTGGATGAAAACTTAATGCCAATATTAACATTTTTTATATAAGTAAAAACAATGTATATCCTATATAAAGGATTGCTCACAAAAGATGAAAAGAGTATGCTTCAATACACTTTAGATGAAATATTGCAGACTAATGTAAAGATAAAATTTACTTTATAAAATAAATAATTATGAAAAATTTAATAAAAAATGCTATTAGGAAATTACCTTTATTAGGACAAGTTTATCTTGAAAGAGACAAACTATTAGCTGAAAATGATAAATTGAAAACTTGGGTACCTCCAGGACATTTTTATTCACCTATTCCATCTATAAGCGAAGTAAAACTTAAGGAAAATGTGATTTATAGTATTCCAAAGGAAATTCAAGGAATTGACTTAAATTTAGATGGCCAAATTGATTTATTCAATAAATTTAAAGAGTACTATTATGAATTACCTTTTGAACCTCATAAAAAGGAAAATTTAAGATATTTCTTTGAGAATCCTAATTACTCATATTCCGATGCAATTTTTTTATATTGTATGATTAGATATACTAAACCAAAAAAAATTATAGAAGTTGGTTCAGGTTATTCCTCCTGTGTTATTTTGGATACAAATGAACTTTTTTTTGGTAATGCTATTTCATGTAAATTCATTGAGCCTTACCCACAGTTATTATTATCTTTAATGAAATATACCGATAAAAATAGGAATGAAATTATTCAAAAAAATATCCAAGATGTAGATATCAATGTATTTTCAGATATGTCCCAGAATGATATTCTTTTTATAGATTCTAGTCATGTGTCAAAAATAAATAGTGATGTAAATTATATTTTCTTTAAAATATTGCCTCTTATTAAAAGCGAGGTATATATTCATTTTCATGATGTTTTGTATCCATTTGAATATCCGAAAGAATGGATATATGAAGGGAGAGCATGGAATGAAGCCTATTTGTTGAGAGCATTTTTGCAATATAATAACGCATTTAAGATACAATTTTTTAATACATATTTACAGACATTTTATAAAGATAGATTTACTAATGAAATGCCTTTATGCATGAAAACTACAGGTGGAAGCATTTGGATAAAAAAAATCTAATTAAAACTACTTTTGTTAAAAGATTTTCACCAAATTATACCACTTATAGGTTTCCAAAATACAAAATACTTATTTAATAAGCTGTTATATTGATTTATATGGATGTTCTACATTTAACTTTTCGTTTTGGCAAGAATATAGTTGGCGGCGCAGAATATCTAATGTACATGATCTCTAAAAAACTGGTTGAATCCGGCACCAATGTGGATATATATACCACAAAGACCGTTTCTCTCAAACCAATCTCCAGATCAGGGGTTCAATGGGATAACATGATCAAACAGGAGCATTCCGTTTACGATGGCATCTATGTGTACAGATATGATACAATTTCCGTCCCAAGAGTGCTGGCTATTGGATTTGATTATCTGCTCCAGAGACAAATGGATAAAGAAGAACAGAGCACTCAGATCGATAGATTGATTATCGGAGAAAAAAGCCTCCTGGGAACCGGCTGGAATTCGTTAGAAAATCATACTGGACTTAAAATGAGATGGACGAAAAAAGAGGCATACTTCACGGTTAATGATAAATCCATTTCTAAAATTTTTTTCGATGCATTTTGTCCCAAAGATGTTAAGGGTAATTTTTTTGTAAATGAAAAATTTATCGGCAGTTTTAGACCTTCAAAGGAGTGGCGAAGATTCGAGTTCAATATAAGTGAAGTAGATACTATATCCGCAAAAATAATATTAGATAGAACATGGCATCCTCTGAAAGACTCAAGGCAACTGGGTATATCGGTCAGCAATGTTGGTTATATCTCAGACTGTTTCGAAAAAACGATAGACTTTGAAAAGGATTATACAAACGCTCTAAGAAAAAACAGCAAATTGTTTTTAGGATATTATAAACAAAGGGCTTTGAACCGTCCTAAAATTTATAATTATCTATTCATGGGGCTGCGCGGTCCGCTATCTCCTTCATTGCTTTATGATCTGAATAAAAAAGCAAAAAATTATGATATCATACTCAGTCAGATGATGCCATTCAATACTCTCAACTATGGTGAATATATAGGTAAAAAACACGGTATACCCACAGTGCTTTTGCCTTTATTCCACCCGGATGACAGCTTTTACCACTGGGGGCATTACTATGATGCAATCAATAATGCAGATATGATCCTTGCACTTTCTGAGTACACAAAAACCAATATTTATGATCCGATGGATGTTCCGTGTGAAGTAATAGGCGGAGGAGTAGATCCCAATGAATTTTCAGATCCAGAAATCTCCGGGAAAAAGTTTAAAGAGAAATTTAATTTAAATAATACGCCAATCATTCTTTTTGTAGGCAGGAAAAGCTATCCCAAACGATATGATTTTCTTATCAGGGCAATAGACAAGCTGAACAGTCAAGGTAAAAGATGCCGACTTGTAATAATAGGACCAGATGAAGATAAAATGCCTATCCAATCAAAAAACGTTTTATATCTTGGGAAAGTAGGCAGAAAAATTATTTTAGATGCATATGATGCATGTGATATATTTTCAATGATGTCTGAGTCTGAAAGCTTCGGTATCGTGTTTTGTGAAGCTTGGATGCGAAAAAAACCCGTTATTGGTTATAAATATTGTGGCCCTGTGTCCACTTTAATAGAGGATGGAGTAGATGGATTTCTATGTGATGAAAATGATTTGGCAGAGAAAATTAGTATCCTTTTGTCAGATGAAAAACTGAGGAATAATATGGGAGAAAAAGGCTATGGAAAAACAGTAAATAGATATACATGGGATATCATCGGTAATAAGGTAAAAAGAATTTATGAAAAATTATGTAAATAAAGAATAAAAGCCATGGAGACAATGAGATTTTTTTAGGAGTGTAACGGATTTTTCTGAAACCTCTTATTTTTCAATACCAGCTATTTTGTAATGACAAAATAAAATCATAAATGCTGTCAATCTGAGTGTGAACTATTTTTTTCCATTCTTCTCGAATAGATATACCTCAATACCAACATAATTCTTAGAATAAGACATAATATATGATTCTTCAAGCGTCTTTCTTATCAATCCCTTCCTATCACTGCTACTGGACCTTTTAATTAGCCAAACCCTATTATAATCGTTCACAACAGATTTTAATTCTTTCATATTTTTTTCATCAACTACAGATGAAAAATTATATATAATGACAGGAAATGGTTTTTTTACTAAGTCGATTCTTTTAGAATAGTAATCAAAACCATTTTCCTGTATATAACCATCGTTAAATAACAATAAATCTCCTTTTTGGGCTTTGGTATCTACATAATTCACCAGATCTCTCCATTGCTCTTTATTTATTTCATTGTAATAGCCCCAAACACCCACATAAGAAAAGATTATTATTATACTAATTGCAAATAACCTTAGATATTTATAATTTATGCTCTTTATTCCTTTAGCAACTAATAAATAAAAAGCTATTGAAGCACCAATAGTATATTTAGTTGTATAAATAGGATTAAAAATAGGTGTTGAAACCATGGAAATTATTAATGGGAGAATTATTGGTATCAATAACCATAACGACAAAAGAATTTTAGAATTATTTGTCTCATTTCTAACTCTTACAATATAATATAAAGATAGTACTAAAAACGATATCAATAAAAAATTAATCCCCATAAAGTTATAATATCCTGAATAATTTGTAAAAAGCACAGTTAATGATGATATGGAAGGTTTGGGTATCCAATATCCTGAAACTGATTCCTTTTCTAAAATATTACTAATCAAGATTCTACTCCATGGAATAAACAAAATTCCTGTCATAACCTGCAATAAAAACCACTTTTTTAAAAGTGAGGATTTATTCTTAAAACATATTAGAATATAAATATTTTGAGCAATAATTATAAATAAACCGAAGATGTGTGTATATATTAATGCGCCACTTGAGAAAACATATCCCGCTGAAATTTTGAAATCATTTTTCTCAGTAAACTTTATTAAAAAGTACATTGAAAGCAATGTCAATAGAGACATTAAAGTGTAACTTCTGACTTCTTGAGCATATTGAACGTGAAATAATGATATTCCCAATAATATTGAACCTAGAATACCCACTTCAATATCAAAAATCAAACTACCCACAACATATATCATAATTATAGTAAGAAATCCAAAAATAACGGAAAGAAATCTAGTTGAAAATTCAGAATCACCGAAAAAGTTAATCCAGTAATGCAGGATGAAATAATATAATGGAGGATGCTCATATAGAGTTGCCTCTTCGACAATCTGCGATATGTTTTGTTTTGATATCCTGACCGAAAAACCTTCATCCAGCCATAAACTTTCATTGTTTAAACAATAAACTCGAAGAAATAAACCTAAAAATAATATTATTATTAATATAATATATTCTTTTTTCCAAAAACGTCTGAGTTTATTGAAGTCATTCTTCATAGTATTATTCAGATATCTATTATGGATGTTTTTAGCGGAAGAGCATTTATTCCGAATATAGCAGAATAAAAAATGAAGTCAATTTTTTATATTGAGCTGAATATGTTATGAGATATTCGGGATGGGATCTGAATAGCCACAAAATTAAAATTAAAGAGTTAGATCAAAAGTTCCAACTCTTAACCAGTTTCTAAGCATATCATTTTACAGTTACTTTTCCTACCTCTAATCTTCCCATCGTAATATCACCCGGATAGAACACATAGGAGCCATTCGCCGCTATATCATAGTATTCCGTATGATTTAATGTACCAGTTCCACTGAAGTAATCCAATACCGGTGATGATGCCCCATTCACGGCTGAAACCACTACTTCTGCATCCCATTCACCGCTTGAATCATACTGTGGAACTACAAGATTATTGAGTGCATCAGTTTCTTTAAGCAGATTATATGACATTATGGCCCTAGAATTCCATGTTCCTGGTGCATAATTAACAACACGTTCTTCTCCTACTATTGGATTATCCGAATGTATTAACATCTTGCCATTCGAAAGACCTTCGCCAAAACCTGGAAATAAAGTGAGTGTGCCATTAATTGGAACAGGCATATTTTCGATTCTGTTGTAAAGAGTTCCGTTCAGGTATAGATAATCAATTGTTACGTTAGCACCAGTACCATAAATGTCTGATAACAAAACTACTGAAAACCAGCCCAGAATATCTTTCCGGCCATCATATATTGGAACAATCAATTCCTTTGAGGCATCACTGGGTGTTAGCATGGAATCTGACATGATATCAAATGCGTTCCACGTCCCTGGGGTGAAAGTAACAATACGCTTTTCTGCTACCACGGGGTAAGTGGAATTTATTGTGACCTTGCCAATCAATAGTCCACTATTCCCCGGGAATATTGTATACGTGCCATTTTTAGGTATCGGCTGTTTTTCGGTAGAATATAGTGTTCCATCATCATTAAGATAATTTATTGTAACATTTGATCCCGTTCCATAAACGTCCGATACTAATATTACAGTAAAAAAGCCTGCTGTATCTTTCCTGCTATCATACTGTCCAAAGAAGTCTGTGGCAGCGCTGCTCTTTTCTGGCATAAGGATGGACATGATTCCCCGAGCATTCCATGAACCTGATGGAAAAACCACTATACGTTTCTCTGCTACCACTGGATTAGTGGATTTTATTACAACTTTGCCGAGTAATAGACCGCTATCTTGAGGGAATAATGTGTATGTCCCATTTACTGGAACTGGCTGGTTAGTAAAGCTAGTGTATGGTGTTCCATCTTCTTGTAGAAAATCTATGTTTAAGTTTGCTCCCGTTCCAGATACATCTGATACCAATATTGCTGTAAAATATCCTGCTGCGTCTTTTCTAGTATCATATTGACCTGAGAATTCAGTGCCTACATCAGAAGATCTGGGAAGCTGTGATGCCATAGTGGAAGTGACAATACCATTATTATACGAGGTGATCCAATTAATTCCAACCATTTTTGCATTCGGACTCAATATAAAATCCTTACCCGTAACTGCAGGACTTGCCAATACTGTTATTGGGCTTGTGTTAGTAACATATCCTTGAGCCCAGGCACTTATATTATACGTTCCTACTGGCACCTCATTGATCGCATATGTCCCATCCGGAGCCGTGGTCGCATTATACTGCGGCCACTCCACGATCTTAACCAACGCGCCTTCGATCCCAACACCTTGCATATTAACAACTGCTGCTAATGTTCCTCCCGGGATCAATGCGATATACATTAATGCCAAAATTGATATGATTGCTATTCCTGTTGCGATTTTTTTATAACCGCCTGTAATATTTTCCAATATTTTCATGTTTTCTCTCCTATCCTAAATCTATTTATTTTGTATATAAATAGTTAATACATTTTACGAATTAATGGTTAATATAACTTTCTACATTCTAAGTTATCATTTCGTTGATAATAAGATACCTTTCCAGCATCATTATTATTACAATTGAAGTGGGATCCCCATAGAAGCAATGCTCTTCATGCTATACGCCACCGTACACTTAATTCGTTCAATTTCCAATTTAAGTAATATGGGGAAAAATCAAGATATTCTGATATTTATGCCCCTTTATGGGAAAAAGAGGTCGGTCGTATGGTACGAAGAATGGGTGCCCGTATCAGCGCCGGGAATTTAATGTTTAGTCAGTGATAATTATATGGGGGTCTGGGAAGCACCAGAAATATGCATATAAGATGTTTGCATAATTATAACTTACTAATATATTTCTTGTATAATGCAAAAATCAAACAAACAGGAACGTCTGCTCAGCTTTTATATCTTCATCGATCTCCTCATCATACCTTCGCTTTAAGCCAATAAGCATCTCAACCGGCAAGATTTTTGATTTCGGGCATCGCTCATCCACCTTATCGATGTCAATAACAGGATATAATTTACATAATGTGGGGCGGCACAAATAAATACGGCAGCGATTCTCCTTATTTAAAAAGATGCAGCGTCCTTTGATCATTTTAATAGCATAATATACACCACCTTCCCCTCTTACCTCCCTGAAAAATTTTTTGGGTTCAAGTTCCAGTGAATATTCCTTGTTGACATGTGTGACCAATTCAGAAACTTCGCCTTTTGTCAGCACGGCGCAGTTGTGGCAACAAAGTGCTTTGCAGCGGCCAATATCGCAATCCATTGTGCTTTCAGCTTGTTTCATATTTTATCCAGTTCATGCAAAAATCCATAGTAACAAAGTAAAGACGCAAAGTCTTAAATGAATTTGCATTATTAGGCTAATCATGCAAGTCATTAAAATAAATAATTCTCCCTATGATGCCAATGCATACCTTGTAAATGGAACAATACTCATAGATGTGGGAATGGATAGCAGCGAGATCATCCCTGAACTTGAAAAACATATAGCTCTGGATGACCTGGAAATGATCATCCTCACACACTGCCATTATGACCATTCAGGCGGAGCCGGAGGTGTTGCATCAGCCACGGGTGCAAAAATTGCAGTTCATAAAAATGATGCACCCCTCCTTGGAAATCCAGACGCCAGCGCTTCACGCTTATTCGGTAAAAAAGCCCCCATTATCGTGCCTGATATCCTTCTTGCCGGGGGTGAGAGATTCGGGGAGCTTGAAATAATACATACGCCGGGTCATACTCCCGGGGGGATCTGTATTTATGATCCCATATCCAAAACACTTTTTTCCGGTGACACCGTTTTCCAGGATGGAAGTTTCGGGCGCACCGACCTTTATGGCGGGAACTCTTCCCAATTGACCGGATCAATAAGAAAGCTGACACTCCTCGATGTCAACATCATGTACCCCGGCCATGGAGAAATTGTAATGAACAATGCAAATGAACAGATCAAATTGTCACTGTTGATGGCATCACAATATTCAAATTAAAATAATAAATAATTTAATATTATTTACTATTTATTAATATAGCAATTGAGATGACCAATGTCAATATTAATACTGGCACAATGACATTTTTCATCAGCCCATAAATCATATTTACACTTGAATTAAGGTGATTTATCGAATCTACGACAGGCTCAAGGTTGACCGGCTTAAAAACAGGTGTTATCTTTTCGATCGGAGGTTCTTCGTGTTGGTATCTTTCTACAGGCTGCGCGCCAGGAGATGGTCTTGGCGCCTCTTTTCCTGGAATACTTTGAACAACCGGAGGTTTCGGGGGCTGCTGTGGTGGTTTGTTTTTTAACAGCGCTTTAAATAGCGCATCTTCGCTCATATTTGCCATTATTATGTACCCTTCTGCTTCAAATTTTTCTTAAGAAGCAAAGTTAAATTTACTTATTTCTATTTAAATCATTTGCATGAATTGGATAGCTTTATAGATGTTTTATCACCCGGCAACGATCGTTTGGGCTTTATTCAAGACAGGACTCATCACGATCAGGTTTTCCGAACAGCGTGATTCATACATAGTGCCATTTGAATTCAGAACATTTAAAAGGATTTTTTCAATTGCACTTATTGCGCGTTTATCTGTATTCCCATGATAAATATACAATGTGTTCTCATTAATATCTATTCGCTCAACGATCCCCATGTACTCATACACTGATTTCATCGTCGGGATCAGGACATCAATGGGAATATCTCTTATCGGGATCTTATGGATAGCTTCAATGGGCGCAGTGAGATAACTCGGGGCTTCTTTTCCGATCAATAATTCTTGATAATAATTCTTAGGAATTGTGACCATATTGTAATTTGTCTGTTTGTAAAGATTTACAATGCATTTCCAGAAATCAAGCTTTTTTGATATCTCTGTTGAGAGATCTTCCATATCCCCAAAATAATTAATAAGTGATTGTTTTGCATGATTTGTACTAATTTGTTTTCTGAAACTAACGGTAATTTTATTGGACATCTTCTTTAAAGAAACTATCTCTTGTTTCTTGTGCAATACTAAGAATGATGAGATCAAGCCCCCAAGAAATTCAAGTTTATAATTACTATTTCCCGAAAGTGTGAGTGTAAGATATGATGGATTTACATTGTCGTCGTAGTCTTCAATTCTGATATTCGTCTGCCAGCTTGCTCCGGTTGTCATATCATCCATATACTTTTCAAGGTCGGAAAGCAGCACTATCTTTGCAGGATCAATAATACTGTTAAGATGCTCCGGATCGATAAGCCTTCCTCGTGCCTGTTTGATCAGCCAGAAGTTGACGTTTTCAGTCAAATTGTAGTCTGTTTTCAATCCATCTATGAGGTTATTAATGGCTTCCGGATCCCTGGTCATCGTGTCAATAAGATCTATTATTTCACGCATCGCCGCACTAAAATTCCCTTTATGTTTAAGGACAAGTGGCTCCAGTTTTCTTAAATGCCCTTTTTCTAATGAAATATTTTTTCTTACTGACATAAAAACGTCCTGTTGGTGCTAAATCAATAAATGGTTCACCTGAATATAAACGGAGTTGTGAAAAATGTGTGAATAGTTTTTCGTGTGAATAATTTCACACCGTTTGTTTTATCATTGAGAAACAATTACTATTATAATAGAGACTGAATATGGTATCAAAAAGTGTAACAATTCTGAGTTTTTTACTTCCAATAGCCATGGTGATAGGAACAAGTATTGCTATTTATTTTTATGCGTATTATTCTATTATATTACTTATATTAATTTCTATCGGCGGGCTAATGCTATGTGCATATGTATTAATTCTCAAGTCACAGAAACACAGGTCTGCCAGATAGTTATTCAATTTTCGATTTGCTGCGCACAAGTGATACAATCACCGCAATCCCGCAAATAATAGCCGAAACAATATACGCATCCTTAAAAGCAGGTAAGAACGAACTCTCGTTGTTCCCATAAAAGACAAACCTGTTTGAGAATACTGCCCCTGAAACAGCAACTCCTATGACCATACCCGTATTCCTCATTGTTCCCATTACCCCGGCTGCAATGCCCAGCTGCTCTTTTGGAAGCGAACCCATGATTATGCTGTTGTTCGGGGGCTGGAAAAGCCCCATTCCAAGACCAAGGAAGGAAAGGCGAAGAGCTACATCGGTGAAACTTGAGTCCAGGGTTAAGTAACCCATTGAAAGTATGGAGAATGCTGCGATACCGATACCGATTGAACTCAAGACATACGAATTTGTCCGGTCAGATAGCCAGCCGCTTAGAGGCGAGACAACAGACATTACAAGCGGGACTGCCATGAAAACAAAACCCATTTTCTCTGTTGAATATCCAAGTTCATCCTGCAAATAAAAAGGCATCAAAAGTATGACGCTAAACATTGCTATGAAACTTATAAGAGCGCTGATGTTCGCAGCTGCAAATTGCCTGTTCTTGAAATGACTTAGATCAAGAACGGGCTGTTTTGCCGATGTTTCAATTCTAACAAATATTATGAAAAATACAATAGATGATATAAATAAGGATATAATGAAGCTTGATCCCCAACCCTTTTCCTGGCCTTCGCTTAAAGCAAGGAGTAGTGATATTAAACTGATAAATAGTGTAAGTCCGCCAAAAATATCAAATGTCTGGCCTTTATTATCAGTCTCATCTTTTTGAAGCACCCTGAGCGCCAACACTGTCCCTATTATCCCGATAGGTACATTTATGTAAAAAATCGATTGCCATCCAACCGTCTGGATCAGTAAACCGCCCATTACCGGACCTGCCATTGAACCGATTGAAACAACGGTTCCAATTAATCCCATTGCTTTTCCCCTTTCACGTGGAGGAAATGCATGAGTAATTATTGCAACCCCGGTGGCCATCAACATTGCTGCCCCGAAACCCTGGATTACCCTGAAAAGAATGAGCTGTCCCTCTGTTGTTGATATTGCGCATAACCCTGAGCCGATCGTGAACAGGGCCAGTCCTCCTGCAAAAATGATTTTCCTTCCCACAATGTCAGATATCCTTCCAAGGCTAAGAAGAAGGCTTGTTATGGTCAGTAGATACGCCATCACGACCCATTCAATAGTTGTAATATCCGTATTGAAGAATTTTGTAAGCGTTGGAAGGGCGACATTCACTATGCTCCCATCAAGAGTAGCCATGAAGATGCCTATCCACACCACACCCATTGCTTTCCACTTATATTCCATTTACTGTCCCTTTAAATGTTTCAGGATGTGTCCCATCTCAGGAAGGATGAGTTCAAGTGCAATTTTTACCGCATTTGGCGATCCCGGAAGGCAAAATATGACTTTTTCGCGAGCAACACCTGCGATCGCCCTTGTAAGCATTATAGAATTCCCTACCTGGTCTATGCTTTTGAGCCTGAATAACTCCCCGAAGCCTGGCATTTCTTTCTCGATGAACGGGGTCACCGCTTCAATAGTCACATCAGTCGGGGAAAGACCTGTGCCACCGCTTGATATTATCACATCTGCTTCTGAATATAATTCTCTCTTGAAGGCATCCCTTATCATTTCCATATTATCCGGGATCAATTCGTAATTCACTACCGCGCTGCCCTTGACCTGCAGCATTCCCCAGATAAGTTTTCCTGACGCGTCCTCTGCACGCTCAGGGCGATCTGTTTTCCCATATTTTTCGTATCGGGATGTACTTATGGTCAATATTGCGCATTTATAATTTCCCGGCGCGTTTTCCTTGTGAAGCAGCGAGGTGTCCATGAAGGTTCATATATTTATATGGATATATGTAACTTTGCGATACCATTAATGCATAAGCCGTCAAATATTAATCAGGATTGAGATTTATGAATGACGAATTTGAATCAATTCCGCAAGAACCCGATGCTTGCGAGATGAAAACGCCTGATGACCACAGGATCATGTTCAAGGCACTTGAGAATCCGCAGAGGAGAAAGATAGTAAAATCCATCGGAGCTTTCGGGAAAACAAAAAGTGAAATAATGAATGAACTTAAGATATCCGAATCACAGTTAAACTTCCAGCTCGATTTTCTCATTAAAGAGTGCTATGCCCAGGTGGATGGGGATAAATGCAGCCTTAATTCAAAGGGATTGCAGGAGCTGTTGGCGAACATAAAGTGAATCGGTGAAACTAAAGCTCAAATTATTTTCTTCACAAGCGGGATCTCATCGCACTCAGGGAACTTGGGGCATTTGATGCACATACTCCATATCTTATGTGGAAGCGTGCTTTTTTTCACTCTCACAAATCCATGCGACTCAAAAAATTCAGGCGCATAAGTCAACGTGATTAGTTTATTTAATCCGATTGTCCTTGCCTCTTCTTCACATGCTCTAAGTATCTGTGAACCTATTCCCTGCCTGGCCATTAAAGGCTCAACTGCAAGAGAAAGTATCTCCCCATAATCTTCCCAGGCAATATGAAGGGCTCCACAACCTACCATTTTATCATCTTCTATTACTACATAAAAATCCCGCAGGTTCTCATACAGTTCGCTCAATGAACGCGGAAGCATAATGCGCTTATCTGCGTAACTGTTCACGAGTTTCCATATCTTTTCTACGTCTTTAATTGTTGCTTTTCTTAACAATTATGTATCACCTTTATCTTCGTTGTTGTAATTTGGCAGCAAGGGATTCCACCTGTTCTACTGCCGTGCCTATATAATTATCAGGATTCATTAGCTGGATTACCTCACTTTCTGTCAGGTATTTTGAAACAGTATCATTATTTATAAGAGCGTCTTTCATATGAATTCCGGATTCCCGGGCAGACATAGCGCACTGGCGTACGATCTCATGGGCTTCCTGCCTTCCCACGCCTTTCTTACTGAGTTCGATCATGATAGCTTCTCCCATATTCAGCCCATTGAGCAGGTTCAGGTTCTTCCTTATATTTTCCGGATAAAAGCGAAGATTACGGATGATTGTAGTAGTAAGGCGTATTACATGGTCAGTCAGGACACAAGATTCCGGAAAGACTATGCGTTCGCATGATGAGTTTGTGAGGTCGCGCTCATCCCAGAGAGTATTGTTACGGAGTTCAGGCTCAACCATTGCCCTGACAATTCTTGCAAGTCCGCAGACCTGTTCTGATTTTATGGGGTTGCGCTTGTGGGGCATCGTGGATGAACCCACCTGTTTCTTGCCAAAGCTTTCTTCCACTTCTGCAATTTCACTTCTTGCAAGACTTCGGATTTCAATACATATCTTATCAAGAGTAGTAACAGTATTTGCCATCCACATAATGAATTCTGCATGCCTGTCCCGCTGTATCACCTGGTTTGAAACATCAGCCGCGAGGATCCCGAGATATTCCATGGTTTTTTCCTGTATCCGGATGCCCTTTTTCCCGAACGCGGCCTGCGTGCCTACAGCGCCGCTCATTTTTCCAACAGTGGCGCGTGGTGTCAACTGGTCAAGCCTTTCAATATGCCGATCAATTTCTGAGGCCCATATCGCAAAACGAAGGCCGTAAGTAGTGGGAACGCCGATCTGGCCGTGTGTGCGTCCTGCACATACGGTATTTTTATGGGACAGGGCGCTTTCGATAAGAACCTGGCATAATTTCACAGTTTCTTTTCGCAATATCAATAGTGCATCTTTTATTTGTAGAGCAGTTGCCGTATCTAAAATATCATTGGAAGTTGCGCCGAAATGACACCATTTACCTGCATCACCGGATTGCTCGGCAAGAGCAAGCACCACAGCCATAACATCATGATGGATCTCATCTTCAATCTCCTTAACCCGGTCAAGCGTTACCAATTTTACCCCAAGGGCTATTTCTTTATCCATTCCTTTCGGGATATAATTCAGGTTCACCTGGGCTTTCGCAAGGGCCGCTTCAACAGAGAGCATTTTAGAAAGCCGTGTCTTCTCATTCCATACAGCTTTCATTTCAACGTGGCCGTAGCGGTATTCAATAGGATGGATTGCCATTGTAACTACTAATTAAACTAAAACCTTAAAAATCCAGTGGTAAAACTAAATCTTCAGTTCATCAATATGAACCATTTCTTCAACATCAAGTAAAATTGATAACTCATGTGTATCTATTTCAATATCATTTTCCTGCACAAGAGCCATGGGATTTGTACCGCCGATCACGGCTATTCCCAGTTTATCCCTTCCCACCTGGATGCCAAGGATGTCATTATTGGGCTCCCCGACTTCAAGAATACACGAGAATCCCGCTTCAACGAGTGAATCAAGTACCTGCTCTATCCTGTCCCGGGCAGACATGGGAGCTTCTCTCAAGTTTGCCAGTATCTTTCCTGTGCCAGTATTGATCATCCGGGTTACAGATGTGAGTTCCTGGGACATAAAAACATCAAGAGGATCGATCGTCGTGCTATCATATGTCAAAATATCGGTGAATCTTAGAGGTGAACCTTCATGGATCTCAACGACTCCACCTAATTTCGGTTTTACAGGTATTCCGGCTTTTAGCAGAACCCCATCTATAGTTATGCTGCAGGCTGTAGCTATTCCAACCTTTCCGGTTTCAATTCCTGCAATTCCGATTTTTTCTCCCGGCCGTATTATTTTAATATATGGGCTTACTGCAAGGCCACTATGAATAGCATGCCTGAAAAGACCGATGATCTTTTTAAAATCTGATTCATTGACTATGGAGATATTTACGATTATTTTACCTTTTTTTTTTACCGGATCAAAAGTAACCTCATACATCATGTTTTCGATCCTTGAGATTATGAACATTAAATCGGCCATATTAATTCAGCAATCATGTATAATTACAATGAGTCATAAATATACCGAAAGATTAAGTATTTTAGACATGTAAGAAGTGATATTCATGAATAAGCAGGTAGTAATTGATATTGTAAAAAATATTTTCACTAACCGCGGCTACACCATAAGTTTTTCTGAAATATGCGACCTGCTTGCTGAAAAAGATAATGAACATTATCTTATTAAATTTGAAAAAGATCCTAATTTTAATAATATCAGGTACTTTTCAAATGTGGTGAAAAGATACGGCAAGGGAATAGTAATATCAGATTCCTTTGATGAAAAGATGCGCATGTTGGCGCTTGATGATGGCCTTACACTCTGGGATAGGGGAGAACTTGAAATGCAAATTGGAAGAGTAGTGCTGGGAGAGGCGCTTGCAAAGTTTGAAGAAAAACAGGCTGTAAAGGAGGAAAGTATCTTTTCATCAATTCAAGGGCCAGTGGAAGTAAATGAGCATCTGCCAAAAGAACATTTAACAAGGGAATATGAAAAAACCATACAAGTAATGCTGCGTTGCGTACCTGTAAATATAGGAAAAAAGGATGCTTTATCAATAGCTGAAGCAAAAGTCGGAACGCCAAAAAGCCAGACATTGAAATTTATCCCGGTATGGTATTATAGTTATTATTTTGACATCCGGAAGAAATATAAATCAAAACTGGTTGACCTGACGGGTGAGGGTGAAGGATATATCCATGCTATATCAGGGGAGAATTTTTTTAATAAATACAGGGACATCAGGGAAAATATCATGATGCCCACCCAAAATTATGAGATAAAGCAGCCTTCTATCCAGAAAAAGGACGCAACAGGAAAAGCCCTTAATTCCATTATCAGGGAACACACAAAGGAAGTGAGGCTGAATGAAATGATAGGTGATACGATAGTCTTTGAAAACAGGATATTTGCGCCTGATCCATCTGAAATTGACTTTAAGATCGAACTTCTGCATGTTCCTGTCTGGGAGATAAAAGGCAAACGTGAAGTAATTGAAATAAACGGGTATGACGGGCATTTAATGGCGATTAAGGTTTACAATGATGCTGAGCTTGTTTGAATAAAAATAGTTTCAGTAATCTTTTAATCTTATGTGAACACTTGTGATATGAAGGTGATATTATTAAGGAGTACTCGTTAAAAAGAGGTTTTTCCCCGGAAATTGGGCGAATAAGAAGCGTGCTTGAGAAAAATTTTCCTGCCAAGATCAAAGAGGATAATGGGAAATTAAATATGACATATGGTGCTTTCAACCGTTTAACCCTATATATTGATAATAAAAAACTGATTGTTGATTCAGAATCAAATAAAATAATAATAGATGAAGAAATTCTTGACACCAATAAGCGCTACAGGGATTTCCTTGAAGAGGCAACGGGGTATACAGCTAAAGAACGGCTAAAAATGGCAAAGAAAGCTGTTCAGGGAGATTGAATTTGAATGATGTCCTCAGGAGACCTGATATTCCTGCCTGCCTCAGGATATGCGCAGGCACGGATGGCTCTGTCACCCAGCTTCTTGAGGTGCTTACTGGAAAAGGCGTAAAAGTTGAAACGATTTCCCAGGGTATTATTAAGGCAACAAAAGAAATTGCCAGGCTCCTTGATATAGAAACCGGGGAAGATGTCAATGATCGTCTTGTTACATTGAAGGTCGATGATATCGTTTATGTCCTGGCAAAATCCCTTTCTCCTATAAACAGGATACCGCGAGGTATAAGGGATGACCTTATGCGGGCTGATATCCCGATAGGAAAGATCTTGCGTGAGCATAAACTTGAGACACGGCGCGATATTCTTAAAATGGAAATAGTGCACAGGGATTTTTTCGGGGAACTGCCTGTTCTTTCAAGGGAGTATAAAATTATCTATGAAAATGCTGTGCTGATGTGGATAAATGAATGTTTTCCTGTTGATGGGCGATGGAAAATGTGAACGGTTTTATTTTCATTTTTTGAGGTAATGCCTGTATTTTCAACATAATTTATGTTTTACCGTTGGTTTTTTAAACTTTTAGTATAATCATGCACCAATGCAAAACAATGATTAGGCTTATTGCATCAGATTAAAATTACAGGAAGTATTATGATCACTAAAAAAGACCTTGAGCACATAGGTTGGCTTTCGCGCCTTGAATTGAGCGAAGAGGACAGGGAAAAATACACTCCCAGGCTCAACTCTGTTCTTGATTATTTCGGAGAGCTTGATAAAGCAGATACAGAAGGTGTGGAACCTTTATATCATGTAATACCTATGAGCAATGTTTTCCGGGAAGATGTTCCCGCAGCATCGCTGTCGCAGGAAGAAGCGCTTTCCAATGCCCCTAAGAACCAGAATGGGTTCATAAAGGCTCCAAGGATGATGTAAATGGCTTCGATCAATGAACTCAAGGAAAGGATCCATGCCGATTCCTCCGTGGAAATCGTTACCGAATACCTGGAGATAATTGAAAAGAGCAAATTGAATGCTTTTATCACAGTAGCAAAAGAAAGTGCGCTTTTGCGTGCAAAGGAGATTGATTCGAATGGGCACGAAGGGCCTCTTGCCGGGATACCAATAGCAATAAAGGACAATATTTCGACAAAAGGTATCAAGACCACATGCGCCTCAAAAATATTGACCGGTTACATCCCACCATATGATGCCCATGTCATTGAAAAGCTGAAAAATGCGGGCGCGATCATCATCGGAAAGGCGAATATGGATGAATTCGCAATGGGCTCATCCACAGAGACAAGCTTCTACGGCCCGACCCTTAATCCATGGGACACAACAAGAGTCCCTGGCGGCTCATCGGGCGGAAGCGCTGCAGCAGTGGCTGGAAGCCAGGCGCCGCTTTCACTTGGTTCGGATACTGGCGGCTCAGTACGCTGTCCCGCATCGTTTTGTGGGGTTGTGGGGTTAAAACCAACCTACGGGGTTATATCCCGTTACGGACTTATTTCCTATGCCAACTCGCTTGAGCAGATAGGACCATTTGCGACAAGCGTTCGTGATGTTACGACACTTTTTGATGTAATTGCAGGCCAGGATCCCCGTGATTCTACATCGGTTAACAGGGAAGCAAATTATTCATCAGCCCTTATTAACGATGTAAAGGGACTAAAAATTGGCGTTCCTGAAGAATATTTCGGGGAAGGCACCGACAAGAATGTGGACAGGTCAGTAAGGGATGCCATCAATACCCTTGAGGAACTCGGCGCGGCAAGTGTTGAGGTAAAGATGCCGAATACAAAATATGCACTTTCTGCTTACTATGTAATCGCAATGAGCGAGGCATCCTCGAACCTTGCCAGGTTTGACGGAATGAGATACGGCCTTCGAACCGAGGATTCAGACTGGCATACTACATTCTCACGGGTTCGAGCAGCAGGCTTTGGCGAGGAGGTCAAGCGGCGCATCCTGCTGGGGACATACGCCCTCTCGGCAGGTTATCATGATAAATATTACTTAAAAGCCCTGAAGATCCGGACTCTAATAAAACAGGACTTTGAGCGCGCATTCAAGGATGTGGATGTTCTCATTGCGCCTACGATGCCATATCCGGCATTTAAACTCGGTGAAAAGATCGATGATCCGATATCGCTTTATCTTGCTGATGTTGACACTGTGCCAATAAATCTTGCGGGTGTTCCTTCAATATCATTACCATGCGGCTTTTCAGGGCGGCTCCCCATCGGGATGCAGGTAATCGGGAAGCATTTTGATGAAGCTGCAATTTTACGCACGGCTTATACCTTTGAAGAGAATACGGATTTCCATACAAGGCAGCTGGAGGGATATTAATGTACGAGAATCCTGATGGCGTAATGATAGGGCTTGAAGTTCATGTTCAGTTAAATAAGCTAAAAACAAAAGTGTTCTGCGGATGCAGCACCGATTACCATAACGATCCGCCTAACTCGCATGTGTGTCCCGTGTGCCTGGGACTTCCCGGATCGCTGCCAGTGATCAACAAGAAAGCGGTTGAATCTGCCATAAAAATCGGGCTTGCCCTTAACTGTAATGTAGAAGAGCATACACAGTTTTACAGGAAGAACTACTATTATCCTGATCTTCCTAAAGGTTTCCAGATAACGCAATATGATTTTCCAATATCAAGCGGCGGCTATATCCTGATCGAAGGGGAAGATGGGGAGCACAGGGTGGGGATAACGCGGGCTCATATGGAAGAAGACCCGGGAAGACTTGTGCATGAGGGCACGATCGACAAATCAAAATATACGCTTATCGATTACAACCGTTCAGGGATGGCGCTGATCGAGATCGTAAGTGATCCGGATATGCGAAGCCCAAAAGAGGCGCGCCGTTATCTTGACAAGCTGCGAAACATACTGGAATATCTTGATATTTTCGATGGGGATCTTGAAGGCGCACTCAGGGTTGACGCCAACATTTCCATCATGGGAGGCCAGCGAGCTGAGATAAAGAACATCTCATCGCACAGGGGCGCAGAGCGTGCGCTCCTGTTTGAGATCGTGCGGCAAAAGAACGTGCTCCGAAGAGGCGGCGTGGTAGTACAGGAAACGCGCCACTTTGATGAGGCGCGAGAGATCACGCTTTCAATGCGTTCCAAGGAAGAGGCGCATGATTACCGCTATTTCCCCGAGCCAGACCTTGTGCCGCTTAAAATCTCAGGCTGGGCGCCGGCTATCAAGGCAACGCTGCCTGAGCTGCCTGATGCAAGGCGTATGAGATTTGTGGAGCAGTACAGTATCGCTGATGACCATGCCAGAGCGCTCACATCTGAACTAAAAGTAGCGATATTCTATGAAGAAGTCGCGAAAAAAGCCCACCCAAAAACAGCAGCGGTCTGGATATGCGATGTTCTCAAGGGCGAATTGAATTACCGCGACCTGACTATAGAAGCTTTCAAGAAAGAGCATATGCTTTCTGTTATTGAGCTTCTCGTGAGCAAGAAAATAACAGAAGATGGCGCAGTTGATATTATCAGGACGCTTCTTGATAAAGGCGGCTCGCCCATTGAGATCGTAAAAGAAAAGGGTCTCATGAAAGTGGAAGGGGATATCGTATCAATGGCGGCTGAAGAAGCCATTAAAGAAAATCCAGCAGCCGTCGCTGATTTTAAGGCCGGGAAGGAAAAAGCGCTCAACTCGCTTGTTGGGGTTGTGATGAAGAAGACGAAGGGAAGAGCGGATGCGAGGGCGGTGCGGGAGATATTGCTGGGGAATCTGGGGTAATCAAAACCCATATATCCATGCGTTTCCCTATGTGAAAGGGATTCTCATGGATTTAGTAATTTATTTCAACGGAAAATTTGTGCCAAAACACGAAGCAAGAACATCCATATATGATCATGGTTTCTTATATGGGGATGGAGTTTTTGAAGGAATAAGGGCATACAACGGCCGGGTATTCAGGCTTGATGAGCATCTTGACAGGATGTACGATTCTGCAAAAGCGATTGACCTGAAGATCCCGCTGTCAAAAGAAGAGATGAAAAAAGCTCTCATCGAAACATTGAAGAGGAATAACCTGAAAGACGCTTATATTCGCCCCATAGTTTCACGTGGAGATGGCGACCTTGGTCTTGATCCGAGGAAATGTCCCATACCCAATATATTTATAATAACACAGGAATGGGGCGCAATGTACGGGGACCTGTATGAAAAAGGGCTCACCGCTATTACCGTAGGTGTCAGGAGAAATGCCCCAGAAGCAATGCCCCCGAATATCAAATCCCTGAATTACCTTAATAACATCCTTGCAAAGATCGAAGCAAACGCAAAAGGCGGGGATGAAGCGATCATGTTCGATGTACATGGTAATCTTTCGGAAGGTTCAGGTGATAATATTTTTGTGGTGAAGAACGGCCAGATAATCACACCTCCGGCACTCAATAACCTTCGCGGGATAACAAGGGCCTCTGCAATAGAACTTGCGAAAAAAGAAGGAATAGACGTTCTGGAAACAAATATGGGTTTATTCGATCTTTATACAGCAGATGAAGTTTTCGTGACAGGGACAGCAGCAGAGATAGCTCCGATTACAAAAATAGACGGGCGCTTAATTGCTGATGGAAAGCCGGGTAAGATCACCAAAATCCTTATGTCTGCTTTTAAAGAATTAACTAAAACAGAAGGAACTCCTATTGTGTGAATATTAGTTAAAAGATTCTTTGCGCTTATTATAATTCCCTCACTATGTGAATATTTGAGAATGGGATATAATGTTTCTTTCCTGCATGTTCTCCCTCAAGCGGGTAAAAAACAAGATATTCCTCATTATGCTTTACTTCTATTACATTCGAGCTTGTGACCCATTTATCAAATGTCCTGTTCCCATCGTCATCCACATATCTTCTGGATTCTATGATATACTTTCTTTCAGTCATGTTTTTTATTCTCCGTATATAATAATCTGGTATTATTGTATTTCAATCTTACGTTAAAGGAAGCCATACATTTTCTAAAATACTTGTATCTGTACGGCAATGATAACTCCGAATGTAACAGCCAATACAGCAAAATCTGTGATGTGTAATTTTTTTTTGTCCACATACACATTGGCATCTGCACTATATCCCCTGCAAAGCATGCTCTGGTATGTTCTCTCACCCTGTTCATATGAACGAATGAAAAGTGAACTGATCGTATAACCTATTTGTTCAAGTGTCCATTTTCTTGGGACTTTCCTGTTCCAGATTTCAAAACAGCGGGTTTTTTGCGCTGTTCTTATCCGTCCCATCATATTCCAGAAAACAAAGAGGTAGCGCACCATCATTGTAAAAAGGAGCGCCATTTCTTTTGGAAGACCAAGGCGTCTTGCCGATGCCACAAGTTCGCTCATTGACGTAGTTGAAGAAAGAAGTATTACAGCGCTTATACAGACAAAAAATTTTACAAATATTATCGCGCCATATAACAGGCCTTCACTTGTAACTTCGATCCCCATTGGCAGCCTGTACATAATTGTAAAATCATGTATGAATGGTTGTCTCAGGAATGGCTGGAGTGTCGAGATGCCAAGACCAAAAGGAAGCGCTATTAAAAATCTTGCAACAAGGTGTGATAACTCGATTCTTGAAAAAAGCATGAGAATAAGGAGATATGCTTCCAGTATCCCGAGTTTTGTAAAATTAAGAATTTCCATTCGCGGGAGAGCCACCACATATATTGTAATGGCAAGGGTCATGAGGATCTTTATCCTTCCGTCAATTCCATGTATAGGGGATTTCTTATATGTTTCACGCTCCATTTCCGTGATGGAAACATGCATTTTATTTCACGACCTTTAGCAGTTCATCCCTGGCTTCATCAAGCGTGAATTTTACTTCAACACCCACCCCTTCTTCCTGGAGCATTTCCATAAGCTGCGCCACCATCGGGAGGCGAAGATGTGTTTTTTTTATGAGTTCAGGGGATGAGAATATCTCAAGGGGTGTACCATCTCCTATTATCTTGCCCTTTGAAATGATGCAAACCCTGTCGGCTAGCATGGGAACTATATCGACTTCATGTGTTGAGACTATGGTTGTGATCCCCAGATACCTGTTCATGCCGTTTATAAGCTTGATGAGACGCATAGCTCCGCCAGGGTCAAGACCTGCTGTGGGTTCATCAAGGACCAGAACTTCTGGCTGCATTGCAAGTATGCCGGCAATCGCGACTTTTTTTTTCTCCCCTGTGCTAAGATGATGCGGCGCCCTTTCTTCAAAACCGGTAAGTCGCACGGTTTCAAGCGACTCACGGACACGCTTATCGATCTCTTCCATGCCCAAACCAAGGTTCATAGGACCAAATGCTACATCCTGTTTCACTGTGGGCGCGAAAATCTGGTCATCAGGGTCCTGGAAAACAACCCCCACTGTCTTCCTGACATCCATGATATTCTCACTACTTATTGGCCTTCCTTTGATCAGGATCTCGCCACTTGTGGGTTTAAGTATCCCATTGAAATGCTTGAAAAGCGTTGATTTCCCCGCGCCGTTTGCTCCTATTATTGCGATCCTTTCACCGGGTTTTGCTGTAAAATTGATGGCATCAAGGGCTGTGATCTTTCCGCGGTATACATGCGTGAGGTTGCGTGCTTCAATAATATTCATGTCATGCCTTTTTTATGACCCTTGATATTCCAACCCACATTATCAGTATTGCCGCTAATCCAATTAAGATGGCAGCTACTTTTCCTGCTTCTCCCATACCGGGTATGGAATAATCCGGGAACAGGGGAGTTATTGGCGCGATCATGTTATTGATCTTGCTGCTCACGACCAGGTTTGCTGTCTGTTGCAGGCCGTCCGGGTCGCCTGATGCAAGAAACGGTGCGGCTATGGCAAGTCCTAACAAAGCTGAAATTCCCATAGCTGCAACCTTTGCTGTGCTTTCTTTTTTGAGGGTCTCTTCATTAACGATATCCGGCCTTGCTTTTATTATTGCGCCAAATACTATTACAGTTATAAGACCTTCCCCGATCCCCGCGATGCCCTGGAACGTTCCCATGAGAAGAACACCCTGCTTGAGCGGAAAAGTCCCTGCCAGCCAGAGTTCAAATGAAAGAGCTATTGCAGGTAACAGCATGCTCAACCATGCCCCTGCGAACATTGCCAGATGACGCTTTACTGAAAGTTTGCTTAAACCGATGAATGTATAATATCCCATGAAGCCCCCGATAATTCCCATGTTCAATATGTTTGCTCCCATCACTGTAATGCCACCGTCCCCAAAAAGAGATTGAATAGCAAGCACCATGGTCATCAGTAAAACAGCAGCCCAGGGACTTGCAAATATTATTGCGGTAAGTGCAGCTCCCACTATATGCCAGCTGACACCCGTGAGCATGGGTACAGGAATAAGGAGGCTGGCCGCGATGTTAATGGTCTGGAGAACGAAAATACCCGCCGCAAGAACGCCAAAAAGCGGTATCATATTCTCGTTCATGTCCCTTCGTGCCCATTTTACTGCTCTTGTGATAAATAAGATCGATATTATCCAGTAGATCGCCGCCTGCCCCAGGGGAATAAATGTGTCCGGTATATGCATTTTCTATGTCCTCCTCAAATAATATTTATTAATATTTCATAATTTTGAACATATATAGTATTACAATTATGATATTTTGTAATACTGATTGAATAATCGTTATAGTTTTCTGGGTATATTTAGGTTATGGTCAAGAGGAATCTGAGCCCGTCTTTAAGAAATAAGGCGGCTGTAGTAAACTTTATTATTTAGAAAGAACCTCATAAAAAGCATGGGAGTTTTAATTAAAATTATATCAAGTATAAAGCTAACAAAAGAAAAAATTGGATTATGGGCGCTTGCTTTGATTGCTGTGGCAATTAGCAGCTTTCCAAAATAACTGTCCATTCACTCTTTATTTTTAAACCTATTGATTATAAATAATAAAATGATAGCAATGTCATTTAATATGCACTTGAAATAAGGTCTTATTTTCATATGTGCGTGTTTATCTATTCGTTCTCCAATGCTTGTTAATATCAAGATCAATATTATAAATAAGAAAATTGCCTGTTCAGGGGATACAATAAGTGTTTCATTCCTTCCAGCCTGTATATTGAGGATAATTCCCAACATTCCTGCAACAATAAATGAGACAAGATAGCCACTAATTATCCAATAATAAGTCTCATCCAGTATAAGAAAAGGCATTAATAAAAGTATAAAAGTAACACATAATTTTATCAATATAAAATCTGATATACCAAAGTTGAGAATCAGATACTGCACGATTAAGTTTCCTTCTCCCATGATACCCCGCTTTTCAACCATCCAAGCGCTTGTGATGGCATCTCCAATGCCGAATGTCAAAAATGCTAATAAGAAAAGAGCAACCTGTAATCTATTATGCCAGCAGGAATAATAACCACTTTTGCTTTTCAAACTCTCCCCATATCTTTTAATTATTGATTATCCTTGATAAGATTGTCCTATAATTTATTAATGAAACATATTCTCTTTTATCTTAAAACCTTTCTTTCCATAAAAGCCAAATCTTCAAATTTTTTGTTTAACAATTTCATAAATTTATGGAGAATGTTGCTTAACTATCCTATCTACTTTTTGGGGGTTCACTCCATGATTATGTATATGCGATATATGCATAGATTTATATCTTAAAACGGTTATCATCATTATTATGCTAATCATAACTAAACTTCTATATTATCTTATTTCAAAAATTCAGAGAGTATTAATCCTCTTAAATTTTAATAAATTGTGGTATAGTAATGTGAGAAATTTGCCTAAGACATCTCAACTTCTTGATTTATTAATTTTTTCGAACGTATACATTTCCATTGGAGCTATGAGCCTTAGTTATGTTCTTTTTAAACTTGCCGGAATTCCAGTAAATTATATAATATTGATACCGTTTCTTATTATGTTTGTAATTTACACATTCAACAGCAAGACAGATACAAGAGAGGATGCATTAAGTGATTCAAAGAAATTCGAATTTAATAAATTGTACAACAAGTACTTCCTTGCATTTGCATTTGCAGGCTTCGGATTGTTAGTTGTATTTAGTTTTATTAAAGGTATAAAATATGGTTTGGAAGTCCTTGTGCCTTTTGTAATAGGTCTTTTATACAGTAGTAGAATTTCCTTAAAATCAAAAATGATACGTCTGAAAGATATTCTCTTTTTTAAAAATTTTATTGTGGCCATCACATGGGCTTTTGTGACAGTAATAATACCAGCATCGTTCCTGAATATAACCTTTACACAGGATATATATTTACTCAGCTTCTTTATTTTCACAACATTACTGATCGATGAGATATTTTTTGATATAAAAGATTTAAAAGGCGATTCAGAAGTAGACACAAAAACAATACCTGGTATATATGGAATCCCATTCACAAATAAGCTTCTTGTTTTCCTGAATATCACTTTTATATCAATTTTAATTATTGAATATTGGATGGGAACAGTAGATACTTTTTTGCTTGAAATTGGTATTTTTAGTGCAATCTATGGATTTCTTTATATATTACTGTATAATTTAAACGTTATAGAGATAAATAAATTATCCAATATTATTGTTGCTGGACAATTTATTGCTGTTGGGTTTTTTGTATTTTTGAGAACATCTCTCTGACTCACCTTTCAAAGATGACCGAAAATCCGCTATCTACCGCCTATGTACGTGTTAGCCTAACAAATGATTAGCCTATGCTTATCGTTTTTTAAAATTCCTGGATAAACTTCCCAAGATTCAGAAAAGAAAACTCCTTAACCGATGACCAATGTTTGAACATCAATATTGTAGAAAGTGAATTAATATGAAGCCAGGTACAAGTATCTGTTTTTCTTCGGCCATTTTATTCACCTTTAAAATTAATTTGAAATTCTGTTCCTCCTTCTCTATTTAGAATGATCTCACCATGAAGCTGATTTTCTGCAAGCGATGTGATTAAATGAATGCCTAATGATTTTGTATTTCGAATATCCATATCCCCGGGAATACCTATGCCATCATCACTTACTGAGAAATGAATCATATTACCATCCCTTTTTTGAAATACAATTTTAATTTTGCCGTGTCTATCTTTCGGAAATGCGTATTTTAATGAATTAGTAATAAGTTCATTTAGTATCAATCCGCATGGAACTGCAAAATTAATATTTAGTGGAATATTTTCAACGTTAATTTCTATTTTTGCATTGCCTTTCCTTCCATAAGAATCCACCAAGTTAGAAGCCAGATCGTTAATGTACTCCTGGATATTAATTTGTGCAAGATTTTCGGATTCGTAGAGTTTTTCATGAATAAGAGCCATAGAAAGTATTCGGTTATTAATATCATTAAAAATATCAAGATACTTTTGATCAACAATATTCTGGGACTGAAGAAGGAGAAGACTGGAAATGATCTGCATATTGTTTTTTACGCGATGATGAATTTCCCGTAGAAGCGTTTCTTTTTCCAGTAGTGAATTCTTTATCTGCTCTTCTGCTTTTTTGCGATCAGTGATATCCTTTACGGTCCCCATACTTGCTACACTGCCGCGATAGGTGATAATCCCCGCATATATATTGACAATGATTCTGCTCTTCCCATCCCTGTGAAGCATGCGGAATTCATATTCTTTGGGGACTTTTTCTCCTGCCTGCCTGCGACGATAGTTATCCGCAACAATTTCCAGGTCTTCTGGTGCAACAAATAACTGGAAATCCTTCCCTATAGCTTCCTCCACAGCGTAGCCCGTCATTCTGGAAAATGACTCATTGACAAATTGCATCTTCGCATCCTGGATAATAAAAACGCCGTCCTGGATATTATCAATTAAAGTGCGGTATTTTTCCTCGGACTGCGCCAGTTCCTCCTTCGCATGCTTGCGCTCCGTGATGTCTCTTATTATACCCGACATTCCGATTATTTTGTGGTTTGCATCCCGGAGTGGAGAGACAGTCAGACTCACATTAATCTCTTGCCCATCTTTACGGCGACACAAAGTCTCAACTCCTGAGACTACCCTTCCGGATAGGATACGATCGATTCTCCTGTTCTTCTCGTACTGCCTATTCTGCGGGATTATCAACGTTGATAATTTTTCCCCTATCGCTTCCTGCGCAGTCCAGCCGAAAATAGTCTCTGCTGCTTTATTCCATGAAGTCACCCTGTCTTCAATGTCAACTGTTATGATTGCATCACTTGCATTATCGAACAGGTTACGGTAATTATCCTCTAATGCTCTACGAATATCCTCTGATGCCACTATTATCAACTCATATATCTCAATCTCTGTTCTAATCATTACACAAGTTCCTATACATATGTGTGTAAAAGATGTGAAGCTAACCTCCATGACAATCCCCGGGCAAAAAAGATAATCTATAAGATAAGTAGATAACTTCAAGGTAATCACTTTAGGATATCGCCACGATTTCTACGTACACGCACGCTAAGGAATTAACACTTCACTAAAATGAGGAAGCCGTTATTATTCCCACCCTATTCCACAAAAAAGTAACTTTTCTGGCTTCCTCTACCACCCTTACACAAAGCCGAATGAAACCGCTCGTAGATCTCATGCACCTGCTCAAAATTCTCCCCTGGTGTCACGTCAATAATATAAAGTCGTAAAGTATATATTATATGTCATTCATAATATATCTGAGAGGATAAAGCTATCAAGACTTTATCCGACTCTGTAGAGTTGACGTGACACTAGGAGTTCACATTCCATGACCAATTATACGTGACAGTCCCGTTAATGTTTGAAGCAATTGCGGTCACATTCCATATTCCAAGAGAAGCGTTCATATTAGTATAAATTGCGTCCATAACACTTGCATTGGAATGAACTTGAGCATCATTTATGAGCCACGTCACATTTACGATTTGATCAGTCATAATTTCAAAACTTCTGGAATCGCCAATGATATTATTTACAGGAGAAATTGGAGTGAAGTTTGTTATTGTCGGGCTTGGAGGAGAAGTTGGTATTGGAGTGGGACTTGGTGTTGGTATAGGTGTTATATTTTGGATTGACAGGACGGTTGAATGACAAACCGTGCAATCCCATGTAATTTGAGTGGAATAAGTTTGATTTGAATTATCATACACCACAGGATGGCAATCTGAACATACAAATAAACCTTGCGATGCAAATATATGATGAGTTTGTGCATGATTTTTCCCAGGGTGACATACCAGACAATTTCTTATCAATTCAGAAGAATAAGTTTGAGTTGAATTATCATATATCATTGAATGACAATTTGTGCATTGAAATAAACCGTTTCCAACTAATAGATGATGCCTGTTTGACACATCGCTACCATGGCAGCCTCTACAATCTGCTTCTGTGTTGTACGAAGGATATACAGTCGCGGAAGTGACATAACTTGATACTGCCAGTAGAAGGCCTAAAGTCAACAGTACAAGCAAACCTGTTCTGAATAGGGGGATATATTTATTAATATTTATATATAGTCTCCACATTTATTTCACTCCTTGCATTTATCTCAAAGAAAACCACGATATTATTGAAATAAATAGATGTATATCATGACAATCATATTAAGATATTTAAACCTTCTCGTTTTGTCGTGTTCATAAATCTATGGCGTCAATAAGTCTTCTGTCTTAAAATTTTTGAGCCATTTTTCAATATCGATATCAGATATATCATCAGTCTCATCGCGAATTATAGCAATAAATTCTCGAAGAATCACAGGTCTTTATTCATCAGACCTTATCAGTGGACCTTGTGGAAACGTTCGAATAAGTCTTCTTGCATCCTGAATCTCCTCCTCAGCAACATTTTGCATATCCCTAACAAATCCACTACATCACCAAGAACTTTATTGATATAGTCTTCATTTTCAATATTAGAAAAAAACAGCAAGCAAAGCACCGTATTTTTCCATTTCCTTAGTTGTTCACTTCTTCCCGTCCGTCTTCGGGATATGCATTCTGCTCCACCGATGATTCGAATGTTCCGGTTACAGGGATGACGATCAGCCAGAAGAGAAGGCCTCTTATAAAAGAGTCAATGTCATATTTCCCCAATAAAAAATAACCAGATATCATTGTAATTATTAGCGAATTCAGTAAAATCCTGTTGCGATATTTGTTCCGCCATCTTGCAGTGATTTGAGTTAATCACCGCTGCTATTCGGCGCATTTACTATTAAGTTATCGAATTGCATGGATTTTCTTCGTGTAAGTGAACCTGCATAGGTGCACCAGCCCATCATTTTTCGTACCTTTTCCATTACATTAATTGTCATCCTAACCTCAATTTCTCAAACAATTCATACGCCAGCTTCGTGGGATCGTTTATTTTAACTGATAAATTATAACGTCCTTATTTTCGAAGATCTTATCGAAATACTTGAATTCTGCACCGCTGTTGAACTTGTATCCCATCGTTGGTTTAATGATTTTATTTGAATAATCCTCCGGGCTATTAATTAAATTAATAACATCTTTATTCTGTATATTATAATTGGGGTCGGCAGCCATTAGCATAATCGGTATTAGATCATTCATTCTCTGTCTTGATATGTATACTATATTTGCACCGTATTTCTCAGCAATTCCCTTGGCCACACCTTCAGAATCTGCTGCGAAAAACCTTGAAACATCAGCTACCTTCTCATCCGAATCGAATATATCATACAATAATGATGGTCTTCCCACAGTTTGTCTTATCTCCTGCGAAGCATACGTTATTACGGGCTCTTTGCCTGCCGCTTTGATTTCAAGTTCATAGTCCCACCAAGCGATAACCTTACCAGTTTCTTTATTCTGAAGGAATTGAATCGCTTCATAGGTTTCTTTTGAAATCGGATGTCCTGTAGTGCCGCTGGTCGAATCAAGAAAATATGTATATACGTTCGAAGTACCAAAAATACCTGAAAAAGTATCGGAATTGATCCTGTATAACTCATATTCCCCGTTTTTCCCTGATTCTTCCAATAAGCTATCTTTTTGGGTGTTCAAGTAAAGATAATAAGTGCCAAGCGATGCGGTCACAATAATAAGAATAAGTAAAGTTGCCAGGATAAATCTTGTTTTCCTTATCCCTTCAGGTTTACTGAAAAGAGTAAGGATGCTTGGTATCCCTGCGATAAGCGTGAAAAGTATCAGAGACAATGTGCCGAAAGTATAGTGAGAATAGGGTCTGTCAAAAATGGAATATAAAAAATCACTTGTGGATGGAAAAAACTCAACAGAAACCAGAGACATGCTCAGATACAGAGAAAATACGGCCAGCAGGGCAATGTTTACCAGCGCCAGTATTCTTTGAACATTGGCAGATTTTACAAAGTTAAAGAAAATAATCAACGATGAGATGCCTATTGCCAGAAGTATCCCGGATGATATGAAATCAATATCCATTACATACCAGGGAAAAATCAGCGTCTTTGCTAAAACCCTGAGCGCGGTTATTATTAACCAAACCCCGAACACCAGGTGCAGGACACCGAGAAATCCCCTGAAGCCCATGCCTTTTATTTTGTCTATGTACTTTCCTTCATAAGACACCATATATATTTCCTCCTTATTGTTTAGCATTAGTGTACTCGGGCACCAGCCCATCATTTTTCTTATTACTTCTGTAATGTTTATTGTCATACCAGCGCCCTCAATTTCTCAAAAAGCTCATCAGCAAGCTTCGTGGGATCATCAGTTTTCTGAAGTTTGATTTTCATCTCATCTGCAAAGTCCCACAACAATTCAATGCACTGTGTATATCTATTGCATGCACCACAGTTTCCTTCATGCTTGTACCACACCTGCATCCCGTGTTTCACAGATACGAAAATAATAGCGCTGGCATTAAACGGCATCGAGTGACCAAACAGGACACCGCACTCGGAGTTCACCCTTTCCACTTCTATCTGGTTTGCGTGCGCCATCTCAAGCAGAGTCTTTTCTATCCGGTCATCCATGGTAATAAGAGCCCTGGATACTGCCTGTTTTGATATATTGAACAAGCGCGCTATATTGATATTAAGAAAACCGCTTCGTTTAAGCCTCCAGAACTCAAATTGTTTATCTTTCAGGGGAAGGAACATAAGTCAAGATACGTATGTTTACTATTTAAAGATTATTCCTTTTCTAATAAAGCGGCAATTATCATTGCGGCCCCCATCAGGATCAGGAACCCTCCATCAAACACTGTCGATACTTGAATTACATTATTGGCACCCAGCTCTACCTTCATAGACTGTAGCAATAACAAATAGGCTCCTGCCAGCATTGTAATGATACCTATAACAAATGAGCGACCTTGATTTCTAGTCATATTTGGTTTTATCGGACAACATCTTTATGTTTACTATATTTAAAAATTTATCGGAGATCAATTGCTGTCCAACAAAATATTTGGTTATCATTTTTTATCATTTGCATGAAAGAACTGCCAGAAAAGTCTTAAAGGATTTGCAGTTTTTTCCAAGTGCATCAAAATCCAATTCAGCGGCATATTTTGGAAGGCTGCTTTTTATATACCCAAATTTAACTTTCAGTTCTTGCGATGGCTTTGAGTGCTGCCATTTTAATTTTTTGCTGATGCATATCCACTCTTCAATTTCATAATCTATGAGGATGATTTCGAGCGGAGTTCTCAAGTCATTCGGTACATGACGTTTTACATTTGCGTATCTGGATTCATGATTTTGAGGATCATCAGAATCCAGAATAATAATTATCTTGTCACAGGAATTATCGAATGACTTCAAAATCCTGTCAAGCTTTAAATTACATAAGGGACGCATCGGTTTTGTGGCTTTAACGGTTATATTTTCCACCATGTTCTTATTCTTAAGCTGCCCGATCACGTTCTTTAAAAATGCCCCACCGTAATCGTCTTCGGAGATTATTTTAATGTTCATGCTTACTGTTCGGTCTTTAATAGATCTCCGTAAATCCAGCCCTCGCTGAATGTTATACCTTTTTCTATTAAGAACTCCCTTATTTTATCAGGATCTTTTATCCGTTTAAATTTGGATTCTCCCTGTTCCTTTTCGACAAGAATAATATCATTTAGCTCTGTCATATCAACTACAACAGGTGAATGCGTGGTGATTATTGCCTGATTATCACCTATTTTTATTGTATCCAAAATAAGCTCCAATGTCGATGGATGCAGTGAGTTCTCAATTTCATCGACTATGAGGAGAGGTGGTTTTAAGTAAATCGCTATGAGTACAGTCAAAATCTTATATATTCCATCGGAAGTATTCGGTGGTAAAAGTTCAAACCCTTCCTCATAGAATTTTATCATAACCCTGCCATCGTCAGTAATATGAGGCCGCACATCTATTTTTGGAAAAACCATTGAAAGTGGATTGTAAATTTCTTCTGGAACCTTACCTTCTTTGAGATAAATTGTGTGAAATACGCTTGCAATATTTGTTCCATCTTCTTTGATGGTTTCTTCTCTTCTAAAGGATTGGGGTATTTTCATAGAGCGAATACTAAGTGGATACAAAATCAATAGTTTACGAAAAGATTCTATTATCGAATCTTTTGCAATATCAAAGAGTGATTCAGGAAGTAAAAAAGATGATCCATCTTCAAATTCTTCTGCATAGTATATTGCCGGATATAAAACCGTAAGTTCTTCAGGCTTTTTACTTATTTGAGAACTCCATATTGAAGCTGGAAAATTAGACAATATAAAATGTTTGGCAGTCATTTTTTCACTGAAATCATCACCCACAGATAAATCGAAAAATGAATAGTCCAAAAGTCTTTCTTCCAAATCTACTTGATATCTTCTCTCTTTTATTAACCGACTCTTTACTTTTTTTAGCTTTGCATTTGCTTTAGGCGATGCTTCAAATTTTAGAGGATTTTTGATAACATCTTCAATGAAATCTGGATTATGTTTAATTGCAATCCATTCACCTTCTTTATAGACTTTTACATAATCCCTGACATCTAATATTTCTCGTAAAATCTGGAATTTCTGCCCCACCCCAGTAAAGCTAGTCTCAAAATATACATCATAACCTTCAATATCAAAAAGCAGGCCAATAATTATAGGTAGCTCTTCTTTTCTCTGCCATACGACATTGTCATAACCCCACCATTCTAAAAATGGGAAACTATCTTTATCTGCATAAATCTTCTTTAAAAGCCTGAACGCTTCCACCAAATTCGATTTCCCCGAAGCGTTACCCCCAACCACTACATTCATCTTCCCAATATCGATTTCACAATCATGAAGGCTCTTGAAATTCTTTATAAAAACCTTTTTAAGAGACGCTTTTACCATCAAAGCATTATTTAAAGAACATACTATTTAAATTTTTGTAACCTCAAATAATAAAACCTCGATGCAAACTCACATCTCCTTCCTCAGCTTCGCTATCCTGTCCCTGATCTTTGCAGCCTTCTCAAACTCCTGGTTCTTTGCAGCCAGGTGCATTTGCGCTTCCAGCTCCACAATATAATTGAAAATCTCTTCTTTTGGCGGCGCCTCTTCAGTTATCGCCCTTGGCTCAACAGCTTTCTGAATGGTCTGAGGCGTGATGTTATGCTCCTTATTGTACTCACTTTGCATCGCCCGCCTTCTGTTTGTCTCCTCTATCGCTCTTTGCATCGAACCCGTCCTCCTGTCGGCATACATTACCACTCTCCCTTCGACATTTCTTGAAGTTCTCCCTATTGTCTGCAAAAGCGAGCGGTCAGAACGCAGGAAACCTTCCTTATCAGCGTCAAGGATAGCAACAAGCGCCACTTCAGGCAGGTCAAGCCCTTCACGAAGCAGGTTGATCCCCACGAGCACATCGAACTCGCCAAGGCGCAGTCCCCTGATAATCTCGATTCTCTCCAGTGTCTCGATCTCAGAATGCATGTATCTTGCTTTGATCCCGACTCCGAGAAGATATTCTGTGAGGTCTTCTGCCATTCTTTTTGTAAGAGTTGTAACAAGGACCCTGAATTTTTTTACGGTTTTTGCACGGATCTCCCCGATCAGGTCATCTATCTGTCCTGTTATGGGTTTCACTATGATCTCAGGGTCAACAAGCCCTGTGGGACGGATGATCTGCTCAACGACCTGTGCGCTCATTGCGACCTCATAATCCGCAGGTGTTGCCGAAACATACAATACCTGGTTCACCCTTTCACTGAATTCATCGAATGTGAGCGGGCGGTTATCGTATGCTGATGGCATCCTGAAACCGTAATTCACCAGAGATTCTTTTCGCGCGTGGTCTCCTGCCTGCATACCACGTATTTGCGGGATGGTAACATGCGATTCATCGATCACTATAAGAAAATCCTTCGGAAAATAATCTATTAGAGTGTACGCCGGTTCACCCGCTCTTCGACCATCCATGTGGCGGCTATAATTTTCTATTCCCTGGCAGTACCCGATCTCATGCATCATCTCGATATCGAATTTTGTTCTCTGCTCAAGGCGCGCTGCTTCCAGTATTTTTCCTGTTCGCTTCAGTTCCTGTAATCTTCCTTTAAGTTCTTCCTCTATTGATTCGATAGCAAAGTCGATCTTTTCCTGAGGCATAACGAAATGCTTTGCCGGATAAACGACCAGTGCATCTTTTTCCATGATAATTTTTCCTGTCAGGGGATCAAATTCCGAGATGCGTTCTATCTCATCACCGAAAAGTTCGATCCTTACCCCGGTTGATGCATAAGAAGGGAATACTTCGATCGTATCGCCGCGCGCCCGGAATTTCCCTGTGTCAAAATCCATATCATTTCGTTCATACTGCATATCCACAAGCTTTGAAAGTATTACCTTTCGCGGCGATTCATCTCCTTTTCGAAGAAGAATGGACATATCATGCCATTCCTGGGGCGATCCGATGCCATAAATGCAGGAAACGCTTGCCACTACAATAACATCCCGGCGCTCGAACAGGGAACGAGTGGCAGAAAGGCGCATCCTGTTGATCTCCTCATTTATGGATGCATCTTTTTCGATATAGGTATCGGTCTGGGGTATATAAGCTTCAGGCTGGTAGTAATCATAATAACTTACAAAATATTCAACTGCATTTTCGGGGAAGAAAGCCTTGAATTCTGAATAAAGCTGTGCTGCAAGGGTCTTGTTGTGGGAAATGACAAGAGTTGGGCGCTGGATATTCCGGATAACATTGGCGACCGTGAAGGTTTTCCCGGAACCTGTCACACCAAGGAGTGTCTGGTGCTTCATGCGCTGTTCGATACCTGAAGTCAGCTTCTCGATGGCTTTTACCTGGTCGCCTTTTGGTTCAAATACTGATGTGAGTTTAAATGACAGTGTTATCCCTTCAGGTTAGATTTATTCAATTGATAATAAAGGGAATCCTGACAGGAAAAATTTTATTTTTTGCGAATTAAAATATATTGTTCTCTTGGGATTCAATAATGCTTTGTAAGATATAGAACGCTAATCTCCGCCCGGAGGGCAAGATAGAGGTATCCAGCGCACCTGGAGCCCTGACCCGCCCTCTTCAAGAACTACATACTTCTCATGCGCCCTCACTGGAGTGGAACATTCAAAACCCAAACTCCGCAAAATGATGGGGAATAATTAAAACTAATTAAATATTAACTGATCTATTACGCCTTATGCTTCTGATTTGTCCATAAAATATCGGCCGAAATATTTGATTTCCTATAACCCTATAGGGAGATACAGAAAATTGTTAATTTTAGTAGCGATAGAAACACAGTTGATGTTGAAATAAGACCAAAATTAATTCAGGTTATAAAAACAACGAACCATTTAAACAAGAGTTCGTTGCAGTTCGTCTGTGACAAGAAGTTACAACATGCATTGCTGTATGCTACCCCTTCCGTTTGGGGTAATCCTACTGAGATGTGCGTCAGCGGTAACGCTGGGGTACAAAGCTCTCAGGACAATATGGTAAAAAATTCAAAAGACTGGTTTGAATGAACTGTTAGGATACGAATACCATGAAGAAAACGAAAGTTGAACCATTGCAAGAGTCGTAAAACGAGATAAGCGAAAATAGTCTGACACGCTTAAACCAAAAGGTACAGAATCAGACCATAACGGTGCGAACACGTTATGGGGGACGGACATATGATTTTCGGCTTAAAGATGGCTTCTAAAGTATTCAAAATATGCATGATGTAGAACTTGGTAAACCCAATATGCTCCAGAAATGAAATGGTAGGAACTCCGTAAGGGGCAACAATGGCATGCAGGGCAGAGGAATGAGTAAAAAGCGAATGATACTGTGTAATGCGGTATATAAAGGCTCAAAATAGCCTCAATCCGAAAGGATGCTGACTTACTCAACGGTATTTTATTGTGGAAATGAAGGTAAATCTATGAAAGTAAGAAATTCAACTACATCGAAGGATGAGAAGCTTACTAACGTGCAACTTCAAAACCAGTGGAATAAAACCGACTGGAAGAAAGCTGAAGAACACGTCAATAGACTACAAGTCAGGATCACAAAAGCAGTAAAAGCAGGAAAATGGTATCTGGTTAAAAGGTTACAATATTTGATAACCCTCTCGCATTATGCGAAACTGTTGGCGGTAAGAAAACCAACTCAAAATACGGGTAAAAGAACGGCAGGGATTGACGGTGAAACATGGTCGTCATCGAAAACCAAAATGGAAGCCGCTCTCAGACTAACCGATAAAAAGTATATCGCAAAGCCGTTAAAAAGGGTTTTCATTGAAAAACCCGGAAAGAAGAAGAAACGACCTTTAGGTATTCCCACCATGTACGATAGAGCGATGCAATCACTCTATGCACTGGCGTTAGAACCGATTGCAGAAGCAACAGGAGACAGGACATCATTTGGCTTTAGAAAATTCAGAAGCACACATGATGCCTGTGAACAAGTCTTCGTTTGCATGAGCGGGAAGCATTCTCCCGAATGGGTACTCGAAGGAGATATTAAAGGCTGTTTCGACAAGTGCGACAAGATAAGTTACATTATGAATTGCCAATGTGCCGTCCCTTCCATTTGGGACGACCCTACCGAGGTATGCGAAGATGGTAACGTTTTCGTGTAAAGCCCTCAGGACAATATGGAGAAATTTGAAAGTCCAATTCGAACTATCCGTTAGGGTAAGAATACCAAGAAGAAGCATATGCTGAATCACCGTAAGAGTCGTCAACAGCGATAAGCGAAAATGGACTGTTAAACGCTTAAACCAAAAGGTACAAAATCCGTCTGGAATGGCTTTGTCAACATTACAGAAAATGGACGAAGGGTTTTCGGCTTAGAGGTGACTTCTAAAGTATTTACAAATATTCATAATATAGAACTTGGTAAGCCCGCTGCACTCCTAATATGAGGTAGGAGTTCCGCAAGGAGCTGCGAAAGTGCAGAGGGTAGAGGATATGATAAAAAGCGAAGGTCGGTCAGTAACAGACCGAATAGAGGTTCAAAATTTGCCTCAACTCGAAAGAGTGCTGACTTATCATTGGTATTTGGTCGTGTGAATGAAGGTAAACCTATGAATGCAAGAAATTCAATTACATCGGAAGATGAGAAGCTTGCAAACAAGCAATTGAGGAACCAGTGGAATGATATTGACTGGAAGAAAGTTGAAAAACAGGTTAATAGGCTACAAGTCAGAATCACGAAGGCAGTTAAAGAAGGTAAATGGTATTTGGTAAAAAGGTTGCAGTATCTTTTAACCCACTCCTATTATGCAAAACTGTTAGCAGTTAGGAGACCCACTCAAAATAAAGGAAAAAGAACGGCAGGGGTCGACGGTGAAACATGGTCATCACCTGAAACCAAGATGAAAGCTGTTCTCAACCTATCGGACGAAAAATATGTCGCAAAGCCGCTGAAGCGTGTTTTCATTGAAAAACCTGGAAAAAAGAAGAAACGACCCCTGGGTATCCCTACAATGTACGACAGAGCTATGCAATCCCTCTATGCATTTGCATTAGAACCAATTGCAGAAACCTTAGCTGATAAGAGGTCATTTGGCTTTAGAAAGTTTAGAAGCACACATGACGCCTGTCAACAAGTCCATCTTTATCTGTGCAAGGAGAATTCTCCTGTATGGGTATTGGAAGGTGATATAAAAGGATGTTTTGACATGATATCACATCAGTGGTTAATAAACAGTGTCCCAATGGACAAAACAGTTCTAAAGCAATTTTTGAAGGCTGGTTATGTATTTGACCAACATTTATTCCCAACAGAGGCAGGAACTCCACAAGGTGGTATTGTCTCGCCAATCCTTGCCAATCTGACATTGGATGGGATTGAGGATATACTTGATGATAAATATCACAAGATCAAAAATGGAAGAATAAACAATAAACATGCGGCTAAATACAAAGTAAATTTTTGTAGATATGCTGATGATTTTATTGTTACTGCTAAAAGCGAGGAAATTGCAAAAGAAGTTAAAGAACTGATAAAAGAATTCCTGAAGGACAGAGGCTTGGAACTTTCTGATGAGAAAACATTGATAACACATATTGACGAAGGCTTTGATTTTCTAGGATGGAACTTCAGAAAATACAAAGGTAAACTTCTTGTCAAACCATCCAAGAAATCCATCGATAAATTTACTGAAAATATCAGTAGCGTAATCGATAAGGGAAAAACTTGGAAACAAGAGGAACTGATTGATGCTCTTAACCCGATAATAACAGGTTGGTCTAATTATCACCAATTTGTTGTATCCAGTGAAATATTTCACAAGCTTGACCATATAATTTGGAATATGCTCTGGCATTGGGCTAAAAGAAGACATCATAATAAACCTAAACAGTGGATTATCAGTAAATACTGGAAATCTTCTGGAAACAGGAAATGGGTGTTTTCTGGAGGAAATAGACAATTGAATCTTCTATCTGATAAAAAAATAATCAGACATACAAGATTGAAGTTGGATATGAACCCTTTTCTTGATAAAGACTATTTTTTCCTGCGCAAGTTAAAATTGGGAATCCAGAAACTAACGTTTACAGTAAATAAGGGGTGGGATAAAACAAAGAATATATGCAACCATGAAACAGAGACCATTACAAAAAACTGCTGCCCGATTTAAAGGGTTATCGAATGCTTGAGCCGTATGCGATGAAAGTCGCATGTACGGTTCTTAAAGGGCTTGGGGTCGGAAACGACCTCTGGCTACTTGACCATATCTCATCAATGGTTAATAGACAATATCCATTTGGATAAATCGGTTCTAAGACAATTTCTAAAAGCGGGCTTCATATTTGAACACAAACTATTCCAAACAGAAGCAGGAACTCCACAGGGTGGTATAATATCACCAATTCTTGCTAATATTACATTGGACGGGATTGAGAAACTGCTTGCAGATAAATACCGCAATAACAAGAACGGTAATAGATATAGTGAACATGCTGCAAAACACAAAGTAAATTATGTTCGTTATGCAGATGATTTTATCGTAACTGCAAAAACTGAGGAAATAGCTAAAGAAGTCAAAGAACTGATCAAAGACTTCCTGAAAGATAGAGGTCTGGAACTGTCTGATGAGAAAACGATAATTACCCATATCGATAACGGCTTTGACTTTCTCGGATGGAATTTCAGAAAGTACAACGGAAAGCTTATTGTTAAACCATCTAATAAATCTATTGAAAAAGTTACTGAAAAGATCAGTGATACTATCAAGAGAGGAAAAGCATGGAAACAAGAAGATTTAATCAAAACCCTGAATCCAGTTATAACGGGTTGGGCAAATTATCACCAACCTGTTGTATCCAGTAAAATATTCCAAAAACTTGATTCAAGGATTTGGGACATGCTCTGGCACTGGGCTAAGAGAAGACACCCTGAAAAATCCAATGAATGGATTGCTGATAGATATTGGCATTCAGAAGGAAATCGAAATTGGGTGTTTTCTGAAGGAGATAAGAAACTAAAACTCCTATCGGATACAAAAATTGTCAGACATACAAGACTAAAGTTAGATATGAATCCGTATCTTGATAAAGACTATTTTATTGAGCGTAAAATAAAACAGGGAATCAAGAAGCTAAAAAGTACCGCAAAAAGTGTTTGAGGTAAAATGAAGAATGTAATAAAACCAGAAACCAAGACCATGACAAATAACTGCTGCCCGAATTAAAGGGTTATAAAATGCTTGAGCGGTATGAAGGGAAACTTTCACGTACCGTTCTGAGAAGAGGGGGAGGGAGCAATCTCTCCTTCTTATTCGGCTTTAGTTCGTTGTTTGGTGACCTAAAGTAATTAACAACGAACTCAACTAACTCAAAACGAACTCAATGTTTTATTATTCAAGTTCGATGTATAGGGTGGGATATATACCCTATAAAATTGCTGAGTTAAGGTTCAAAAGAGTATATCCGTCGTCCTATCGCCTGCCCGCCCTGATAAGACCTATGCGGTGCGCCTCTTGATGGTTTTTTTCTCTGCACCCTCGCAGAAATATATTATTTCCGCCCGCAGGCGGTCAAGCATTCCCGCAGGGCAAACCTTCAAGTTGGGCGCACCGCATTTGATAAAGGGCGGGCAGGAGGCGACGGATTTCTTTTTGCGTGAACGCAAGGGCGATAGTTGTTTTGCGCATCCTCTTTAGTGAAAAGGAACAACGTGAGAAATCACATAAACCGCGATTGTCCGAGCACCGGGAGGCGCAGGACTGTCGTTCAACCTCCTGCAGTAAGTACGCCCGCAGGCGAATTCGGGCAGTGCCCGAACCCATTGGGAGGCGTGCTTAGTGCGGCGCTAATCACCATCATATTAAATTATTACGTTCAAATGCCGTTAAGTTATTAGTGATTTCTGAGGATATTCTTAAGCGCGGGCGCGCCTTGGCTAATATAGAATAAAGCCGAAAGTGAAACAGTAGGCTTTATAGAAATCATACATTTGGAATTTATTAATATATATTATTACAAGTCTCATGTTATGTGAAAAATTATATTTTTGTGAATAGCCATGCAATGAAAATTATTTCCTTATTCATGATATTCTAATCATCTATATAGTAAAATATTTATAACTTATTAACTCTTAGAGGTTTGTTGCCCTCAGCTTTGAATTAGCTCTCGCCGGAGAGTTATGTGTGGTGATACATCACGCAAATGGCCTACCAAGCAAAGGTGAAACATCAGTTCAAATATATATAATACCTTTGACCGCAACATATAATTTGATAATTATATGCAGTAAAGCGCCCAGCGCTTTAGTGAGGGCAATTAAATTTATATAATATACAATGCATAATTTGATTTTAGAATAATGAGTGAACGATGTGAAAATGGAAATATCAAATAATGAAAAATTGAAAATTTTGTTTGATAGTTATATTGAAACAGCAATAATCCCAAGCTTAAATGAAGATGAATATAGAAAAGAATTTAAATCATTCAAAAGATTAAAGTCCAAGAAATTGCCATATGTTTATGATATTGATCATTTGAGTAACCTAACAAATTCATCTTCAAAGCAGGTCAGATTTTTCTTATCGAATAAGGATATAGGTTATACTACTTTTAGAATTCCAAAAAAAATGGGGGGTTTTAGGGAAATCAATGCATCATCAAAAAAACTGAAAATAATCCAAAAATGGATTTTAAATAATATATTATATAAGTTGGATTCCAGTGATTATGTATATGGATTTATTCCAGGAAAAACAATTTATTCCAATGCCCAAATACATGTAAATCATGACTTAGTTTTAGGGATTGATATAAAAGATTTTTTTCCGAGTATAAAATTTGGCTCTATTTATCATATCTTCAAATCGGCAGGTTATTCTAACAAAATTGCTTGGACATTCGCCGACCTGTGCACTTATCATTGGAAATTACCTCAAGGAGCGCCAACAAGTCCTATGTTATCTAATTTGGCAGGTAAACGACTTGATATGAGAATAGCCAAGTATTGCAATAGAAGGCATTTTACTTATTCAAGATATGCCGATGATATCACTATTTCGGGCTCATATAAGCTTCCAATGCACAAAGAAAAAATTATCAAGATTATTGAAGGGAATGGGTTTACAGTTAATAAGAAAAAAACTAGACTGTTTTCAAAGGGTTCAAGACAGAAAGTAACTGGATTAGTAGTCAATGATAAAGTAAGCATTGGCAGGAAAAAGAAAAAGTGGATAAGAGCAATTGTACATAATATTTTAATGAATGGTTTCGTTGCCGAAAATAAGGAAAACGATCCTTTTTTTAGGGAAAGAATATTTGGACATTTAGGATATACCAATATGGTTGATTCTGAATTTGCAAGACCTCTTATCGAGTCACTTAAAAAAATTGATTTGTCAGAATATAATGAAGCTATAATCGAAACACGAGAATCTGAAATAAAAGTGAATTATTTAAAAAGAAAGTCAAAATCGATTTTAATTAAATTTGATGATCTGGGATTTTTTCAAAAGATTGCCGAGTTTCCGGAAGGTGCATTTAATGATGATTTTAAAAATCAAATAAATAATTTACTCGAAAAATGTGAAAAACACGGGGTTGAAGCTTGTAGCGATTGTTTAGACATTAAAAATGAAATATATAAAAAATGCATGAAATATATTATAGGTCATTATACAGGAACTACAGGGGGACACCATCATGGCCATGAAATTTATGACATGGAAGCTGAAACTCGTCTATTTGGAAAGACTATTGCTGTTGCTTTTATCATGAAATCAGGGACAAGTGATTCCACTAAAGAAAATAGTATCTTTAGGCAAGTTGCTAAAAGCTTTCGTTTTGATGGTATTGACCTAATTGGAATAGTAACTACCAGCAATCTAAAAAGTGAATTACTTGAAGATTTGAAAAGTTTGATAATGAATCATAATAATGGCAAAAAGAAAGAACAGTTGTATTGTTTAATTATGAGACCCGAAATGAAAAGAATATTGTATGATTTTAATAAGGTGGTTACCAATTCATAGGTCCACCATTTAAACTTAACTGTTTTTTATGCTAGCAATTGGACTATTGTAAAAGTTACAATACATGCATGAAAAATTATGTTAGCAAATTCTTATGCTATTGTAACTTATTACAATAGACACTATGGGGAAAGAATTCATTCGAGAAATTGGGAGCCATAAGTACAAATATCTTGTATATTGGGACAAGAGTGAAAAGAAATAAAAACAAAAGTACTTGGGAAGAGTGGATATTGAAAAAACAATAATTTTGAAGATGCCTACTGAAAAAGAAGCTGCTGAAGCCATAATAAAGATAGGAGGAGGTTTAATAGAACGTAAACATTTGGAAAAATGGATTAAAAGATTGAAATTTAAAGAGAACATGGATATATTGAAGAATCTGTTTGTTGAACAATGATTTTAGCTATTGTAACCAGTTACAATAGTATAAAATAAGTTACCAATGGTTTTAGGCAGGCGTTGGTAACCACCAATAAGAAAGAGTTAGATTAAATTTGTATATAAAAACAATGAAAGTATATGCAAAAAATTGCTTGTTTTTAGATCAATCCTTTATTTTTCAACACATTAGGATAACTACCAACACGAATTGAAATCCCCCAAAACCGACAAAACTTTAAGCTTAATTGCTGTGTAGATGCCTTAAAGTGATAAAATGCAGATACTACTTATTCATTCGGATTTTATAGAATATGAAACCAAAAAAAGCACGCCTGTTGCTGAGAAAATAGATGACGACCTCAAGAAAGGCAGGATGGAAGAAGTTCTTGCTGTTTTTGTAGCTGTTGAGAAAAGCGACGAAGATAAACTTGAATCTGCTGCTTCTCAGGCTGTTACCGAAATAAAAAAGGTCACCGAACAGGTAAAAACAAATCGTGTGATGTTATACCCGTATGCACACCTGAGTTCAAGTCTTTCATCACCAAAAACAGCGATCGAAACATTGAAAAAAATCGAGGAATTACTTAAAGAAGCCCGGTTTGAAGTCAAACGAGCCCCATTTGGCTGGTATAAATCCTTCACAATAAAATGCAAAGGGCATCCCCTCTCTGAACTTTCAAGAACAATCAGGATCGGCGAAGAAAAATGCATTACGGTAATAAAGGAAAAAGAAGAAGTTGTTTCAGAAGCCCTGAAATCCGAAGCAAAAGCCGTATCCTACTGGCATATTTTAACACCGGGTGGTGAATTGCTAAAACCGGAGGAATTTGATTTTAAGGGGCATGATAATCTTAAGAAGTTCGTGAATTATGAGATACACAAGAGCCGGGCAGTGGACAGGATCCCGCCGCATGTTGAACTCATGAGAAGGCTTGAGCTTGCTGATTATGAACCTGGCTCTGACTCCGGGAACATGCGCTTTTATCCAAAGGGCAGGCTCATGAAGAGCCTCATTGAAAATTACGTCCTGGAAGAGACCGCAAAAATGGGTGCAATGGAAGTTGAGACGCCTTTGATGTATGATATGAACCATCCGACATTGAAGAAATATCTTGACCGCTTCCCTGCGCGCCAGTATTCCATAGAAGCTGACAAAAAGCAGCTATTCCTTCGCTTTGCGGCATGTTTCGGGCAGTTCCTGATGAACCACGATATGACTATTTCATACAGGAACCTGCCTCTTAGAATGGTAGAACTAACACGCTACAGCTTCAGAAAAGAGCAAAGCGGTGAACTTGTGGGACTGCGCCGCCTGCGCGCATTCACCATGCCTGATATGCACTCTTTGTGCAAGGATATGGATGAGGCGGTAGAACAGTTCAATGAACAGTACAATATGTGCATAAATGTTCTCTCAAAGATCGGCATTGACCTTTCGGATTTTGAAGTAGCTATACGCTTTACCAGGGATTTCTATGAAGAGAACAGGGATTTCATTGTAGGACTTGTTAAAACTGTCAATAAACCAGTGCTGATAGAACTCTGGGACCAGAGGTTTTTCTATTTCGTCCTGAAGTTCGAGTTCAATTACATAGATGCCATGGACAAGGCAAGCGCCTTATCAACTGTACAGATCGATGTTGAAAACGCCGAACGTTACGGAATAAAATATATTGATTCAACAGGTGCGGAAAAAAGACCTTTTATCCTTCATTGCTCACCAAGCGGCGCTATTGAAAGATGCATCTATGCGCTCCTTGAAAAAGCCAATATGAACTCGGAGAAAGGAATTGTCCCCATGTTCCCTGTCTGGCTTTCACCCACGCAGGTGCGAGTGATACCTGTTGCGGAAAAACACATGGAATATGCGGAAAAAGTCGCAGGAGAACTGAACGGCAGGGTTGACATTGATGACCGTGAAGAGACGGTTGGCAAGAAGATCCGCGACGCTGGAAAGGAATGGATACCGTATGTGGCAGTGGTTGGAGATGAGGAAGTTACGGGCGGGAATATTACCGTTACAATAAGGAGCGAATCTATGCCGAATAAGCCTGTTAATGTAAAAATGAGCATTAATGAACTAAATGAAAGGATTTCAAAAGATATCTCCGGATTCCCATTCAAGAGCCATCCGCTTGCTGTGAAATTGTCGGTGAGGCCCAGGTTCGTTTAATTAAGCAATATTTCAGATAACTTAATTACCCTATACTCAAAATATATCAGTGATGCCTGAAAGAAAGGTTACAAAGGTACTACTCTTCCTAAAAAACATGGTATATGAGAGTACAAGTCCCATGGAAATCCTCAGGTTCGCTAAATATTATAAAAAGAAAGGACTGGATGTAATTCTGGTTCTCTGGGGTCCGATGGGTGTTATTCTTGGAAAAAAAGGCAAGACCGGATCTCCTCCTTATGATGAGCGGGTTCGGGAATGTCTCGACCTGGGAATTAAGATCAAATGCTGTGAACTTGCTTCATCGATGATAGGTTTTGATAAGGACGAACTTATTGAAGGGATAGAAATGATACACTCATTTGAAGTGGCTGATCTTATGCTTGAGTATTGTGAAAATGGGCAGCTTATAATAAACCTTTGAGCAAGTCTTTTTATTAAATAAAACCAATTAGCGCCACTATGGACAGAGAGCTCCTTGAGAAAATCAAAAGAGGCAAGATCAGTTTTCATGAAATTGATAAAATAGTTGATGTAAATGCTTCTATTGAGTTGAGGCGAACTGCAGTTTCTGAAATGACCGGAACACAATTCAATCATATTTCTAATTATTCCATGGATGTTGAAAATGTCACTAAACGCAATATAGAGAACATGATAGGCGTTATACAGGTTCCCCTGGGGGTTGCCGGACCGCTTCGCGTCAATGGTGAATATGCAAAAGGCGAATACTATATTCCCCTTGCAACGACAGAAGGCGCACTTATTGCAAGCGCAGACAGGGGAAGCTCTGTTATCACTGTGTCGGGTGGCGCAAATGTGAGGATATTCAAGGATGAGATGACAAGAGCCCCGGTTTTTAAGACAAAAGATATAATAGGTGCAAAAAAGCTCGTTGAGTGGGTCAATGCCAATTTCGGGAGGCTGAAACAACTTGCAGAAGGAACAACACGTTTCGGGGAATTGCTGTCCATAAATGCGTTTACAGCCGGCAGAAATGTCTTTTTACGATTTTCCTATGATACTAAGGATGCAATGGGAATGAATATGGTCACGATAGCAACGGATGCCGCTGTTGACCTCATATTATCCGAAAATGACGTTGAGCTCGTTGCTTTATCCGGTAATATGTGCTCAGATAAGAAACCTGCTGCAATAAATGCGATCCTTGGCAGGGGAAAAACAGTTTCTGCAGATGTTTTTATCGGAAAAGAAGTGATTTGGGAAAAACTAAAAACAACGCCAGAAAAAATGGCAGATGTAAATTACAGGAAAAATTTATTGGGATCAGCCCGCGCCGGGTCGATCGGCTTTAATGCTCATGCTGCAAATATCGCAGCCGCCATGTTCATTGCATGCGGCCAGGATGCGGCGCATGTTGTGGAAGCAAGTAATGCCATCACTACAATGGAACTAACTGATGATGGTTTATACTGCTCGGTAACACTCCCATCCCTCAATGTCGGAACGGTTGGCGGAGGGACACGGATAGCTACGCAGCAGGAGTGCCTGAATATGCTGGGTGTGGCAGGAGCTGGAGAGCCCCCAGGGACGAATTCTAAGAAATTAGCCGAAATAATTGCCGCCGCAGTTCTTGCAGGTGAGATATCACTCGTGGGCGCGCTTGCCGCCAGGCATCTTGCCAGGGCGCATGCGACACTTGGGAGATAAACTATGATTTCGAAAAAAAAACGTACTACATCTCCCTTTCGTACAAGAAGAAATCAAAATAAAGAGACAAAACTGCTGCCAGATATGCAAAAAAGGACCAGATACCCAAACTATCTATGAACGAAGGATATCTCCTGTAAGATAAATTAATATAGAATATAAAAGCATACGATAGTATACTCATATATTTAATAATATCTGCGAAAAATTCGCAAAAAGAGGTTATATGGCAAAAATGTGGTCAAGAAATGAAGAGTTTGATTTTGAAACTGCAAGAGATTATGCAAGCAAACTGGTATTGATAGGCTCTGCCCAGAAAGCCGGAATATTTGGGGCTCTCTTGGAATGGCAAGATATAACCACCCTTAAACGCATGCTCAATGCCGATGAGAGGGCTCTCTTCATCGTGCTGGAGGCGCTTGCTACTTTAGGATATGTTGACAAGAAACAGGGCATGTACGTTATAACTGGGAAAGCACGGGCTCTTTTCCTTGAGCGCGGCGAAGATTATGTAGGTGGGTCTCTTCCTCACTTTCTCGATATTATGGAAGCATGGCTCAAGCTTCCTGAAATAATCAAAGGAGAAAAGCCCGACAGGGCAGAAGATGATGTTGCGGCTTTTATGAATGCAATGGCATCCAGACCGGATAAAGTTGTAGAGGAAACGGTAGATTACTGCCTCAAAAAGAAGAAAAATGCGAAAAACGTTCTTGACCTTGGAGGAGGACCCGGCAAGTACTCTAAAGCCTTTGTCAATAGAGGCCTAAACGCAGTTCTTTATGATTTGCCGGACACCATTGATTACATCAAAACCCGGTTCGGGCTGGGGAATATCAAGAACCTGAACCTCAGGAAGGGAGATTTCACGAATGATTTCGTGAATGAATTTGCAGGCGAGTCATTTGATATTATCTTTATGGGCAATATATGCCATATCTATTCAGAGAAAGACAACAGGAAGCTCATAAAGCGTGCAGGTAATATTCTAGGAAAAGGCGGGATGATCGCCATAGAGGATATGGTCCGGGGACGAAGCCCCATAGCAGAGATGTTTGCCGTGAATATGCTGGCAAACACGGAGGGTGGAAGCACGTACACTGAAGCGCAATACAGGGAATGGCTCACAGATGCCGGGTTTGGCAGGATCGAAATAATTGACCTTGCACAAAAGAGTAACCAGCTTATCACGGCTTTTTTGGGGTAACGTATGGATGAGACTGATAAGAAGATACTAGAACTGTTACAGCAGGACGGAAGAATGGACGATGTGGAGATAGCCCGGAATATTGGGATCTCACACGATACGGTTAAGCGAAGAAGGAATAAACTCGAAGATGGCGGTTACATCAAAATCCAGGCCAATATCAATCCTCGCAAGCTCGGATATACAAGTGTCTTTATCCTGGGAATAACTCTTGCTCCGGGAATTGATGTCAGGAAAATAGCAGAAAAACTTGCTTCTAAGAAAGAGTTCTTTTTTGTGGCGCTTTCGCTGGGTCCCACTCATTCTATAGTCGCTTCATGTTTTGCGAAAGATCAGATCATTCTTAATAAACTGGTTGAAGAATTAAGAACCTGGAAAGAAATAGAAAAAATCGAGACCAATATCATTTACGAAGTTTTGAAATCGGGATACCATGATATTCCTGTGATTACTCTTTGAGGATGCCAACCTATGAACGGTCATGTGAAGGCTTATAGGTTATATGAAGGACTTTTCCAGCCGACCACACCTGCTTCTGAGAGTAATGTTACTATCGGAGAGGGTGGATGGATGTCAATATCAGCTAAAGGTAATATTTCAGGAACGGGGATTTTGTGGGTCTGCGAGCTGAATACTCTTCATGCTTTCGACGCCTCATATCTGCAAAATGAACTCTGGAATAGCGATATGAACCCGGACCATGATGATCCTGGCGAGATGTTCAAATTCAGTCCGCCCACTATCGCTAATGGTAAGGTTTGCATTGCCACGTTTTCCGGGGAATTAGCAGTATATGGCCAGTTATCTTAAGTCAAACTCATCCAATAACCCAGAGCAAATACCCAACCTTAAATATCCTTTAAAATCATAAGATTGTAGAAGAATGGCATTATTAGATATATTTGTATATTATGGCATGGTGGGTCTTTTTATAGTCAGTTTCTTGTCGTCCATCATACCAATTCCTACTGAGGCTGTTGTTTTCGCACTGCTTGGTGCAGGAGGAAATTCTGGAATAATATTTATTATATTGACATCAGGCTCAATACTTGGAGCGTTCTTAGGGTATTTCATTGGAAAACATGGACTTACAAAACTTATCCAATCCCGTAAGAATGAGGAAAAACAAGAACAGACCAATAGGTATTTTCTGAAATATGGTGCATTTTTACTCCTGGTTTCTCCATGGATTCCTATTGTTTGCAACCTGGCTCCTATAGTTGCTGGAATACAAAATTATGACTTAAATCGGTTCTTGATTATAATTTCAATAGCAAATATTATCAAGTGTTTTGCAATTGTTTATTTATCTATCACAATAATAAACTGGTGGACGCTATTCATGAATTGAACATCATTGAAATTTCTGATTTTTTTTTATGGTTTTTGATAGGAAACTATAAAACACTTATCTACATTTCAGTAATTATAATGATACATGGAAGCAAGCAAGAAGATGATAAGAAAGCGCGTGAAGACGGGACAGTGCCCCCCTTTAGGCCCGATCCGAATTCAGAAAAGCATGTAGTTTGTAAACATTGTGGTGAAAACTATAAGGAAAAAGATATAAAGTGGAATCCAAAAACTGGTACATGGGTCTGCAAACACCATCCAAAATGCGATGGTGCGGGTTGGCTTCCGTTTTAGATCGACCCCAATATTTAATCACTTACAAATCATTTTCTCATTTTTCCAATTTTCAATACAATGCTTGTGATTTTCATCCTGATCTTCCAGATCGCGGCAAATTACCTTTATAAGAAGTTTAATGAATGATATGCCTATATTTTTGAATGTTGGTGGTGTGCCTGTTGTTAATTGCTGTTTTTCAAAGCATTTATTCTCCATTAAATACCATATGCAATTGAAATATGAACGAATTAAATAGTATATATTTAAGGGGGCTTATCTGATTGGAATCCATTATTGAGGTCAGGAATCTTACCAAAGTGTTCAATTCAAGGGGAAGGAAGATAACCGCAGTGAATGATGTCAGTTTCGATGTAAACAAAGGAGAGATTTTTAGTATGATCGGACCGAAAGGAGCCGGTAAATCCACAATCTTTGCCATGATGACCACATTAATAAAACCCACAAGCGGCAGTATAAAGGTTGCAGGTTTTGATGCTGGAAATGAAGATGACAGGATAAGGCCAATCATAGGTATAGTTCCACAGAAGCTCAGCCTTTACCCGGACCTTACAGCCATGGAGAACCTGGAGCTTATGGGCAACCTTTATGATGTACCTAAAAAGGTCATGGAAGAAAGGATTGGGTACTACCTGAAACTGGTCAATCTTGAAAATCATGCAGACCGTTTTACAGGTGGCTTCTCAGGAGGCATGAAGCAGCGCCTTTCCGTGATCAGCGCAGTGATACACGACCCGCAGATAATTTTCTGGGATGAACCAACAACAGGCCTTGACCCGCAGACAAGGCAGGCAATCTGGAAACTTGCCCGGAAGTTCAATACCGAAGGAAAAACTCTTATTTTCACGACCCATTACATGGATGAGGCGGATAAACTCTGCGACAGGGTTGCGGTAATGAATACCGGTAAACTGATGGCGCTGGATACACCTCTCAACCTGAAAAAAACATCAAACAGTGCGAGTCTTGAAGACGTTTTCATTCACCTGACAGGCGAGGAGATACGTGATTGAATGAATATAAAAACCGAGCTTAGAAAATCCTGGATAATTATGATCAAAGAGTCTAAACAGATTCTCAGGAAAAAAGCATTTATGATCCCTTTATTTTTGTTCCCGATAATCATGATCATCTTTTTTGGATACGGCATGGGTGGTACGGTCAAAAATGTTGATATTCTCGTCATCAACGACGACACAGGTACGGCTTCAGGTTCGCTTGTCCGGGAAATCGGAAGCTTCATCCCCAAATACGGCGATGTCAAAATGTTCTCGATAACTTATACGAAGGATATGGGGCAATCCGAGGCTGAGAGGAAAATAGATGCAGGGTTGTATAAAGCAGTCCTGATCATTCCACCGGATTACAGCGAGCGCGCGGCAAGAAATGAGAGCGTGACACTGACGCTTCTGACCGACTCCTCAGACACCACATCAAGCGGCATAATCATTAATTTCATGAAGCAGTTTTTTACAGGAACGTCGAGTTCACCTGTTACGTTAAATATTCCTGATATTTACGGCAAACTGCAGTACATTGACTTCCTCACCCCTGCAGTTATTGCCCTTACAGTGTTCATCGGTACTATCCAGACCATGGGTTATGCGATAGCAGGAGAGAGGCAGGACGGCACTCTGGTTCGCATTATGATGACCCCGGTGAGCCGTGAAGCGGTAATTCTGGGAAAAACTTTACACCAGCTTATATTGCAACTGGCAAGGGCTGTGGTCCTGATAATTGCCGCAATTGTTCTTCTCGGGGTCAAGATGAACGGGAGCTGGCTGCTTGTCACCCTTGTGCTTATCATCTTCACTTTTGGCGCTGTAGGTCTTGGAATTGCCATATCTGCCGTGTCAGAGGACATGATCTCTTTTCAGGCGATAAGCATGTTAGTCGCCTTCCCTTCCATGTTTGCCACAGGGGTTTTCTATCCTTTAAGCTCTGTTCCGGACTGGATGCGCTGGATAGCATATATCGTGCCTCTCACATACGCTAATGATGCAATGCGTACTATCATGGTCAAGGGCCAGGGTTTGGCATTTATAGCTAATGATCTGATGATACTTCTTTTCTTTGCAGTTTTTTATTTTGGTTTAGGTGTTTATCTTTTCAGGAGGGAAGCAGCATAAATGAAGAAAATAATGAGCATACTATAGGGATATCAGCATCGCTGTCGGCGGATCCGGGAAGCCCGGTAGAAGTAAAATCCATCAGCCAGCAAGTTGGTTCCATAAGAAGCGGGCAGAATTCACTTACGCCTGTGAAATTCGATATAAAGATAGATAAAAAAGCAAAGGCTGGAGAATATTTCCTGCTCCTTGATCTGGCTTACGATTACCAGCAGAACGTTCAGATAATTGATGCAAATGCCACGCAGCAAACCTATGATGCAAATTACTGGTATGGAATGATGAAGCAGAACCAGACTTTAAAGATCAAAGTGAAAAAACAGGCACAGTTTGAGATCATAAGAGCAAATGGCAGTCTTGTTCCCGGAAATTCCGCAACGATAGAGATAGCTATCAAGAACACCGGTGAGGAAGAAGCAAGAGATGTAAAGGCCATAATCACACCCTCCGATCCGATAAGCACGACGGATGATAAGGCATACCTTTATAAAATGGAACCCGGAGACGTAGCAGTTTCATCATTTATGATCCTGGCTGACAGTAAATCCGTGAACAAAACGTATGCTATAGACACAGTCCTTCGTTACCAGACACCGGAAGGGGATATCAAATATTCAGATACATTGCAGGCTCCAGTAGCTGTTAGACAGGTCGGGTTATTTGAAAGACTGTTCGGATGGGTTTAATCAGGTAAAGAAAAATAGTTGGGAAGATTAGGATGGGATAGGAGTGATAAAAAATATTTTTATCTGCCCAACTATTTATTCGCAAATATGCGAATATGGTATTAATCGTTTATGATCATTCCCAAAAAGTGATAATGGTTGGATTCCTTTTTTTCATCATTCATATATATGCCTGCGCTTATGGGAGGTCTTCCCATGTCAAGAGGCAACACAATAGTCACAATTAACTCGATAGCTATGGCATTATCAGTATCGGTTTATGTGGGAATACTTGCGTGAATAATTCCTGCATATCAGGCATCGAAATTGAGGCCGGTGTTGAGATTAGAATGAATAAAAATTAGGAAAGATTATATAGGATTTGTAACGATTCATTTGATATTTCCCAGCTAAAAAATAATCTAACCGTAGTAATTGGGAGAAAAAGGAGGATAAAATATGAATAAGAAAATGATAACGATATTACTTCTGGCAGCATCAGTGATTCTTGTAGCGGCGCCGGAGTCTTTTGCAACAACTCAATATTTTGCGGCATTGAACACAGTGTATCCTGGCGGTTCATGTGGAACCTGCCATGTTAATAGTTCAAATGACGGACCACGTACCCCTTACGGACTATTATTTGAGAAACAAACTAATCATACTTCTAATGCCAGTGCAGCCCTCAGAGCTATAGGGGCACCACCGACGGCAAACTTAACTACACCAGCTGTCACATTGACTCCCGCAGCAACATTGACAGCAACACCAGAAGTTACAACAGTAACGGAAACACCAGAAGTGGAAACAACAGAAGTGGAAACAACCGAAGATACCACAGTGACAGAAACAGAGGAAGAAACCCCAGCAACAACAACTACAAAGTCTCCAGGATTCGGAATTGTAGTTTCAATGATTGGATTAATTGCCTGGGCTCTTCTTGGAAGACGAAAAAATTAAGATATTGAGGCAAATTTTGCCTCAACTTATTATATTTTGTCAGTATCTTAATGATTAATATATATTAGATGCATATTGATGGCTATGGCAAAAGATAGACATGTTATGGAAGCTCTTGGAAAAACACGGGTAGTTGTTGAGAATGGAAAGGTCATTGAAGTCAGTGAACCGCAGACAGAATACTGCCCTATATTCGATAAGGTCCGCGGGATAAAGAAATTCACTTCAAAGTCCGCAAAGGAAAATATCGAGTTCAGGATAAAGGATTTCGGCCTTTTCACAGAGGATAGGGCTATCGAAATGGAAATATTCGTAGGATTTGGGGCAAGTGAGACCTTTATGACAGGATTGCGCCGGGGGCTTATTGATACCTGTGTGACCGCATGCGACGGCGCAGGCACTGTGATCACGAATAATCCAAAACTCGCACAGGGTATGGGTTCTCGCATTTCCGGATTGTCCGAGACTACGCCTATCCCGAAACTTATCGAACGGATACATGAGGTTGACGGCATCGTTCTTGACCCTGCAACCGCTGCTCTTGACCAGGTCGCTGGCGTGAAAAAAGCGATAGGTCTGGGTTATAAAAAAATAGGAGTTTCTGTAACGAATGCCAAGGATGTCCGTGAAATGAGGGCGCTTGAGAAAAAACATAATGTCCAGGTGATCGCATTTGGTGTCCATACTACAGGTATGCCTGAGGATGAGGCAAAAGAATTCATAGACCTTGTGGATATGACCACAGGATGTACTTCAAAATGGATCAGGGGCTGCGTGGCTGGTAAAACGATCGCCCAGTTCGGTACTGCGATTCCTATATTTGCAATAACACAATGCGGCAAAGAGATGCTGCTTGAGCGGGCAAAAGAAGTGACAGATCCGATCCTGATTAATACGATGAGACTGCCTGTACAACCGGATGAAAAGCAGCCAAGGCCGCTTATTTAAAAAGTTAGTGTGATGGCTCATTTCTGTAATATCAGAATTTTCCAGCCACTTTTTCATTTTTTGTTTAATCTTTCCGAAGAGGTAACCAGCATGTTTGGATACATTTCTGCTATTATGATGACATGCCATCAGGTCTTCTAGGCATATTACAAGAGCATAATGTAGGCGATAGCGCATGAAAAATACTCTTAAAGTACAAAGGGCAATTCATGATATGACTCAGGATGATCTTGCAAAAAAAGTGAAGTCAAACGCTAAGAGCATCCAAAGATGCCGAACTATGCTTAGCCTCGAACAAAGTAATCTGCCAGCAACTCAGCCTGCTTTAATACAGTATCAATAGCCTTTTGCTGCATATCCGGCGGATACCCGTATTTGTTCAATGTTCTTTTTACCATTACCATCAACTTTGCCCTTGCACTTTCCCGAATTGTCCAATCTATTGTCGCATTAGCCTTTACCTTCTCTGCCACTTCAATTGCAATAATTTTCAATTTGTCATCACCCAGGACCTGGACGGCTGAGTCATTTTCTGCAAGCGCATCATAGAAAGCCAGCTCTTCTTTTGATAATCCCAGATGAGCTTCTCTTTCGTCATTCTCTTGTATTTTCTTGGCAACTTCATCAACCAAAAACTGTATGATTTCTGCAGTTGTCAGTAACCCATTATTATACCTTTTGATGCCATTTTCAAGCATTTCAAGCAATGCCTTACTTTTCACCAGGTTGGTTTTTGAACGGATTCGGATTTCGTCATTGAGGATTTTCTTTAACAATTCAAGAGCAAGGTTCTGATGCTTCATCTCCTTTATCTCCAGCAGAAATTTCTCTGACAGAATGGATATTTCAGGCTTCTTTATCCCTGCAGCATCAAAAATATCCACAACCTGATCTGAACTCAACGCTTCATCAACTATCTGTTTTATAGTAGTTTCAATATCCGCATCTGACCTGCCACCCCCGTCGCCTATAAACTTTACAAGCCTTGTCTTTACTGCCTGAAAGAATGCAACCTCGTCTGTTATTGCCATTGCTTCTTCCTCAGGTACAGATAATACAAACGCCTGGGAAAGTAGTGTTACTTCCCGGATTAAGCGGTTCTTGCCATCCGGAAGACCCATTATGTGTTCCTCTGCCTGCAGGATTATCGAAAGCTTTTCTTGTGGTGGAGCTACAAAGAAACGCCTGTAATTAAAACCCGTTCCTGGATATTTGCCGTAATAAGCAGTGGGTTCAGCGATAAGGATCTCCTCTTTTGATTTGCTTTCTTGAAAGAAAAGCTGGCGCACTACTTCCAGCTTCTCCAGCATTGCAGCCACTGCTTTTTCCTGTCCTTCTGCCGGGTCGCCTTTTCCGCCTGAATTTGAATAAAAAGACAATGCTTTTTTGAGGTCTGTTGCGATACCCAAATAATCAACAACCAGACCTCCAGGTTTGTCTTTAAATACCCTGTTTACTCTTGCTATTGCCTGCATCAGACCGTGGTCTTTCATTGGTTTATCAACATAAAGCGTATGCAAACATGGCACGTCAAAACCTGTGAGCCACATATCTATGACGATGACCAGTCTTAATGGATCTTCCGGGTCTTTCATTCTATCGGATAAATCCCTGCGCTGCGATTTAGTGGTGTGATGCTTCTGCATTACAGGGCCGTCAGCGCTGGATGCAGTCATAACAACTTTGATTGCGCCTTTGGACAGGTCGTCATTGTGCCATTGGGGTCTTAGCTGGATGATCTCATTGTAGAGGTCAACGGAAATCCTGCGGCTCATCGCTACAATCAGTCCTTTGCCTTCAAATACGGCATTACGCTGCTCAAAGTGTGTGACGATATCCTTTGCCAGATTCTTTATCCTTTCCGGATTACCAACAATGGCTTCAAGTTTTGTCCACTTTGCTCTTACTCTTTGCTTGTCGGTTATTTCTTCGTCTTCTTCAAGTTCTTTATCAAACTCCGCGATCAAGCGCCTGCCTTCTTCATCCAGATTGACCCTGGCTAAACGGCTTTCATAGTAAATCTTTACTGTGGCGCCATCAGCAATGGACTGTGAAATATCGTAGATGTCAACATACTGCCCGAATACTGCGGGGGTGTTTACGTCTGTGCCTTCAATGGGCGTGCCTGTAAAACCAATATAAGTCGCATTGGGCAGGGCATCTCTCATATATTTGGCAAAGCCGTAAGCTATACGTTTTCCGATTACATCTTTTGTTTCTTTATCTTTTATGTCAACCAGCTTTGCCTGGAAACCATACTGAGTCCTATGTGCTTCATCTGCAATGACTACAATGTTGGTTCTGTCTGAGAGCCTGTAGTATTCCGCCTTACCTGCTTCGGGTAAAAATTTCTGGATGGTTGTAAACACAATACCGCCTGATGCAACGTTCAACAGTTGTTTCAAATGCTCCCGGTCTTTTGCCTGAATCGGTTCCTGCCTAAGCAACTGCTTTCCGGCTGCAAAGGTGTCAAATAGCTGGTCGTCCAGGTCGTTGCGGTCTGTGATAACTACAACTGTGGGATTGTTCAAACTTAACACAAGCTTGGCTGTGTAGAAAACCATTGAAATAGATTTGCCGCTTCCCTGCGTGTGCCATACGACACCGCCTTTGCGGTTCCCGTTTGTAGAAGCTGCTTTGATCGTGTTTTCTACTGCTTTATTGACTGCATAGTATTGATGATAAGATACTAATATAGCATGATATTATATACTATGGGTGTGTATAGTGGTTTAAGGTGTGTTTATGAAATTGAGCAAATATCTTGAAATGAAAGAAGCACAGGGGATAGAAAAGAATAGTCACAGGACTTACAGTTATGTTTTGGGATACCTGAATACATGGAAGGAACTGGAACAAATCACAAAAGATGACCTTGTATCTTACTTCAATAAGAAGGAATGGAAGGCCAAAGCAGATTCCACAAAGAACTTACATATTATCATAATGAAAGCTTATTTCAAAGATATTGGAAAGTTGGAAGTCATTGATTGGATTAAAAGAAAACCACTAAGGGAAACAATTAGTCCAGAACAAACACTGACACCAGATGATATAAACAGGCTTTTGGAAGTTGCGGGTAATCATTATGATAAGGCTTTAATTGCATTTTTATTTGACGCTGGATGTAGGATAAGTGAAGCTCAAAGAATCAAATGGAAGGACTTACAGGATACGACAGATGGTATAATTGTATCTATTCCAACCAAGAAGACAAGCGCAGGTTATCGTAAGGTAATATTACCCTTTGCGTCTCAATATCTTAAGAATCTTAAGATTGATGTTTATGGAAAGAATGATGATTTTATATTCAGTCGAGCTTATCGGACTCATGCAGATAGAATTCATAAGATAAGCATAGAATCAGGACTAGACAAGCCCTTCACCTGTCATAAGCTAAGACATGCAGCAGCTACCGAGTTAGTGTTGCAGGGAGTACAGGAAGGAATTATTAAAAAAAAGATGGGATGGAGTGCTTCAAGTCCGATGATTGCAAGATACACACACCCCAACGATGATTCAGTGATTCAAGTAACTTTAAAGATGCAGGGTAAAAAAATAGAAACAATGAAGCCCACTAATATCAATCAACCTGAAAAACTATCTATTACAGATGCAGCAGGACACTTATTTAAAATAGAAGAAGAAAACGAAATATTAAAAAATAAGATGTCTGAGATGGAGAACGCCAATAAAAACAGTGCGCAAGAACTTAACGGATTAAGAGAATTGGTTTTTAAGATGCTTAAAGATAAAGGCGATGAGCTGATGAAGGTAAAAAGACCTTTAAGTGAAAAACAAGCTGATGGACAGTATTATCCAGAAATCGAAGAGAAAGAGTTGCAATTAGTAGCCACTGGAGAACAGAAAAAAAGGGTAGGTGTAAAATGACCACCACCAATAAAGAAAAAATCCTTTCAATCCTATCGAATCGTAAAATGACCAACACTGATAACATTACTACAAATTCAGAAAAAAAAATACTCAAAAACTGGCAGGAAATTTTAGATGCAAAAACAAACGAAGATTTCAAATATATCGAAATTCCAGAAAGCGAAAAAATGACCACTAATAAAGAAAAAATCATCGAACTCCTATCATTTCGTTCTATGTCAGAAGCAACATTATCCAAGAAATCAGGTATCCAACTCACAGAATTAAGACCCATTCTTGGTGAACTTTGTGATGCTGGAAAAATAGAACACATTGGTAAAATTGTAAGGCTTAAGTCAAATTTTTAAGCCACCAGGATTGTGTTAAAGGCGCAAAGTCTGTAAATAGGTACAAATCTGTACCTTAATACATCTTTTGTAATGAGCATTTCAACTCACACATACCTTTTTACCCGCTACTATCATAGTCAAAATCTATGACAGATTTTTCAGATTGGATAAAGAAACAGCAAGATGAAGGCGAATTGAAAGATTATGAACTTGTACCGATACGTAAAATATATAAAATAGCCAAATATAAGCGAGATCCTGATATCCTTGATTGGATAATGCGAGATTTAGCAGAGACACGTCAAAGAGAGATTTTATGCCGAGATTGTAAGAAATGGATGAAATTTCATAATGAAGTTATAAAAGAATTAGACCAACCAGATTTGGGTATAGTGAATAATACAACAACTTGTGGTTATTGCGAATTTATAGATAAATGCGATACATGGTTCGTAATACAGGATGTAAAGAAGTGAACTTTTTTAATTTTTCTTATACCCATTATCATTAAGACATTTCTAACAATCATTACTTTAACTCATTTTATTGTTAGTTAAGTAGCTCTTCGAAGTAGTAATTTGCTACTCCTACCACTCCTACAACCTTAGAAAAAACTATATTAATAGTTCCATTACTGGTATCAAATTAAAAAAATATTATAATAGACATATCTTGTAATACAACTTCTTAACATACCGATTACATATCTATTAATTTTTATCCATCCTAATAAACAAATAAGCACAATGGTAACTCTAAATCGATTTTGAGTATTTTTAAAGGCTCTGAATGATAAAGTATATATAGTTTCAGTAACATTAATAGTAATTGTAATTCTTCATAAATAAGAAGAATTCAGATAAGATGATTGAAATGGAAATACAAAAAACTAGGCAATCTGGAAATTCAGTAGTAATTAGCCTGACAGGATTTGCAAAAATCGGTGAACATTACAAAATCGAAAAGAAAGACGAAAATACAATAATCTTAACTAGGGTGACTTGAAATGAATTTTTTTGAAGAATTGGGTCTCAATGGTGAAAAAATACCAAGAGGTTATGGAAAAGGTACGCCAAAAGAAGTTGTAAAAGCCTCCGATGATGAAATACGTAAGAAGGCATTAATCAATGAAACAAAAAAAGAACCACAAAAAATAGATGAAGGGGTCGTTCAAGAAATCGATACAAAAATCTCAATGTTGCATAACTTAGCAACAAAACCAGCTATTGTAGTAGCACCAGTACCAACAAAAAACTACTATCCTACTCCAGAAGAGTATATAAATTTCCACAACGATTTTACACTCTATCGTAAACCATTGAATTTTACAATTAAAGACGATATCCTAACTGTAACAAATTCGGTGCCTAATGGAAGGCCACTAACAATAGGTATGTACGCAATAATTTCAATTCTTGGTGAGAAGTTCGATGCACCAGTCATGGAGAATATTGACATCAAAAAAGGATACAGAACATTACCAGACTTCGATAAACTCGATGCGCAATTGAAACAAAAGTGGTGGGATTATCGATGTTGTTTCACTGATTTGTACCAGTACTCAGTGCCTAGGGTTGAAAAAGAATGTATGATGTACCATGAATTGATGGCATTACCTCTGTTCCACCGAATTCAATTTTTAGAGTGGGAAAAATCCTTACTTTCTCAGAAAGTTGCAAACGGTATCATAGAAGGATTAAAAGAGCGAGATGCGCAACTCGAACAGATTCGGAAGGATTACCTGGCGAAATACGAGAATGAAAAGACAGTACACCGCACTGAGACCGACAGATTTAATAAAGAAACTCGAAATTACAGAACCGTATTGGAACAATTGAAGGCGCGTAATGATAACCTGGCACAAAAATTAGAGTCAATAACTGAAGAACATGGTGAATGCTATCAGAAAATACAGGATGCTGAAAGTAAGACTGAAACAGCAGTAAGGGAAGTTACAAACTTGAAGATTAAACTTACCGAACTCGAAAAGAAGGTCATAAAATATGAAGTTGACCCATGGTCACAGGACTCAAATAGTGATGCTGAAAGACCTGTTTACTTCAATAAGGTTACTGATGAAATAATATCTTATCCCGAAAATTTCAAAAAATCGTACAAATTATCTCGAAAAGAAGGCGAGGTTATGGTTTATACAAATGATAAGGATAAGGAGTTTAAAGTACCAGAGACCTTAATCATTCATCAGCAGAAGAAGAAGGCTTCAGATGCATTATCAACATTGGTAACTGATGATAAGAAAGCTGGCACTGAGAAAGAAGATGGTAAGGTAAGGCGACAATATATTTTCGATACAATATCAAAAAATGGATCACTTTCAGTAGTGGAAATAGAGAAAAAAACAGGGATACCAAGAAATCTTATTTATGAAGATACCGATATCATGTTTGAAAATGGATTAATCACAAAGGATGAGGATAATAATGACAAATACACAACCGCATGAAGTATATAACAGACGGAAATATGAAATCCTTCTTTTTACATTAAATGCAGATACTGTTACAGCAGTAGATTTAATTCATACACTGAAGATTAAAAATGATAATGCAAGAATGAGATTATCTAAGTTGTACCGACAGAATTATTTAATAAAAAATAAACGTGGAGTCTATAGACTTAGTGTTAAGGGTGTGCGAATATTAAAGCAGTTACAGGAACGAAGTAATCTCGAAAAAGAGACTGGAAAAGATGTTTCCTTTAATCTAAGAAAAAGTGCATTTTAATGAAAACAATCGTTGACCCAACACCTTTAATAACAGAAGCGCAAAAAACAAACTTTGCTAATTTGGTTCACCAACAAGAGATTGAAGGATACAAGATCCAAATTCAACAACTCATTATAACAGTGCAAAACTTAACCGGTGATAATAAAAAACTCAAAGAAGCGCATAGTATTGAAGTTACAAAAAATGATACTGTATCTAAAACATTGAAAGAAGCGCAACTGGAACTTACCAGAAAAGATGATATGATAAAGACCTTAACTGACAATCAAAATACAAGTATCAAAAGAATTGTATCTATGACAGAGGAAGCGGTGACCATGACAGAAAAAAATAGTTCACAGATAAATGAACTTTCCACTAAAACTATTGAAATCAAAGACCATATTAAAAGCATACCCACACGTATCCAGGAAATGAAAACAGGAATTCTCAGGTCAAATGAAGAATTTAAAGATGAAATACAGGACACTACAGATGCATTATTAAGGACAAGATTTGATGAATTTGAAGTAAATATCTTTACTGAAGTATCAAAAATAGTATCAAATATACAGATACCCACTCCTACTATAGATGTAGTGGCACTTGAAAATAATATCATTGTGGCCATGCATAAACATGAAGCGGATAATAGAGAATTGATGATGAAAAATGTAAAGGAATATATTGATTCAATACCAAAACCAACAACGGAAACACCTAATCTTGATGCATTTTATGATAAAATCATATTGGTATTTGATGAAAAGTTGGAAAAGTTGGAACTGCAATCAGATTTGATACAGAAAGCCTTTAACTCCTATTATGAAAAAATTGAATTGTTGATGAAGGCAAAAGAAGCACCAATTACGAAGCCTACTATTGATGATACCCACGATGAGTTATTACCTGAAAATTCTAAACCTGTAGATATCATAACTCCAATCATAACTCCAATTCGGTCTAAGGATATTTTAACTCCTAATCAAAAAAAAATATATGATTTCCTTAAAGAGAATCCACATCAAAAAAACAAAGAAATATCTGAACATGTTGAAATAGCACCTGGTAATCTATCACCTATCCTAAAAGCAATGGTTGAAAAATCCATTATTATCAAAAATGTAGATGATAGTTATGAGGTCATAACTCCAATCATAACAAATGATACCGATATTGAGTTATGATGTCGATTCATAACAAGGTCATAACTCATAACTCCAATACGGTCTAATAATATAGTTATGATGTCATAACAAGGTCATAACAAGGTCATAACTCCAATCATAACTTTACTCATAACAAGGTCATAACTTGATTCATAACTTTACTCATAACAAGGTCATAACTCAAAATTCCAAAAAAGTAAAAGTCATGCAAGTCACATGTGTGTCAGGCACGTACTTACCAGTAGTCACCAAGAAATGTGACATGTGACTCATAACAAGGTCATAACTCGATTCATAACAAGGTCATAACTCCAATCATAACTCGATTCATAACTACAAATCTGTCTAATCTAATCTAAGGTAAAGGCGCATTAAATCCAGGCTATGAAATCCTTATCTTTTAATTGAATAAACACAATGGTAACGCAAAAAACTTCCATATCTATACATAAATATTATGAAAATGTCATACGGTAAAATCATATCCACAAAATCATAAAATAACGATATCTAATGACACTTTTACAGAGACCGATTTATCTGTAATAAATTCTTTCATATGAGTATAAATACTATTAGAATATATGTGTAGTAGAGGTAAAAAAATTATGAAAAGAAAACTTCAAAAATTTGCAGGTGTTGTTGGAGTCTACATACCAGCAGAAATAGGTAAAGACTTACACTTAAAACATGGTGAATTAGTCGATTTCAGTGTAATGGATGGTAAGATTATAATCACTCCACTTTACACAACTCCAATTTAAAGAATAGTTCATAGGAAAATCAACAACAGTTAATTAAAAATTATATGAAAATTGAGCTTATTGTAAGGATGATACCAGCCCAAAACGAACCGATACCAAACCAAACAACAGATTTAGCACCTTACTAATGTTAGATTGTTTTCTGTGTTTATAAATCTATCGTTCTTTGGCTGATATCTACCTTCCGTAAGCTTTTAAAAATAAAAAGAAGGTAAAATTATGTCAAAAATAAATAAAGAATACGATATCCAATGCGCTATATGCGACAAGATATTTCAATCAGATGACTTAGAAAGAGAACTCTGTGATGATTGTCAGAAAGCTGAGGACAAAATGTTTGCAGAACTATCGGCTAAAATGAGAAAAAAATTTCCTCAATACTTTGAAGAGAAGAGGATGTGAAATCATGACAGTATCAATTACAGAATTCAGTAAATTTCATAACTTACTTACGGCACAAAGAAAAGATTACAATCCTTACTATATTAAATTGGAAAAAGGCGGTAAGAATCCTTACTACAATAAATTAGATAAAAGCTGTAAGAATCATTGGAAATCACAACATAGTAATGAAGGACATACATACAAAGATGCACTATCTTGGATGGCTGAAGGATTCAACGTTGGAATAGTAGCCACAGATAGAGATCCACTTGTTATCATTGATATTGATAATCTTGAAAAGATTACTGATATCAAACCAACTCTAAGAACAAGGTCAAGAAAAAGAGCTGGACTACACAACTTTTATTTTGGAGATGACAAAGATACTAAGGTCATTATCCCTACTGGTGGTAATGGTGAAGTAAGGTCGAAATGGGCGTATGTAGTAACGGCAGGTTCAAGTATTGATGTTGATTTTAATAAAAATCCAAAAGATAAAGAACTATATGATTCACTTCCACCTGAACAACAGGCGCAATTTGGACTCTATACAGTCGATAATGAACTTCCAGTTTCTGATATAACCTTTGATGAGTTCCCTGTAGAATTCAAGGAACGCTATAAAAAAGAGAAGGATAGTAAGAATAGAAGTAAGATGCCAGATGCCGAATATGAAAAGTTTGTAAAGGAACATACAGAAAATCCAAATCAATCTGCAATCTACAAGTTAAAGATTGAAAATATAATCGGGCACCATGACCCATCAGAGAGATTTCATAGTCCTTTACATGATTCTTCAACCGATGCAAATTCATCAGTGTCTGAAGGCGTACACCATTGTTGGAGACATTATGTAGCACATTCACCATTACAATTATTAGGTGTATTGGCTGGTGTATTACAATGTGAGGATGCTGGTAAAGGACACAATGGTAGGTCAGAATCACAATTGAATCTACAAGATGGTGAAACTCTCTATAGGATATGGGAATATGCAAAAAAAGAAGGTATGATTCCAATTGATGACAAACCACCAGGTCAAGCTATTGTTTGGTTCGCAACACATGAAGGAATTTGTCATATAACAGATGTAAAATTTGGATGGATGTTGGGCGCAAACTACTACAAAGCCATGAAAGAACTTAAAGCAAGAAAACTCATTGGTGGATTGTGTTCTAATTGTTTTAAAACAAAACCAATTGAAGGCAAGACATTATGCCAGGAATGCTTAGATTATATGAACCAGGAAAAAAATAATGGTTCTAATAAACAATCTAAATATAAATCAACATCTCACGTAGAAGATGGTTGTATCGGTATCACTAAGTTTAAGAAAGAGTTGGATGAAGATAATGTATCCATAACAGTACCATACTTTGATGCCCTAACCAACTATTATTTTGAATATATAAGAGTTGTCAATTCAATTGATTACGAGACTAAAAAAAATAAGACTGAATTTGAATCTAAAATCGTAATTGGTGATAAGAAAATAATTTTCGATATTGATGTACCAACATCATCAAAAAATGAACTCTTTGAAATCGCTATAAAAAATGCATGTGGATCAGATGCAAAATTTGAACCTCGTGACGTTAGTACTATCAGAGGAGCTTTTATTAATTTAATGGAGAGTAGTAAGATACAAAAAATAGATAAAGTTCCTATGGGCTGGCATGGTGAAGAGTATGTCATGAAGTCGGTCATAATAACAAAGGATGGTATAAAAAAGAATGATAAGTATTTGATGGACGTTCCTGAGACCAGCAAAGCACGATTTATTGATATGTTTGAAATTACAAATGAAGAATTTGTCGAGTGCGGTAAACATATTAATAAAGATTTCATGAACCTACATGATAGATACTTCATACAAATGTCACTGGCTGATTGTTATGGCGCACCATTTCAAAGAAGGCTGGAAGAAAGAAATGTTGATGAAATGAAGTATCCAAAAATCGATAGAGGAGAATCGGGGGGTGGAAAATCATTTGTAGAGAAAAGAATGCAAGGACATTTTGGAATAATGGGGGAAAATGGTATTGTAACATGGCAGAGTACACCTAAAAGTGTAGATAAAGAGGGTGGAGAGTATCGCGATGTATTATTCTTAGCCGACGATATTTTACCTTCCACTTTAGAAAATAAATATGATAAACATACATTCTTTGATATTCTACATAATTATGTATCTGCTTCTGGTAGAACAAAATTAACACAAAAATCAGACTTAAATCCAGGTAAACCAATAGGAGGAAGTTTAGTAATAACAGCAGAAGTCACTGTAACAGAAGGGGCGGGTAATGTTGGTAGGGTGTGTTATGTTGATGTTCCAAAAGAAAAAGATGAAGTCATACTAACACAACGAAAAATCTTAGGATCTATTTGTTTATCAAAGGAACACCTTTATCCTGGATTTATGGCTCGGTATATTGCAGATGTCATAAAAAATGAAAAGTGGTTAGATGTGTATAGGTTAGCATATATCGAAACTAGAAATGAATTCTTAAAAACTAATGGTGATGACCGTTCAGCCAAGATGCATGCAATACGGTATGTTCATTTTGAAATGTTCTGTAACTTCATGGTCAAAAATGGATTCATGTCAGATGTAGAAAAGGCTGATAACTTATCTTTCCTTAAAGAGAAAATGATTGAACGTATCAAGGAAACCAGCTCAAGTATCCAAGATGAAAGACCAATTGAAATTTTTTTAGATAAAGTACAGCAGTTAGTCTCAACTGGAAAACTTACACGAGCACAGAAACATGAGTGTATTGATGATGCACATACAAAGAATCCAGTTTGTATTGTTCTTGATGATATAGATTATCCAAGTTTGGCTTTCATAATACCAGATATAACTCTTGAATGTATAAAGGAAAATATGAGGAAGTCAGAAAGGTTATTCAATATTAGTCAAGTTGATATTAGTAGGGCATTAAATGAAAAAGGATTGCTCAAAATGACAAGTAAAGGTAGAAATACATATCAAATTACGTTTAATGGTGTCAAAGTCAATACGTGGTGCATAGCAAGAGAATTAATTGGTATTCCAGATGCAACAAATCAGGAATCATTATTTGAAGTGGCACGAGTAGCATATAAATCATTTGAAAAATATGGTATAATAAATGAACCACCAACACCAAAACAATATAATCTAGTTTTAGTCAACCTAATAAATCAATTTAGACCAGGTATCGGTAAAAATGATAAAATAAAAGCTTGGAAAGAACTCGATAAATATATTAGATTTGGTTTTGATTGGAAAGGATGGATTATGCAAGAATTGAAACTAGAAGATATTAATGTGGATGTGAATGAAAATCAGATTGTATCTGAAATGAAACAAAATCAAACACCTTTAATATGTCCAGAAATCGACAAACTCAATGATTTATCAACAAGTCCTCTAATAAAACTGAAAGATATATGAATTTTCAATTTTTTTTAGACTGTACTGCTTCCATATCTAGAGGAACTGTCTAAAAAAGAGCTTAATATACCGTATTTGGAAGCAGTGAAAAATCAACTGCTTCCATACTTTTTTAATATACCGTATTTGGAATCACACATAGAAGCAGTGGAAGCAGTAAAATAGAGAGAGTAAGTATTAGGAATAATAATAAAAAATAACCATATAAAAAATAAGGATAAATTTTTTTCTCACATGTAGTGTATATATTTACTATTTACTGCTTCCACTGCTTCCATACATATAATAATAATAAATAATACTTATCGGTATAATATATAATAACAGTCTAAAATTTGGAAGCAGTAAGGAAGCAGTAAAATTTAACTGCTTCTATAATGTTTGTTGATAGTGTTTTTATGGAAGCACCATTAACAGTAGACTTGTATTATCTCTTAGTCTTATTTCATTAGAAAAACTTTTAAGTTCCTAACTGAACTAAATCTATCCTTGAACCAAATTAAGACGATTTAAGACACGAACTCATCTTAACCTATACAAATCTATCAATCAATCCTAATTTTTCTCAGGTCTCGATTGATTCCTATTAGTTTTGTTTTAAAGCTGGTAGGAAGGTCAAGGAACGTCCAAGGCGAACAATCTAAGGTAAACTGACATAATCATATCAATCTACTATAAGTCAATCAATAGAACGCAAGGATTTACAAGGATTCGTATTATGCGCAATTCCAATAGACCAGAATTTACAATGTAGTGCAAACTAAGGACTTGAAACAATCCTACTAATCCAGATTAGATTAGCATTTGTTAATTTTTTTGGAAGTAGTGCTAACTTTTAGTACTAACAAATGTTAAAAAACATGATACTATTTATTTCCTTGTTACCTATTTACTTATTATTTAACATATTAAAATAAATCGCTATACAGTGCCACTAAATAAGGCGGTCTTAAAGGCGATAGTTTATATACATTAATATCGTTTACATAAATAATATAAAAATAACAGAGCTGAATAAATAATGCAAGTTGAAGTCACTTCGATTAATATCACTCGGAAAGTCAAAAATGAACTTAACCGACGGAAGCGAATTTTATCAAATAGAATAGGCCGTTCAATTAGTTTTGATGAACTACTTAGAGGAATTTTAGGGGTAAGATAAATGGCAATGATTAGGCTTATTGAGAATTGTTATCTGGAACTTGAAGAGATTCGAAACAAAATCATAAATCAGAAGCAGAAGGAAGGAAAGCCAACAAAGACCACATATAGTGAAATTATCAACCTACTAATCAGAAATTACAAGAAACATGATGTGGCGATACAATGAAACAATCACAAAAACAGATAATGTATTTTACAGGAATTATTTTAATAATGGGTTTTATAATAATTTCCAATACTCCTAGTACTCCGGCTGAGTTTGTAAAGCATCCTCTTATTGTTGAGCCGCCACCATGCTTTTTTGATAATAGCTGCACAACACCAACACCAACAACAGTTATAACCACTACTACAACATGTAATGCTGGTTTCTTTTTCGATTCCAGCACAAATAAATGCATTCCTGACCTTAAGCCAAATTTTACAGCATTCTTTTTACTCGGATTAATTTTTCTAGGTTTAATTTACAATTATTTTGTGAGGAAGTAATATGAAACATAACATAATCCTACTTATCCTGTTATTATCTGTAGGAACATCGACAGCAGCGCAAAACCAACAATGCATAGACCTATTTGCTACCAACAGTGAAATTCTTACAAAAGCAGACACATCGGGAAATCATGCTATAGAAGAACAGGAAGCTGTGAACTTCGAAAATACACAAATTGGAATGGATAAGCTCTTAAATCCTGATAACGCAAAAATTGTAAGTGATTTCTCTGTTCTAGGCTGCGGAATACCTAAGAATTACATATCTGCTAATCAGATTCAAACACAAACTCCAACACAAAAAGTGGGTATGTGGTTTGTTTTTATCGCAATTATAGCATTGATTTACTTAGAATCAAAGAGGACAAAAAAATGAAACAGTTTGAACACATCTTATTTAATGCAAATCCTGAGAAACTTCAGATGCTTAGAGATTATTGTAATGAAAATGCCTTCGGATGTTATGAAATAGTCGAAAATATTCCTGTTAAGAACGTAAAGGCTTTTAATGAATTCTTGAAGGATAACCAGATATGTGATGATAAAACTTGTTTGTATGTTCCTATTCCAAAAAACCAAAAAATGTTACAGGAATTGAAGAAATTTGCAGTTAATAATGGATTTCAAATTTCGATAGATGGCACTGAAGCATTGTTAGTAAATGTTCCTATTGTTGTTTTAAACTCTATGGAATTTGAAGAACTTTTAATAAAACTTGAAAGAGAATTTGAACAGGAGTTGAAACTATGAAATCAAATATATTATCGATAATATTGATAATTTTAATATTATCAACAACGGCTAATGCTAAAACACAAGTTTCAAAGGAATTTGTGACTGGTCAATATGGAAAATTTGCATGTGCTTTTGGTATTGGGGATTGCATTTATCTTATAACATATGATGATGGTTCGACTCTGTACAAACTCGATAGGTCAATACTATCGACTAGTTCAATTGTAGACTCAAAATCACAATTAACAGCTACTGCAAACATAGGTCAAAGTGCATCGATAACATATACTGTAAAAGGGTCAGGTGCTGATGGTTTTAATGCACACAATCAAAAATACGAGTGGTATGATAATAATCAGAATTTCATGGATGTACAGTCTATTAATATTCCTTATGATAAAGAATATTTGTGGATTCATAGAGTAGGGCCGTTCAGTAGTTCAGGAACTTATGAATACAGTATTATCGAATGGATTGAAATTAATATTGTAAATCAAAATTGTCTGCATTTGCCTTGCAGTCCTGAATACAAACAAGTATGGGCAAAAGCAGATGAATTCTATCCAAGAGTAACAGTTTCTGGTGGACAGACACAAACACCAGTGCCTACAAATCCTGTTTATACTTATGTCCAACCTACTTATCCAACCTATACTACTCAACCAACTTATGTTCAGCCTACTTATCCAGGATATACATCTCAGCCGACTTATGTTCAGCCTCCTACATCTCAACCAACTCTACCTCCTACACCTCCTGGTACTGGTTCGACACCATCATTCATCGAATCCAATATGGTTTACATTGCGATTGCATTGATACTTGGAATAGTTGTAATTGCGTTGTGGCCTACTGAAAATAAAAAAGGTAAAAGGAGATAAATAAAATGGTTTTTCAAAAATGCCAAAAATGTGGTTTCACAACAGAAGAAACAAAAACATATGCAAAACATATGCTGGATGAGCATAAAATCGATATAGGTCAAGGTTATTTTGAGGGTCAGCAGGAAACACCACAGGGGAAAAAGTCTTTACAGCATCAAATTACAGCCTTCAAGAACCTGTTTTCAAAGGATAGACCACAAGACAAACCTATCACATTACCACCGCCAAAGAAACCACCAATTCAACCACCTGTTCCATGGATGCGTGGTCTTGATAATAGTTTCAATCTTGAAATTAGTCTCGGCACCACAAGAGAAGCATATCGCAATTTTACAAAAGTGCTTATTGGTAAAGTCACTCAGAATCACTGTTCTCTGATTTTGTACACGTACATGAAGGATCTGGAAGAACTCGAAGAACTACAAGAAAAAGAAAAACTATTGGAGTCTCGTTTGGAAGCTTATACAACATCGGATGACGCTTTCGTTGAAATTGCAACATCATTAAACAAATTAACAAACCAGATTAAGGATTTAAAGAAAAACTCTCCGATGAACGAGCATGCCGAAATAATTCTTGAGGAACATATCCAGAGTGATGATAATGAGAAGTTAAAACTCGATTTCATGAATCAATGCTTAAGAGAAGCGCAACAACTTGAAAAAAATCATAGGCGGACTGATGATAAGGCTATTGAAAAATCTATTGAAAAATCAGTAAATAAAGTCGATATTGTAAAAGAAAATGAAGGTGGAAAAGAATGGAACTGACCTATCAACAGAAATTCAGAGCAGCAGAACTCGAAAAAGAAAGGCAACATTATGAGAGAAAACAGAAAATCCGAGAAGCAAATAAACTAACAAGAGAAAGGCGGGCTCTGAAATTACAGCAAGAGAAGACTCAGACAAGTGAAGAAAGACATGCACTTAGATTAGAACGGCAACGAAAATCCAATCAGATGCAGAGGCAGAAGCAGAAAATGTTGAAAGAACAGCATCATCAGGTCAATAGTGGAATGAAATCTGTAACAGATGACAGTCATCAAATGACGATAATGAGGTAAAAAAATATGTTTGAAGAATTGAAGAAAAAATCAGGATGGTTTGAAGAACCGTCTGTAATGAACGAAAAAGGAAAACTTGTAGCGAAAGACCACCATGAAGCATTAATCAAAGCACAGTATAAAAAAACTTCGCCATCTTGTGTATGTATCGAACCTTGCAACCATAAGAAAGAGGATATTGTTGATGAAATTGATGATAATCAGGAAGAGGATAAGCGAAATAACAAAATTGACAAAAAAGAAGAAGCTGATGACTCAGAAGATAAAGAAGATAAAGAAAAAGGCGATTGAAAATGTACACACCAGATGATTTTGAACCAGATCCAGAGGATGATTATAACGATGAGCCAACAGAAGACAATCCAGATGAGTTTTGGTACTAATCCACTCATCAATAGTCACAATGCCTTCAATCCATGTATGGGATGTAAAAATGACTGTAAGGCTGAAGAATGTCAAACCTTAAACAAATGGCTTGGGTGTTAAATGATGACATTACATAAGAGACCAAAGGTTCTAATAAGACATCTTAAAAGCACCTGTAAGAATCAATTACAGGTTGTCCAAACTATCACTTATTGGAGTTGATTATCATCACATATTGTACCACATTATCGAAGCCTTTACTTCGAAGAATAGAGAAAGGCGAAACTATTGATGATATGTCAAAGACTTTGTGCGGTAAAAATATAAAACGACCTCGACAAAAAGTAATTAGAATTCTAAAAGAAATAATGGGTGAAGAGTATTTAATTGAAAATGCAGAAAAGTTAGGATTTCATGTTGAAAAAGCTGTAAGGAAGAAATCTGATGAAGATTTGAACGGAAAAATCGTTTCAGAAAAATACAGATGAAAACAAACCTATCAAGCCTATAAGTGATGAATACATCGAAAAAGGATTACTAAAGATTGATTGATAAATCAAGTTGGTCACAGGTCATGGCAATACTTGAGGAGCTGGAACCATGATTGATGAAATGAATTTACCACAAAACATGCCACAGGATTTAATTTCTATAAATGATTTTGCGGACATTCTACACACAAGTACTGGAAAAATCCGCACTTTAGTTGATGCAGGTGTAATTACAATCGAAAAAAAAGTTCGGAATACTCGGTTCATCAACATTAGAACAGTCGACCAAAAGCTTATAAATATTTTAGAATTCGAATATCCACTTAGAAAAATATTATTAAAAAAGTACCTTGAAAACAAACAAAATAAATGACAATTTTGCGCATCTACCTATCGTAATTACTAATCCTTAAATACTCAAAAGTTAAGAGGTAAATTATGTATAATAAAAATATAAAAAATAAATTATTGATGATGGTCTTTGTGATATTTCTCACGATACCATTATCTAGCGCAGCATCCACCACTGTCGTAATAAGTCCAAGTGGTGCTGGAACAGTTACTGTAACTTCGCCAATTGGAACTACGACTGTAACATCAACATCAACTATCACAGTATCACAGTGCGCACAAGTCACATATAAAGCAACTGCTAACAGTGGATTCGCATTTAACAGGTTTGATAATGTATGGGGATCCAAAAGTGAAACAGTAACACAAAATCCATGGACAGATGCTGTCTGTGCTGATGATACTGTAACTGCTGTTTTCGTACCAGTACCAAATGTTAATACAGGGCCGTTTGATACACCAAATGTAAATACTCCAGTACCAACACCAAATGTCAATACAGGGCCGTTTGATACCAATACTCCAGTAATAATTAAAACGAGAACTGTATCTATAGGCGAAAAACTTCTTACCGATTTGTGGAATATGTTAATTTCAATATTCTATAAGTAACTGATTTAATTTTTTCTGGCTACAAAAGCATATATTTATAAAGTGATAAGTCATACCTGTAGTATATGAAATCAGGAAGCTTAGTCACTAAAACGATACGGAACCTTGAAGAAGATACATATCAAAAATTTCTTGGGAAATGTACAGAATTAAAATTAAGCATGGGAAAAGAAGTTACAGAGTTAATGAAATTGTGGCTCCAAAATAAGAGGTGAAACAATGTATGAAATATACGTAATTTACGCATTAATCAGCATAGGAATACTATACGGCTACCTGATTAATTTTGGAAAAATAAACAAAAACAGCTTAACTGTAAGCGCAATTATGGTAGGTCTTGTTAGCGCAATGATAGTAGCCATAATCATGGATGGTGGAGACCTAGTTTCGATTATCAGTAAATTTGTTTCAGTGGCTACATTTGTTGGTTTTCTTATACTTCTGTTTCTGATTGGTGTCTTAGTACCATTAACCGCATCCAGATTAGCAGATTATACCTTCGAAAAACTAAAATCAAAGTCAAATACAGGTGAATTAAATGAACATAATTAAAAAACCAAATAGAATATTGATATTGGCGTTTGTGATATTCTTCACTATACCACTGTCAAGTGCAGTATCCACCACTGTGGTAATCAGCCCAGTAGGTGCAGGAACAGTAACAGTAACCTCACCAGTTGGAACTAAGATAGTAACATCAAGTGCAACTATCACAGTATTATCTGGTTCAATGGTCACGTATCGTGCGACTCCTAAAAGTGGATTCGCATTTAATCGCTTTGTTGATGTATGGGGAAAAAAAAGTGCAACATCAACACTAAATCCATGGACAGATAGTGTTAGTTCAAATGATAAAGTGACCGCTGTTTTCATACCAGTACCTACAATCAATACAGGAGTTACAAGACCCACACCAACACCATCAATCAATACAGGGCCGACTCAACCAACACCAACACCATCAAGAACCATATCAATAGGTGGTAAACTCATTACAAACTTCAGATATTGGTCAGTGCCAATATTTTATAAGTAGAAGGTTTGAAAATGATAAAAAATAAAGAACTAAGGATATTGCCAGTGGTATTAGTCCTACTGTTCTTTATTCCTTTATCAGTATCAGCACAATCAATAGATGCATGTGGAACACTTTCTGTGGATGGTGCTACTTATACACTAAATAAAAGTGTTGTACCTGAATTCCCAGGTGGAACATGTCTTGGAATCACAGCAAACAACGTTACCCTAGACGGTGCAGGGTGGAGTGTTTCAGTAAGTGGTTTTAATGGCATTGGAATTCGTGTTATATCATATAATAACGTAACAATTAAAAATTTTAAAAGTATTATAGGTAGTACAGACGCAATATATTTATCATCATCTAATAATAATACCATAATAAATAACACTTTAACAAATTCTGATATGCGGTTATACATATCATCAAATAATAACATAACTAACAACAATCTAATAGGGAATGGGTATATTAGTGGTGGTATTTTTCTGACTTATGGTTCAAATAATAATAGAATTTCTAATGGTTCTATCTATGTAAATAATAGTGGGAACGGCGTTCCTCCAGTATATGATTATAATCTAATAGAATCTGCAAACAATAATACTTTTGTAAATACAAATTTTACAACAAGAAATATAGAATTTACTAATACTGGTTCATGGTTCAATTATTCTGATAATAATGGTGTAACTTACATCTCAAATAATGCATCAGCTAATACTGTAATAACCAGAACACTTCTTAATTTTAATCAAACTAATTTAACATGGTTAGAAAGATCAAGTGTAACAGCAACATCCACTTATAATATCACTGGTCTACTTCCTTCAACCAATTACAGCATTAGTGTAAATTCAACAGTACAGCAAATAAGCACCACTGATATAAGCGGAAAATTATCATTGTTTTCAGTTGGATTAACAACATCACCACAAATACTATCAGTACTACAATATAACTATCCTCCAACAATTCCAGTCTTATACACACATCCAAACTTCCACTTATTATCATCAGAGGATCAAGTTAATTGGTCAGTTTCAACAGATGCTGAAGGTGATGGAATAGGATATGACGTAAAGGTCTATAATACATCGACTGGTCTTATAATCGTAGACCAAACCAATATTACCTTCACAAATTCAACCAACTTTACAACATTAAACTGGACTAATTATAACTATACAGCCCGCGCATGTGATGTCTTCGGATGCTCTGATTGGGCAGCAGTTAAGACATTTGGATTTACAAATGCGATTCCAACTATCATAAACATAACATTACTTCCTTTAAATGCTACTACTACGTCTAATCTTACTATATCAATGAATAGCTCAGATGAAAATTCAGATTTATTGGTAGACCACTTCCAATGGTATAAAAATGGAGTTCTTAATACAAGCTGGAATGATTCCACCTATGTTAATTACACTTACAATTTCACTGCTGGCGACTCTATATATGTCATTGGATATGTTAATGATAGTTACAATGATAGTGCAACACTACAATCAGCAGAGGTAATCATAGGTTCTAGTAATACAGCTCCTGTACTTCCAGGAATTGAAATTAATAAATCAATGGCAAAATACGGAAAAATAGTACATATTAATACATCAAATCCTATTACAGATGCTGAATCATTATCTATAAAGATGAATGTATACTATTATAATGGATCAGATAAAGTTTACCTTGTGAATTCTTCTTGGGTGGCACCTCCTTCAAATTTCAGCCTTAACTTTACTAATAATTGGAGTGATGGACTATCACATAACATCTATGCACAGGCTATGGATAGTGGAAATATCACTAATCAATCAAATCTTACGAGTTCAGAATCTCAAATCATCTTTACATCCGATGTAACAGCACCAAATGTGACTGGCTACTCTGTGAGTGCTACATCAATAACCGCTGGTGCATCAATCACAATATCAGTAGTTACGAACATATCAAATGGTACGGTTTCGAGTGTATCAGCAAGGGTAACAAGACCAGATGCTACAGTCACAAATTGGACAATGACAACTACAGATAATACAAACTGGTCAAAGATATATACAACCACAAGTGATAGCGGCCTGTACGAAATCACAAATTTCTACCTAACAGATGATAGTGGGAATGTAAGAAATAACGTCTCATTGCTTTCATTTACAGCATCTACCGCTACAATTGTTGTAGGTGGAGGCAGTGGAGGAAGTGGCGGATATATCATAACTCCTACACCAGTGCCTACAACATCAGTATTTGCGCCATTACAAATTCTTTATGGAAATGCAACAGATATAAAAGGTGAAGCTACATTATCAGCAATCGGAAAATGCTTATCACAATCTCTTCTCCTTGACAATGAATGTGCTAAGGGTGGTCAAATATTGGTTACAGAACCAGTAAATTGGTGGATCCTTACAGCCGCACCAATATTCTCTCTTATGATAGTATTCTTATTATCAATCGTTGATGGGAGACCTCGGAATTACCTCATGGATAGTGTGTTGTATAGTGTCATAGGGATTATCACAGTCTTAGTGCTCATGTTGGTAGGATTTAACACTTTTATAATTTCGTATTTATTTAATTCAAATTTGCCATCTTTTATGTTCATATCCATAGGAATTTGGGTTACTGGTATTAGTTTTATCGGAGACCATTTTTCTTATCCAGAAAGTGTTTATAAAAATATTAAAAAATTTGAGAAAATAAAACCATTGAAACCATTGAGATGAAATTATGATATTCCAGAGTAACGCAGATGTAATGGCGAAACAGGTATCTTTTCAAAATTTCGAACCTGGTACATGGCTATTTTTTATAATAGTGGCAGTAGCTATCGTTCTTCACAGATTCGTTTATACGAAGCTTAAAATTTCAAGGCACTAATTCATTAAAGTCATGGTGAAAATGCGCCCTGTGGATTCCTTTAAAGCCGAAAATCCTGTAAAAAAGTGGAAAATTTAGAAGGTCGCACCAACAAGACCATTATTCTTAGAGTGAATAATTATTAATTTATCTTTTTCCAATCCTGTAATTTGGTTTTCAATCCAAGAATTATTTTCTGAAACCAAGGATTAAAAAGGCAAAAGTAAGACAAAACAACTAAAATAACTGTAAAAATAATTATTTTATCACACTCCTTGAGATTAGGAATATTACTTATATAAAATTGAGCAAGACTTTCTAAAAATACATAAACAAAAAGAATAAAAGTCCAACTATCTTCGGCCCAGTAAAAAGATCCAGGTGCTGTGCCACCAGCAACGCCTCCTCCCTCACCATTTTGTGTATATTCTTGCTTTGCCATTCATCTTTATTTAATTCTAATCCAAAATAAATTTGTCGGTATAGAGCAGTGAGATAATGCGCCATATCGATTCTATGCAAGAATACTTGCCTTCCTCAGAATTCAATCTTCTTAAAGTATGGTTCAAGAAACACCTTATTAATAATTGCTAAAATAATAATATATATAATAGCATAAATAATATCTTTTAATTCCTTCCCCAATAGATACATCATTAAAAAACCTATTAAAATTAAACTTAAGAAAAATAGATAAATGAGCTTTGATTTATATTTTTCAATGAAACTATTGATTGATTCTCCAATACGACCAGTCACAAAAAATACCATTCTAGAAAGATAATAAAAAGACAATGGGAAAGAGATTAAAAAAACAATTAAATTGAATATAATATAATATTTTCCAAAAATATCTATTCTATTTTCAGTTATTGCAATATAGCTAGCAATAGACAAAGAAATAAATATCAAAAATTTCTCAATACCTTCAACTCGTTCATCGATTGGGATTTGTCTAAGTTTCATATCTTCTCTGTAATTATATAGATTTCACAACATCATAAACAAAAGTGTGAATAAAAGAACACTATTTTATATCATTATCATAAAACCTATTATTATAAATATATTTTTAAATATGTAACCATTCATGTTTTGTATGATAGTAGGGATTTGTTTCATGAAGCACTTGATAGATTAAGACCTATGCGATACAATATCATATCAAAGTATTTTACACATTTACAAAGTACCACCATTTTTTTAGTTATATAATATTATATGGATATTGAAAAGAAGGTTTTATAGTGCTTCGATTGCATCCAACACTAAAAAGAGCTTTTTAGTATAATCACTATCTATTAACGATTTTCTTAATATCATGCAATATATGTATGATATTGATGATAGGCTGCTAACTTCTTTTCAGTTTCAACCTGTGTGATGCCTGTTTTTGCGTCTTTTTTCTTTGATTTCTCAAATATTATGAAGTTGCGTACAAGGTCTAATAGTGTGGTGGGATTCAACATTCCTGTTATAAGGATCTCCAACTGTGGAATGAACCTTGATGCTTCTTTTTTGCCGTCTGCACTTTTCCAGGTCATATAGCGGCTAAAACCCGCAGAAACACTTCCTGCCCTGCATTCCATTCCATCTGATATAATGCAGATAGCGTTGTAAGTAAATAATCCTGGAATGGTGGCTTTGTAAGTCCGGATCTGGTCAAACGCTTTCCTTATTGTGGCATTTTCATCTGCGGCATTCTTCAACTCGAAAAGCACGATCGGGATACCATTGATAAAGAGCAGGATGTCAGGGCGCTTGTTCTGGTTGTTCTCAATGATCATGTACTGATTGACAACTAAAAATTCGTTGTTGTAAGGATTGCTAAAATCAATCAGCGCTACTTCATAACTTCTTTCATAGCCGTCCTGCTGATATGGTATTTTTACTTTTTCAACCAGGAACTGATGAAAGGTTTCATTGTTGTGCAGCATGTCAGGTGAATAAATCCGCAGCACTTTTTGCACGGCCTGTTCCTGTGCATCCGCAGGAATATCAGGATTTATCCTTGCAACAGCTTTGCGTAAGCGCTGCGTTAAAATGATCTGCTCAAAACTTTCCCTTTCGGCATTTTCGGCGCCGGGGGCGATGGACAGGCCGTGAACGTATTGCCAGCCTAATTTCTGGAGAATTTCGATGGCGAAAGTTTCTATGTTGCTTTCGGTGATGAGTGTCATTGTAAAAAACTTTAAGTTATTCCTCTGCGTTCTTCTATTATCGTATCGCTTAAAGACCCATATAACTTTCCAGCAGCTTCCTGGATTTGTTAAATGAGAATTTATTTAAATCGAGATATTCTGTTTTTTCTCCTTTTGAATAATTACCCTTCATATTTATAACCACCTTTTACTGTAAACATTGTGCCCTCCGGTTCGTTTGTTTTAATTATATTACATCTCCAAATACTTTATTCTTATCTGTTGAATTTTAATCATCATCGTCTTTTTTTCCTGTGATCCTCTTTATCTCTTTGTCAAAATCTGAGATGTAATTTTTATCCTGGATTTTCTTGAATCTTTCATATACATTGGCTTATTTCGAACCGCCTGTAATTCCGCAAAATCAAGATACATAGTGACTATGCGGTTCAAATGATCAAGCTCAGGTTTGTCCAGATAGTTTTTTGCTATGGCAACATCACCTGGCATGATTTTACCGCCAGGCGCTTTTCGCCATGATCTCAATCCCATATTTGGCTTGTCACTTCTGGCTCGCGCTGCTATAATTTCCGCGGCGGTCTGCCCTGTAATGGCAAAGTGCAGTTTGTTCTGTCCGTGGCAAAGAACTGTTTTGTATCATCCGCTTTTACCGAATAGTCAATAGAAGTAGTAAATATCGGTAATTTTCTGGTACAACATCCGCTCACTGGAACGGATATCCCGAATTTCTTCGAGTAAGTCATCAAAATATCGCGTACTGAAACGAGAACCAAATTTGAATCTGTCGCTATCGATCGCAAAGCCTTTATGAATATATTGCTGAAGAATTGAAACTGCCCATTGCCGAAACTGTGTGCCTCGTTCTGAGTTAACCCTGTACCCCACCGCGATGATCGCTTCAAGGGAATAAAAGTTTGTCTGATATTCCTTTCCATCTTCGGCAGTATGTGCAAAATTTGCACGTACTGAATCTTCCTGTAACTCATTCTCAGAAAAGATGTTCTTCAGGTGTTTGGTGACAACACTTCGGTCTACATCGAACAGTTCCGCAATCCGTTTCTGGGGAAGCCAGATGTTTTCATTTGCATAGAGCACCTCAATATTGATTCTTCCATCAGGTGTTTGATAGACGGTAATTTGATTGTC
>CAJPFJ010000037.1 GCA_905339155.1 Methanosarcinales archaeon
GGAAGATCAGGAATCAGAGAACAGATTTTGCTCATAAAACCGCAAAAACGCTGGTGGATACCTATGACCTGATCAAGTTTGAAGATTTGCAAATAAGAAACATGATGCAGAACCATCATCTTGCGAAATCCATATCCGATGCTGGTATCAGTTGATGACCTTAACGAAATCCAAGGCAGGATACGCTGGGAAAGTAGTTGAGTTTGTCAATTACCGGAATTTACGTCCGTCAAGGACTCTCAAGCAGAGAGCCGATGCAGCGGGACGCTCCGTGACTTTATCCCGGAGCGGTTCACTCGACGCATTTAATGTCTTTTGAAAAGCATTTCGGGCATTTCAAATTAGTGCCAATGCCTTTGAACATCTTGCTGCAGTGATTGCATAAATATTTGTGCGATTCCATGCCGCCTTCGAGTTCTACGCCGAACGAATCACCTACGCTGCACATTTTACCTCCTTATTGTTTATCTTACAGGCAAGAAACGAGCCAACCCTCCTGCATATCTCAAGTTCTTCTTCCCCGGGCATCCTTTTTATACACAGATCCTTTATCATCTCAACACCGTATGATGTCAATTGCTTATTGATCGCCTGTATGGCTTCAAGCCCCCATCCATAAGATCCGAAAGCGAGGCCAGTTTTCCCCGACAGGTCAACATCAGCCAATTCATTCAGGAACTTTTGCACAGTTGGCATCATTAAATCCCGGTAATTTGGCGAACCGATGGCGATAGCATCTGCATCACTGAGGTCGTTCTTATCCGCATTAGAAACATTTTCCAGTATGGTTTCAATGCCTTCTGCTCTTGCGCCTTCCTCTATAGCTTCTGCAATCTTCTCTGTGTTATGTGACCCGGTGCCATAGATAATTACGAGTTTTGCCATGTTCCCACAGATTTATAATTATCATTCGTGGTATTTGTACTTTGCCAATACTATCAAACAAGATCGGTTTATAATTATTGAATTGAATCATTCAAATGTCATCGGTGAAAATCCGATTTTTTCATCATGTACTCTTTCCGCTACAATATCCATCTCAACAATAAATACCTCCAGCACCATGAATGCCTCTGCTGCTTTCCTGATGCAACCCATGGTCATTCCCTCGCTGCTTCCGGCGGCCCCGTGAAGATGTATCTTCGGAGCCCCATTTTCCCAGAAAATATTGCCTGCGCCTAATATTTCTCGTGCATCGTCGAATTTTGACCACACTATTGATGGTGGAACAACCTTGTCTTTTGGCCCTGTAACGAGTTCTGCTCTTCCCATTGCGCCAAGCATAATAAAAAAAGCGGATCTAATTTCCTCTTTGACCGCAAGCCCTGAAAGCTCTGCAAGCACATCTTCCCCATGGTCAATCCTTACTGCAAATACATGTCCGATCGAACCTTTGCGATAATCCATGCATGGAGTATATCGACAATGATTTTAAAACTTGTGATTATGACCGTTATCTTTTTTTATCCAAAGGCGTATATGAAGCCCAGGAGAAAATATGTTTAAAAAAATTATATTATTAATTATGTTATTAGCCGTGGCTGCTTTTGTTTCCGGTTGTATTGATGATAAAACTGGTAATAATACAGTAAATAAAACTGATACGATCAAATACGAACAAATCCCCACTGTTAATTTGCCTGCAGGAATCACATTCATAGATGTTACTGAAACTTATGTTGAAATCGGTAACTCTCCGAGAAAAGCCATAGAAGGAATATATAAGACTGATACCGATGACGTTGATTTAAATATAGATGTTTTCAATACAGAAACGCCGCAGGTACTTATTGACGAGTATAAATCACAGTACAAAGATGCTAACTATAATCCATTTACTGAGATTTCCATAAATGGTCATAAAGCAACACAAGTGATACGATATAAAACAAAAAATGGGACTCAAATACCTATATATAGTGTTATCTGGACAACCAAAGATTCAATGATCAAAGTCGGGCCATCAACCGATGCCCAAAAAGTGATTAACCTGGCTACAGCAACCAATAGTTAAAGAAGGTTCATCATCTTGTGCGTTTGCCCAATAGCACGCACATCTTTTAATTTTTCGCCGGCAAAATCCATCAGTTCAAACAATAATGATGAAGGGACTTTTTTATCTGAAGTTACAGGCTGAAGGATAAAAGGTATATTATCGTCAATTGATTTGACACCTTCGATAGCAAATGATAATGATTGTTTTGTAGTCTCTGGCATGATTATTACTTTTACAAAGGTCTTTGCAGTCTCATTCAAGATAGAGATCGTCTCAAGCTCATTTTTCAAAAGCTGCGAATAATGGTCAGTACAATCATGTTCTGGCAATTTAATGTCGCATGATGCTATTGCGATAATATCCTTTAATTCCCGCGCTTTTTCAGGAAAGCCGGAATTAGTTTCAAGGTATATGGGATATTCAAGGTCAAGCGTCTTGATAAAATCTGCATGCAGCAGCGGTTCCCCGCCTGTCAGGCTGACATATTTTGTTGAGGATGTCCACAATTTCCGGATGTAATCTTCAACATCTTCCCTATGAAGCGGTGTTTGTGCCTGGTCAAATTTTCCGCTTCCTGCATGTGTCTCTATCCTGCAGGAGCCTGAAATTTCACGTGTTCGTGGTGTGTCGCAGTAAGAACAAAAGAGCTGGCATTTTTCAAACCTGACAAACACCTGGCGCATGCCTGCATAAGGACCTTCACCCTGTATGGAATTGAATATCTCGTTTATGTATGCAGGCATAGCATTCCAGCTATCTTACAAAATCAATCCCATATTTAGCCGTAGCAATATTTCCTTTGGTATTCTTACCAAGGATCTGGGGCGATGTAACACCCGTTACTACAACCATTGTCCTTACGACATTTTCAAGGTCAGGATCAACCATTGCGCCCCATATTAATCTTGCCTTGGGATCAATGCGTGTGTATAGCTCATTTACAACGCTTTCAGCTTCAGCTATAGTCATATCCGGCCCTCCCACCACATTTACAAGTGCACCTGATGCGCCGGATACATCAACATCAAGGAGGGGGCTCCTGAGAGCTTTCTGAACAGATTCGATCGCCTTGTTCTCGCCTTCAGCCTCACCCAGACCTATCATGGCTACGCCGCTCTTTTGCATAATAACCCTGACATCAGCAAAATCAAGATTTACAAGACCGGGTTTTGTGATCAATTCGGTTATTCCTTTAACTGAGCGCATCAAGACTTCATCGCATACCTTAAAAGCTGTCTGCAAAGGAAGATGAGGGACAACTTCAAGCAATTTGTCATTCGGGACTACGATGACCGTATCCACAGCATCGCGGAGGCGCTCAAGTCCTGCTTCAGCATTGTCCATGCGGATTTGTCCTTCCACTGAAAATGGAAGTGTTACAACAGCTATTGTCAATGCTCCGGCATCACGCGCAAGTTCTGCCACAACAGGGGCTGAACCAGTACCTGTTCCCCCGCCAAGTCCGCAGGTGATAAAAACAAGATCTGCATTCCCCACGGCTTTCTCTATTGCAGGTTTTGATTCATTAGCTGCATCCTGTCCTATAGAAGGAAGACTTCCTGCGCCAAGCCCCCTGGTCCGGTTTCTCCCGATAAGGATCTTCTTTTTAACCTGGATACTTAAAAGATGCTGGGCATCCGTATTGATAGCGTAAAGCTCCGCCCCGATTATTCCCTCATCTGAAATCCTCTGGATGGTGTTCGAGCCTGAACCTCCGCATCCTATGACAACAATATTTGTCTTTAATTCCTTTAATATTTCCAAAAGTTCCCTGTCTGTATCCCCAATCACTGGCATTGGAGATTCACCCGCTCTTGATATTGCCTCTTTAATTATTGATTCCATGCTTCTTCTCCATCGTTTATTAATTTAATTTAATGGCTCTTTTATTTGTTTCATATACCATCTCTGGATTTATAGTTTTTCCGCCTATTATCACGGATTCACCTCTGGCCAGCCGCCCATAAAGCTGCATATCAGTAATTCCGAGTGATTTTGCAAGTTTCGGGCTAAATTTCCTGTCAGATATTTGCAGAATTCCTTTATCCAGATAGACATCATAATGTTTTTTTATAATTTCCACGCATTTATCCCTCAATTCTTCCGCAGCCAGCCTGGCACATGAATCATCAATCCCGATAAGGATATGAGCGAATCTCCCGTCCTCATATTCGATATAGGCTATATTATGTTCACAGAGGAATGCCTTAAGACCGTTCTTATCAAGTTTTTCAGCTTCTGATAAAAGCGCGGGATTGATCCTTGCGATTTTAACCCTGGGGCATATGCATGTCTGACAGGAGGAAAGGGCGCATTTAATCCCTTCTGTGATCACAGGTTTCCCGGATGGGCAGATCTCCTTTACTCTTTTTCGCAGCTGCTCGCAAAATTCCCAGGGTACTCCATCCATTTCTCTGATGTCGCTTTCCTTTAGAACTTCAAACCCCCCCGCTTCAATCATCCTGCCCAGCTTCTCACGCTGCTCACCCTTCATGGATTTTCGGTCAAAATATGCAAAATCAGCTCCACTTCTAACAAAGGCCTGGAGTACCATAGTTTCATCCAGTTCATCCAGGGCATGTGAGGGAAAAATGTGACCAAAAGTGATATCCGTAGAAAGGATCAACGAAGTTTGTCTTGGAGCATAATGCGTACCTCCAAAACCCACAGCAACGGGTGAATCACTGTCATTTAAAAGAAGTATGGCTTCCGCAACTATTCGCCCTGCCACGTCATCAAGCCATTGTGCTTCGCTGCTTCCTACTTCTATAAAAACAGATGGAACATCAAGGTCGCTTGGACCATGATGCGTACATTCAAGAGTAACTTCATAATCTTCATTTCCAGAAAGCATTTTCAGTGAGCGAAGCAGCGACCTTACAGCCTGCGGCGCGGCCGCTGATAGTTTTCGAGGAGTTCCACCGAATTTTGCTTCATTAACATTGCCTGTAGAATGTACAGTAAGAATAGCGCGTAAATCTTTGCTTCTGTGTTTGGAAGCAAAAATTATAAGGGATGCTGGATAACCCAATCCGGCTACTTTTTTATCCAGACCGTCCTGGAGAATTAGAGATTCACCTATTTCCACTATCCTGAAATCCTTATACTCAAAAACAGGGATACTTTCTTCAGAAGATATATAATTCCATTTTCGAAGTGAGAAAAGGCAATTCTTGATATTCTGGCTAGCCCTGTCCTGGGTTGAACAGACGATCGTGACTTTCGGTTCACCTTTCAAAACACTGCCTTCTGCCACTCTGATATAAAAAAAAGATTAATCAAAGTCGCTGCCGGTGATCATCTTCTTGTCTACAATAGCATAATCCTTGGCGGCCCTTACCGCATCGAATGGTATCAATACATAATTATTTTGTTTCTTGTATTTTGATGTATCTATATTGTTCGATGGTTTTACGACAAGATATAACAAAGCTCCGCCCTGCATATCCATTACAACATCAGTAGCAAATCCGAGCTCTGACCCGTCAGTAAGCATCACTCTCTTGTTAGCTAAATTTTTTGCAAGTATTTTTGCCATAGTAATCCCTCAATGAACGTTTCTCCAATTAAAGTGTTCATTTAATATGCTTTTTTCACCTATAACCTATATAAGACTTCTGTTCCTGTTTTGTCCCGCCTTTAAATTGCTCCTGGAGTTTCTGGTAATATTCTACCATATCTTCGGCAAGCGCAGGCCTTACTTTCTTAAGTGCATCACGGAAATGCTTCATTTCCACAATATCTGTCTCGAAATTCTCCCTCAGGGCAAGCATTACCGCCTCCCTGCACAAGGATTCAATATCAGAACCAACATAATTTTCCGTAAGATCTGCAAGCTCTTCAATATCCACGTTATCGGAAAGATGACTGTCTTTCAAGTTCTTAAGATGGATATTAAATATATCGATCCTGCCAGACCTTCCCGGCGGCCCAATAAATACAAGCCGATCAAACCTGCCGGAACGTATCAGGGCAGGGTCTATTATTTCAGGTCTATTGGTCGCAGCAATTACTACCACATTTTTTAAGACTTCTATCCCGTCAAGTTCTGTGAGCAGCTGGTTTATCACTCTTTCTGATGTTTTTGAACCAAACTCAGTTCCACGGATGGGGGCGATAGCATCCAGTTCATCAAGGAAAATTATTGCAGGTGAAACCTGACGCGCTTTCTTGAATACTTCGCGGATAGCTTTCTCTGATTCTCCCACCCATTTGGATAGAAGCTGCGGGCCCCTGACGCTTATGAAATTGGCAGAGCTCTCATTGGCCACTGCCTTGGCAAGTAGCGTTTTTCCAGTGCCCGGCGGACCGTATAGGAGTATTCCCCTTGGCGGACGGATGCTCATTTTCAGGAATTTCTCAGGGAATTTTAAAGGCCATTCTACTGCTTCTTTTATTTCCTGCTTGGCGTCATCAAGCCCGCCAACATCATCCCAGACAACATCAGGCACTTCTATCATTACTTCCCTCATTGCCGAGGGTTCAACTTCCTTTAATGCCTCTTCAAAGTCGTTAGCTGTTACCTTCATGCTTTCCAGGATTTTGCGGGGAACAACCTCTTTTAGTTTTATCTGGGGGAGGTATCTTCTAAGCGCTTTCATAGCTGCTTCCTTTGCAAGCGCCGAAATATCTGCGCCTACAAACCCATGCGTCCTGTTGGAGATGTATTCAATGTTAACTTCCTCAGAAAGCGGCATACCTCTTGTATGGATCTGGAATATCTCGATCCTGTCAAGCCTGTCCGGGACTCCGATCTCTATCTCGCGGTCAAACCTTCCGGGACGGCGAAGCGCAGGGTCAATAGCGTCAATGCGGTTAGTTGCGCCTATCACAACCACCTGGCCTCTTTCTTCCAGCCCGTCCATCATCGTAAGCAGCTGCGCGACCACACGCCGCTCCACTTCACCTGTCACTTCTTCCCTTTTCGGGGCAATGGAGTCCAGTTCGTCAATGAAAATAATGGAAGGCGCAGCTTTATTTGCCTGCTCAAATATCTCTCGAAGCCGCTGCTCACTCTCTCCGTAATATTTACTCATGATCTCTGGACCCGCGATAGAGAAGAAATTGGCCCCGGATTCATTTGCAACGGCTCTTGCAATGAGTGTTTTTCCTGTCCCGGGTGGGCCATGCATCAAAACACCCTTGGGTGGCTCGATGCCCAATCTTTCAAATACTTCAGGGTGTTTCATAGGAAGTTCTATCATCTCACGCAGGCGCTGGATCTCATCGCCCAGTCCCCCGATGTCTTCATAAGTTATCCCTGTCCCTGTTACATCAAGAACAACAGGTTTCTCCCTGAGTTTTATTTCTGTTTTATCAGTAATTAATATGATACCTTCGGGTTCGGCTTCGATCGCGATAAGAGGTATGGCCTGCCCGGTAACGACACGGCCTAAAAATGGATGAGCCATGGTACTCATTACAGGGATAATATCCCCTTTTGTTATGGGACGTTTCATTATCTGGCGTTTTACCATTTCTTCAGCGTCCCCGCCAAATTGTATGGAAGTGCCTTCAGATGGTGCAAGCACTACCTTTTCCGCAGGCTGTACATTCGCCTTTCTTAGCTTGATGGTATCACCGATGCCAACACCGGCATTCTGCCGGATGAAACCGTCAATTCTGATTATATTTTCCTCCCAGTCATTCCGGTCAGCGCGCCAGACTTTTGCAGCCGTTGATTTTTTCCCTTCGATCTCAATTATGTCTCCGGGTATTAGCTGCAAAACCAAGAGGGTATGCGGATCAAGCCGCGCTATTCCTCTTCCGGAATCGTTCGGATACGCTTTTGCAACCGTGAGCTGTTTCCCGTCTTTTTCATTCATTTTTATATCCCCTCAGATATATTCCTTCTCGATATTTTTTGTTGTTTTCTTCGACATCTTTATATTGTTTTGATACTATTTATCGTTATGCATCTCCCCGCTATGCTTTCTCGACAATTGTTTTTTTTCCTCGGTATTATCAAATGCCAGAACGACATCTTGTTTATCAATCTTCTTGTAGTCGCCTAAATAAGCACCCATTGGATCCTTTTGAATCCGGGCGCAAAACACATACCACCAATCTTATGTTGATGTAGATGATATCATATATGCAGGTGTTTGAATCTGCAAAAATACATGCGCAGAATAGAGTTAAAACCCCCGATTTCGGTCTTGCCGATGCAATAATTCTTGCATCAGCCCGGAGCAGAAAAATAAAGGTATTGACCGGAGATCCTCATTTTAAAAATTTCAAAGATGCTGTTATGTTGTGATTATTAAAAGCGAGATACTGCTGATTTCTAATCCAGGATCGTTGACATGAAAAAAAAGTAATCACATAACCGTAGTTATGCAATTTACCGCGCTGCTTTTGCGACCCTTTCAATATTGTCTTTCTTGCCCATGGCATATCCTTTTACGTCATGGTTGGCTGCAGCAATTATCTCTTCTGCAAGTGCATTTGAAAGGGGCTTCTTTGTGCCGAAAGATGCCTTCTGGGCACCTTCAGCGATCAGGCGTAGAGCAGTATCTACACGGCGTTGTGGGGCAGTATCAACTGATTTAGGAACAGCTATGCCACCATATTGTAATCTGACGGTTTCCTCTCTTGGCCCGGCATTTGTAATAGCATTTATAAGAACCTGTATCGGATTCTGACCGGTTTTCTTATTGATCGTTTCAAATGCTTCCATCATTATCGTAGTAACAGTTATCTTGGCGCCCGTATTATGCTCTTCGCGCATGACTTTATTTATGAGCCTCTCCACAATGTTCAGGTTCGACTTGGCAAACTGCTTTTTTGAATTCTTGCCTCCCGAATGTGGAACAACGGCAGGTGTAAGATTAATATAACCCTTAACACTCGGGTCTTTGACCTCAACTTCTGTAAAATCCCATTTTCCGAATAGTTTCTGCATTTTATCTCACCGGTTTTGCCTTTTTGCCAAGTACCATTTGTCTTAGATCAACATTATTTACAGATATTACTTTCCAGCGAACACCCGGAATATCTCCCATTGCGCCGCCCATTTTTCCACCGATCCGTTCAACGACCACTTCATCGTGTTCATCTATGAAATTAATTGCTCCGTCCAGGGGACAGAAAGCTGTTACCTGTTTGCCGTTCTTGATGAGTTGAAGCCTTATACATTTCCTGATACCTGAGTTTGGCTGTTTTGCCTCGATACCGACTTTCTCAAGAGCAATACCCCTTGCCTGTGGGGAACCTCCGAGTGGATCAGCCTTTACATCCAAATTAAGGGCTCGTCTTGCGAAATCTCCATCGTGCCATCTATTACTCTTGTCAACGCTCTCCAGTTTACGAGCCGCGTATAATCCTTTTCCCATGTAGTTTTTTCCTCCAATATGTATATATAATTTTGATCACTGAATTATTACGTCGTTTATATTATGATGCCTTAAGGAGAGCTTTTTTACTTTTTCAATGTTTTTGCCTTCTCTCCCGATGGCAAGCCCCTTCTCTTTAGTTGGAACTTCTACATAAGCTATACGCTTGCCATCATTAATTTTAATATTAATATTTTTTAAAGTAATTGGATGAAATGCATTTTTGATGAATAAAACAGGATCATCAGAATGTTCGATTATTTCTACCGATTTACCGATAGCTTTTTTCACATTGTTGATATGTTCCCCGCCTTTTCCTATAGCCAGTCCCATATCTCCGTTCCTGACTACGAAAAGAAGCCTGTTGTTCTCGGTATCCTCAAAGCAATCTTTTGCTTGCGCCCCGGTTATCTTTTCAAATAACGCGATGTATCTCATTCCATCCATGCTTAACTTGACTTCACTCATTCATTCTCCTTTAAAGAGAGTATTCCGGAATCCCCCGGCTCCAGAACCGCAAAAGCTGTAATTGAGAACGGCTTTCCACATGCAATCCCAAGATCATACCCGTTTCCGGGATAGTTTATCGCAGGTACTCCTTTTAATTCAGTTCTTGTTTTTTCAAGACAATTCGATGATAAAACAACAATCTGCACCTTTCCATTTTTTGCGGCATCAATGGCCTGCCTTGTGCCTATAACAACTTTTCCTGTTGACAAAACGCTTCTGAATACTTTATTTAGATCAGTTTCCATACTTATTCTCCATTATTTAGCTTTTTTTGCAATTAATATAACATTTCCTGTACCCAATCGTATTGGTTGTCCGACTATTACGTTTTCGGTGACGCCTCTTAGCTCATCAACATCACCCCTCATACCGGAATCCAGCAGGTGAGTGACCGTTACTTCAAACGCAGCCCTTGCGAGCACACTGGCCTTTTCACCAGAAATACCATGCCTGCCTATGGGTTTTACATCCCCATCAACAGTCATGATATCAGATACAAGCATTATATGACGGACATCCACATTAAGACCCTGTTCTTTGAGGGTGTCTGTAGCCTCATTGATCAATGCCTGCCTTGCCGCCTCAATTCCCATTACTTCAAATATCTCATTTACATTATTTGTCCTTGTCCTCGTAGCATCAACACCCTCTATTGCAAGGACTTCTTTGAGCACAGAACCTTCGGTATATAATACATATTCACCGCTATCTTCCTTCCTGATAACAACCCTTTTTATACCCTTAATACCTTTCAAAATTATCGAATGAACACTTTTTACAAGCTGCAAAAGTTCCCTGTATGAAGGTTTACTGGGTACTAATACAAGCGTATCTCCTTTGATTTCGCATGATACCCCAAGTTCCTCTTCGATTTTTTCTGCAATTGCCTTCGAAGTCATGTTCCTCTGGGTTAGAGCTTTTTTATTCAGTTCGATCAGGACCTTCATTTCCGTAATATCGGTTGATATGCTGCCCAGGACATTTATATAAGTAGCCTCTATCTTCCAGGCAAGATCACGTGCTTTATCCCTATCAAGAGAAAAATCCTTTTCAAGAAATATGGTCATCATCGGAGTGCTTGGATTTTTCCTGGCATCAACTATTTCGATCAACCTGGGCAAACCAAGCGTAACGTTAATTTCTGCTACACCTGCGTAGTGGAATGTTCTCATTGTCATCTGAGTACCAGGTTCTCCGATTGATTGCGCAGACACTACGCCAGCAGCTTCACCAGCTTCGATTTTGGCATTATCATATCCGATATAAAGGCGTTTTACGATTTCTTCCATCTGTTTCTTTGTGACTTTGCGATCTTTAAGTTCGCGGTTAAGGTTATCAATTACATTCTGGGGCAACTTGAGATCTGAGATCATCTCATCATGATTTTTTGGATTTGCGCTCATTCCTTCACCCCTGTTACTGAATCAATTATTCGCTTTACTGCATCAGGTTTGCTGAAATCACTGTTCATAGGATTGATACCATCTTCTCCGAATTTGAACTGGATGATCATGTTCCTTGTATCCCTCACCGTGCCATCATATTGTACTTCAAGATCCTGGAGAGCATTCACAAGCCTGCGCTGCAAGTACCCGGACTGCGATGTTCTTACAGCTGTATCCACAAGACCTTCTCTTCCACCAATTGCATGAAAGAAATATTCAGTGGGCGATAGTCCACCCTTGTAACTTGCTTTTACAAATCCGTGGGCTTGCGCTCCCAGGTCGCCTTTATCGAAATGGGATAATGTCCGTCCTGCGTATCCTCTCTGGATTCTTTCACCTCGAACAGCCTGCTGTCCAACGCATGCCGCCATCTGTGTAAGGTTAAGCATCGAACCCCTGGCGCCTGACTTTGCCATTATCACTGCAGAATTATCCATTCCCAGATGTCGTCCTGCAATTTCACCGGTAGCATCTCTTGCTTTACTTAGTTCCTTCATTATTTCCATTTCAAGCGTTTCCCGGATGGTTCGCCCTGGTAACTGTTCAAGCTCGCCGGCTTCGTAAGCAAGAATCAATTTTTCCACCTTATCAGTAGCCGAGTTCAAGACCTCATTTATCTGTTTTTGTGCTTCGGGAGGTACATATTCGTCGTTAATCCCAAAACTGAACCCGCTTCTCATAATGCCCCTGATAGAAAGTCGGGTAGAATCATCAATAAATTTACAGGCTATAGCAGTATTGAATTCTTTTATCAATTTGTCAATGATCACACTTTTGAAGGCGCCCACTGCTTTTTCATCAATTGAACCTTTTTCCAGCACACCATCTTTTATCACTACATAAGCGTCATGTTCACAGTCAACACCTTTGCAGTTATCGCATTGTTCACATATTTCTGCCTTGAATTCCAGGTTAAGGCCTTTTGGAAGGATCTGGCTGAAGATCTGTTTTCCATTCCAATATGGTTTCCCGTTTTCTTTTCCTGCGGGTTCGGGCAATTCCCATATCTCGGATTTCGCAAGGAGTTCCAGCGCATCATCTTTATTAATCTTATCTTTACTATTTGTAAGTAAGAAAAGACCTGAAATGTGGTCATGGATACCGCCAATGATAGGCCCTCCGAATCTCGGGGAGATGATATTCTCCCGTATATTCATCAGTATTTTTGCTTCCGCACGCGCATCTTCTGTTTGCGGTACATGCATGTTCATTTCATCACCATCAAAGTCAGCGTTATATGGCGGGCATACGGCCGGATTGAGTCGGAAGGTCTTATGTGGCAACACTTTTACTTCATGAGCCATTATACTCATCCTGTGAAGTGAGGGCTGCCTGTTGAATAAAACTATATCCCCATCTTTCATCTGCCTGTCAACTTTCCATCCCAATTCAACGAGGTCTGCAAGTTCAGCGCCATTCTTATCAGTGATCCTTAACCTTCTTCCATCCGCCCTGACGATATAATTGGCGCCAGGATGGTTATCAGGACCGCGCCTGACATATTCCTTTACTTCATTAATATTCCTTGGTGTTACATATAATGTTATAGTGAGTTCCTTGGCAATTGCAAGGGGAACTCCTACTTCATGCATATCAAGATTTGGGTCAGGTGATATCACTGTTCTTGCAGAGAAATTAACACGCTTACCAGATAAGCTTCCCCTGAACCTTCCTTCTTTACCTTTTAATCTCTGGGACAGGGTTTTCAAGGGCCTCCCCGATCTATGGCGGGCCGGGGGCACTCCTGAAACTGCATTATCAATAAATGTGGTTATATGATACTGTAATAATTCCCATAAATCCTCAATTATTAATTGTGGTGCCCCAGCTTCACGGTTTTCCTGGAACCTCTGGTTAATTCGGATTATATCTACAAGTTTGTGTGTAAGGTCATCTTCGCTTCTTTGTCCTGATTCAAGGGTAATTGACGGCCTCATCGTGACCGGAGGAACAGCAAGAACAGTAAGAATTATCCATTCCGGACGTGCATTCTTGGAATCCATACCGATCACTTCAATATCCTCATCAGTCATTTTTTCAAGACGTGAACGAATGTCCGTTGGCATCAGTTTATGACCGTCTTCCACAAATGTTGTGGGTTTTTCAAATTTGATCTCTTTTTGCTCTTCATTACAATACTGGCACTTTCCCGCTTTCCGTGCTTCCTTAAAAACGTCATTTACAACATCTTCAATGGATTGTCCCATTTTCTTAAGGACCCGTATCTTTTCAACGGTCTCTTTTTTCTGTGCAGGGTCAAGAAGCAACGCTCCGCAATTCCTGCATGTTGCTCTCAGGATCTTGCGTATAAGCTTGGCAAAACCCACATGCATTACTGGCGCCACAAGTTCTATATGCCCAAAATGGCCGGGGCATTCGCCCGCTCTTCCACCGCAGGTCTTACAGCGCAGACCCGGGTCTATCACGCCAAGTCTTGTATCCATCAATCCCATTTCAATGGGAAAACCGTCATCATCGTATGTATCAGCAGTTATGATTCTTGTGACACTCATTTTCCTGAATTCTTTAGGTGAAATAAGTCCGAATCTGATCTGTTTTATTCTTTTTGGGGTTGCAATTACCATAATCTTCACCTACACAGCATCTTCTAACTCAAGCCTTGGCGCTACGCCAAGAGAGATTATTTCATCAAGGAGCAATTTGAAAGCATAGCTCATCTCAACAGGGTGTATATCCGTTTCTGCGCCACAATCATGGCAAATAGTAGTATTCCTTCTTTTGTCCAGTGTGGCTATCATGCCGCAATTGGAACATACATATTCCATGACCCTGTCTGATTCATCGAGCAGTCTTTCCTTAAGCGCCATTGCTGCGCCATGCCCGATAAGAACATCTCTTTCCATTTCTCCAAACCTCAAGCCCCCTTCTCTTGCTCTGCCTTCAGTTGGTTGTCTGGTCAATACCTGCACAGGTCCGCGCGACCTGGCATGCATTTTTGAAGATACCATATGGTATAGTTTCTGGTACAGGATAACTCCGACAAAGATATCCGCCTGGATCTTATTACCTGTTATACCATCATAAAAAACTTCTTTGCCGGTGTTCGATAATCCAAATTTCGCAAGTGAGGATGTTAAATTCTCTTCGGATTCTCCTGAGAAAGCCGTTCCGTCGATCCTTCGTCCTTCAAGTCCCCCTACTTTACCACCTATCATCTCAAGAACGTGACCTACGGTCATTCTTGAAGGGATAGCATGTGGGTTAAGTATAAGGTCAGGAACCAGACCATTCTCTGTAAATGGCATATCCTCATAAGGTACTATCAGGCCAATTACCCCTTTCTGGCCATGCCGTGAGGCGAATTTATCCCCGATCTCGGGTATCCTGTAATCCCGTGTCCTCACTTTTGCAAGCCTTGACCCGTTTTCAGATTCGGTAAGTATCACGGTATCTACAATGCCTTTCTCATTTGAACGCATTGTGACAGAACTCTCTCTGCGCTGAACAGGGCTCAAACCTAATTCCGTTGGCTCTTCCAGGAACCTCGGCGGGCTTGTTTTTCCGATCAGGACATCATTTGGACCGACTGGTATTTCGGGATTAACAAGACCATCGGCATCAAGGTGATTGTAAACTTCTGCAGTTCTGGCCCCCCTTACTTCCGTATCAGGGATCTCGAATTTATCTTCCTGGCCGCCGGGGTATTTTCTTTCTTCTCCTTCGTTCGTCCTGAAGAAATGACTTCTTCCAAGCCCGCGTTCGATCGCACCTTTATTTATGACAAGGGCATCTTCAATATTATAACCTTCGTAAGATAATACTGCAACAACGAAATTTTGTCCTGCCGGGCGAGTATCAAAACCGATCGCTTCTGCGGTCTGGGTCGAAGTAAGCGCTTTCTGCGGATAATGCAACACATGGGCTCTTGTATCCGGTCTTAATTTCATATTTGGTGTTGACATGCCAAGACACTGTTTAACCATGCCTGCACCCATTGTGTTCCTTGGCGATGCATTGTGTTCCGGGAAAGGAACCATGCCTGTGCAGATTCCAAGGATCAAAGATGGGTCCATCTCAAGATGAGTATGCTTGGGGGTCAAATTCTCTTCATCGATCGCTATGAACGCATTTTCTTCTTCTTCAGCATCCAGGTACTCGATCAAACCAGCTTCAGAAAGACTATCAAAAGTTATCTCCTTCTTTTTCAGGCGTTCAATATGCTCAGGTGTTACAAGAGGTTTGCCGTTTTCAACAATTATTGCCGGTCGTCTTGCTCTTCCCTGGTCCGAATTGATGATGATCTCATTTGTATCCTCATAGAATATGATATTCACCTGTTTCTTGATCTCACCCATTCTTCGTTTTTTTCTCAAATTATGGACGAGTTCTTTTGGATTGGCAATAGTACCAATAAGTTCACCGTTTAAAAAAACTCTAGCCTTATTCAAATGATTCAGCCTCCTCTTCCGGCATGTTTGTTTTTATGTCTTCAGCTTCCTCGAGCGCTTCTAATTCCGTGGCGTATGTTGTGGGAACTTCTTCTGCAAGAAGCTGGGGTATGATCGGCGCGGTACCCATATCCAGTAGCATTTTCTTAAGCTGTGCTTCATTACCGGCAGCTGTTGATATCTCCACTAACTGGGCAAAGTTTTTCACAAGTCCGCAGTTAGGACCCTCAGGCGTTTCTGACGGGCATATTCTTCCCCACTGGGTGGGATGCAAATCCCTTGCTTCAAAATGCGGTTGCGCTCTTGATAAAGGTGAAATGACTCTTCTCAGGTGGGACAGGGTTGCAATATAATCCGTGCGGTCAAGCAATTGTGACACTCCTGTTCTGCCCCCGACCCAGTTACCGGTAGCCAGTGCATGTACAAGTCGTTCGGTTAAAACATCTGACCTGACAATTGTAGTTACATTCAAATCCCTGTTCCTCATGCTTGCCCTTTCAAGCTGGTATTTAATATCACGTGTAAGCCTGTTGAAAGATACCCTGAAAAGGTCTTCGATCAATTCTCCAGACAGTTTGAGCCTCTTATTCGCATAATGGTCTTTATCATCACTGCCTCTTTTGCCAAGCGCCAGTTCAAAACATGCTTGAGCCATCCGTCCGATAAACTGTGCTTTTACGATCCTGTGAATTTCATCGTTACCCAGATGGGGCAATAAATACCTGTCAATAACATAATTAGCCCTTTTGACCTGGTAATCCCTGGATTGGCCTGAAGCCACCCTTAACCCGATCTTTTCCATTGCTTCGACCTTATTGGCCGCCTCGGCTTCTTCAAGGTTCTCAAGCATGAATTTGATAATCTCAGGATCATCAGACACGGCATTGACAATATCCTGGTCAGTCTCGATGCCCAGAGCCCTCATTAGTGTGATAAAATTTATCCTTCCGGATATGGATGGGAATGAAACTTCAAGAATCGACTTTTTGTTTCTCTCAACAACTACAAGGGCGCGATAACCCCTGCGCTGGGAGAATACTTTGGCAACTTCAATATTTTCACCATATCGTTCTTCCATTTCCACAAGGATCTTATTCGGGGCAAGATCTTCAAGGGTGGTTATAACACGTTCCGTCCCGTTCACTATGAAAAATCCACCGGGATCTTGCGGGTCTTCTCCCAGTTCGATCATTTCCTTCTGGGACAATCCTACAAGGTTACATGCCTTTGACCAGATCATTATGGGGAGTAAGCCGATCTCCGCTTCTTTTTCTTCCTTTTCACCCTCCGGCGTTACGATTGCCATACTCAGGAAAAGCGGCGCCGCATAAGTAATATTTCGAAGCCTTGCTTCGGTGGGATGAAGTTTATCAACGGCCCCATCGGCCTCTCTCACAACAGGGAAACCGACTCTTATCTTTTTGAGTTTTACATATGTTCCCTCAATTTCAGTTTCAATTATCCTCTGCTCCTCAATGACTTTCTGGAGACCATGGTCCAGGAAATCATTAAAAGAATCTACATGATGTCTAACAATTTTATCACTTGTAAAATACGCTTTTGATAGTACCCTTCTGTCCAACATATTACCTCTATTTACAACTCACGCGATTACCATTCGGTAATAATAAGATCTGCCTGCTGTTTTGCTTTCACGGGTGATTCGTATTACATCTCCGATTTTAGCTTTCGAGGCCACTACAGTAGGATCTATTACACGGATTTTAGGCAATTGCTCTTTTTCCACATTAAATTCTGTTAATACTTTTTTAACTTCATCCTCAATTAATATTTCGTGATTCGGTACCATTATATGTTTTAGGGGATTGAATTCCCTGCCGGTATTCTCTTTCTCTTTCACAAAATTACCTCCCGGGCAGACGGGCTCGGAGGGATTTGAACCCTCGACCATCGGGTTTCTTCTCATTTGAATAAAAGCCCGGTGCTCTGCCTGACTGAGCTACGAGCCCAACAGTATCATCCACGAATCTTAAATAAACGCTACCAATCACGGATGAAAAATATTCCTCAATAAATGGCAATTCTCTTAAAACCTCATAGACGTGCGCCCCTTGTACGATTTTATTAACCTTAAATGTTTCTATCGAATTTCCGGATTGTAGAATCCGGATATTATTTCGTTCTGCTTCTTCGGAGCCAATGGTCAAGTTGACAGATGTAGACGGAATGCAAACCCAGGATTTTATTTGTGGATGACATCGTTCATGCAAATGAGTTGTCGATGTCCAGGGGAAACGGTAAGATTTTCAATGTAGTGGAAAATAAGTAGGAATGCGAGGGGAGGAAATTTGACCTAACCAACTGTAATACTCATACCTACTTTTTTATATCCCCTGCAACTATAAGGACATTAATCCCTAAGAGTTGCATGTTAAAAATATGATACGAAGCGTCATAATTTTGCCTCTAAAAGATATTTAACGTCGCCTCCCTGTGCGGAGGATAACCAAGCGGCAGTACAGGACTTAAGATTGTGTCAAAACACTAGCAAGATTTAAGCTAATGTATCATAAAAAGGCAATAAATACCTGGTAAATACAGATATAAACCTTGTGTATAATAAGGTGCAAATGTGCGAGGGTATCCAAGCGGCCAAAGGAGTTGGACTTAAGATCCAATTGCGCAGGCATTCGTGGGTTCAAATCCCATCTCTCGCATCAATATATAATAAAATTCTTTAATTCTCCCCATTGGAGCACTTAATTTTCTTATATACTCCTATTTTTTTTCTTGATTTTCCTGCTTGTTGCTGCAAAGGTATAAATATTAGTACGTATTATAATATGTGCGAGATGAAACGCAAAGAATTGAGCGAAGCAAGTGTGCGAAGAAACTATGCATTCAGTCAACGCACGATTGAAAACTTGAAATGGCTCATAGACCACAGGATATATAGGAATGAGACCGAAGCCATTGATCTTGCAATTGAACGCATGCGGACTATGTATGAAATGAGTGAAGAGCCGGGCGCGGAATAGAGAGAAGATGCAAGATTTTGAAAATCAGTCAGCATCTTATTGGTTGCTATATAATTGATTCCCCGTCAATACTTATTCTTAAATATTATGTGACCAGATAATATTTCATGTTCAGGTCGAAATATCCAAGGGATCTTTTCAACGAGATAAAATGGAGATTCGATCTTTCAAAATGCAGAATATATTATATCCATAGGGGCGCGCCGGGAAATATAAAAATGGTAGATGGGGGCATGATCAAAAATATAGACAAGTCATTTCTTGTTCTTCAAGGCATTTTGGAGGATGTGTATATTCCTTATCATAGGATAACCAGGATAGAGTATAATAATCAGATAATATTTGATAGAACTCAAAGATGAATATACCAGCTCAGTGAAGGTGAAAAAGGCAAACTGATATACATATGGAATAAAATTATGGATAATTTATTTGGAAGGTAAAATATGGATGAATTTATGGAGGCAGCAATCCAAGAGGCTAAAAAAAGTTCCGCTCAGGGAGGAATACCGATTGGTTCAGTCCTTGTGAAAGACGGTAAAATAATAGGACGAGGTCACAACCAGAGATTACAGAAGGACGACCCTATGGCTCATGCAGAGATTGATTGTTTGAGAAATGCAGGCAGGATTGGGAGTTATAAGGATTCAATCCTTTATTCCACGTTAATGCCATGTTACCTTTGCGGCGGTGCTGTTGTCCAATTCGGGATTAAGAAAGTGATTATCGGTGAATCCAGGACATTTGAAGGCTCTGAAGAATTTATGGAGCAGCACGGGGTTGAAGTAATAAACCTTGATAATAACGAATGCATCACCATGATGCAGGACTTTATTGAGAAAAACCATGATCTGTGGTTTGAAGATATCGGTAATACTTGATTAAGCGCAAAATCATGCCTCAAGGGCTCTCATGAACCTTTTCTTTATTTCATTAGCAGAAAAGGGGATCTCTTTACACTTTACATTAACTGGTTTTACAATTACATGAATGAATTGTGCTTTTAGCAGCAGGGCTTCTCTTAATTCATCAAGCGAATGCGCTTTTAACGTATGCTTTATCCCGCTAGCTTTTGCGAGCAATTCCAGGTCGATGAGGCTTTGCGTACATGTCTGCTGGTTCCCGGTTGAGCCGTATGATGCATTGTCAATTGCAATAATTGTCAGGTTTGGAGCTGGATATTCGCCAATGCTGATCAGGGCATTCGGATTCATGAGCAGGCTGCCATCCCCGTCAATCACATAAACATGTTTTTTTTGAATGATCGAAAGACCCAAACCGATAGATGAAACAAGCCCCATTGAACCGAGCATGTAAAAATTGAGTTTCCTGTCCCTTATCTCAAATAATTCCTTTGATGGGATACCCAGGTTGGCGACGATAATATCGCCGGTATCATCAATCGTTTCCACGATGCTCTTGATCGCTTCGTATCTTGTCAATACCGGTTTTTTAATGGATCTGCTGAATTCCAGATCGACACTCCTTGAACATATTTCCAGAGGTTCGGGAATTTCACATGCATAACCTTCCCATACAGCAGGAGATACCAGGATAACATGAGGGTGAGAATTACTGAAGGATTCTTTGATGGCTTCATCTAATTTATCGATTTCTTTGATCGATTCGATAATCGTGAACTTGATACCTGAGGCTGCCAGGATCTCAGGCAACCTCCTCCCAAGCTGCCATTGCGCTTCTATGGATTCTTTATAAACACCGCGCCAGCTTGCAATTACCGGAATGGGGATGTCATAAGTAAGATTGAGTGAACAAAGCGCATTTATCATGTTGCCAATGCCTGTGCTCTGGATGACCATGACAGGCCGACCCCCACCAAGATAAACACCCGCACAAATCCCGATACCGTTCTCTTCACGAGTGAGCGGGATAGTTCTGATGTTTCTGGCAATAAGCAAAAGTAACACCTTGATCCGGTCACAAGGAAGTGTGGCTGCAATATCGATATTGTTTTGTTTAAGTATATCGACAACTTTTCGTTCAGGCGTATCTGCGTTCATCTGCGGTTTTTCAGGTTTATCTAAAATATTAGATTATCTCATCGAGGGGAACATTCGCATTCTCAGCATGTGCTGATGGTTCGATCTTATAAAGATGATGATCCTGCTCAACGCGTTTTACTCCACCGCCGGTTATATTTAATAGAATATATTCATCCTTTTTAACTTTTCCGGCATCTATTGCTTCGATCAATGAGGCAACGGCAACTCCCGCAGGCGGGAATATATCAATGCCTTCAAGCTCTTCAAATAGATTTACACCTTTCTTCGCGTCATTGTTGGAAATCGCATACATACTGCCATTCGTTTCACACAAAGCATCATAGACGCCCCCGGGTACTGAATACGGCGGTTCTCTGTTGGAAAGGATATCGGCATACATCTCATGAATAAGTTTCTTGGGCTCGGGCATATCAATATCTTTTATAATTTCGCGTCTCCCTGCTTCCCATGCATTGAACATTGGCACAAATGGAAGGTTCTGGGAAAGATGAAGTTCCGGGAGCGCTGTACCAAATCTTCCGTCTTCAAGCAACCGCAGTGCCGCTTCCCATGCCGCTATCCCTCCTGTTCCGCTTCCTATTGCCTGGAAATAATGGTCTGGTATCCGTTTCATAAAAACCGATGCATCAAGCATCACTGTTCCCATACCATCTCTTCGTGCAACGTTCCTTGCGCCGCCTTCAGCCTGCATACCTGGCGCGGCAGAAAGTCTTTCGGCAAGGTGTATGGAATCCGTATAATCGCAATTATTACCCATTTGTATAAAATGAATTGAATCAGTGGGCTCTTCAGGCAGCCACATCCTTGATATCCCACTTCCCGGAACAACGATATAGACATTTACACCTGTCATCGCAGACACATGAGCAAAAGCTCGCGCCGTATTCCCGGCAGAAGCAAGAACAAGGGATTTACCCGATTTCTTGAATTTTGTGAGCGTTGGAAAAGCCTCCAGCTCCTTGAAACTGCATGTTCTTATATTAGCTCCCCTTTCTGGCCAGTAGCCATTAAAACCAATGAAAAGGTTAGTAAGTCCAAGGTTTCGCGCAAGTTCTGTGCTCCTGTATGTGACCGGACCTGAATCAGTGATCATGAGCTCATTAACAGGCAGCCAGTCATGGAATTTCCCAATTCCCGGGACATCTTTTAATTCAAGTTTTTTGTTTCGGTAATTTGTACGCAGGAGCCCATTGTCAGAATCACATTTCAGGCGATCGTTAAAATAAGCCGTTTTGCAGTTCACACACGCCAGATCATATTTCTGGTTCTCAGGTATTGTAATAGCAGGACTATGATTAATGCTCTCGCGGCACACGGTTTCACTTATTGTCATAATTAATAGTTTCAGTCAATGAGTATATAGTTTTATCCATTGGAGGAAAGAAATTGCCCGGATAAGGACATTATTTTATGAAAAAATACGATCGTCCAATAAATAATATACTTACACCAATTATACCGTCTATCATGCCCGAACCACCTAATTTGTAAAAGGGCACTGCGGTCACTTTCGGCTTCTTTTCATCTGGAGAGTAAAATAATATATCTACTAAAAAGTACGATATATTAAGCGCAACATGAAAAAAAGAGAAAAACCTGAGGCTGACTTAACAACTATAAATGAAAAGTATCGTTTATTATTTGAGGCTGCTCCGGTGGGAATAGGAATAGCAGACCTTGAAGGCAATGTGCTTGATGCCAATCCGAGTATACAAAAGATGATGGGTTTCACTCTTGAAGAGCTAAGATCAGTAGGTGTTGGGGCTACTTACGCCGAACCTGGGGAACGCATGGAATTATTTAAAGCTTTGAGGGAGAATGGCATTGTGCGTGACAGGGAAGTCAGGCTCAAACGCAAGGATGGCACAATTTATACTGCCCTGCTGAATGTGGATATGGTAGAGCTTTGTGGAAGTAAACTACTTCTTACTACAGCGCGCGATATCACAGATCGCAAACAAGCCGAGGAGATGCTGAGGCTACTTTCCAGTGCTGTGGAAGAAGCACCTGATGGCGTCCAGATAGTCGACCTGAACGGCTATATTATATATTCCAACAAAGCGGTGGAAAGGATGTATGGCTTTTCTGGCGAGGAGTTCAGGAGAAAACATGTCAGCGAGATGAATGTAGACCCGAATTTTGCGGCGGATATAATCATACCCTGCATAAAAAAGTATGGATGCTGGGTCGGGGAACTCCTGGTAAAACACAGGAACGGCTGGGAATTTCCTGTCTGGTTGAACACCTCGCTGGTCAAAAACAGCAAAGGCGAGCCTATAGCCATGGTAGGTATAATCAGGAATATGACAGAGCGGCGCTTTTTTGAAGAAACATTAAGAGAAAGCGAAGAAAGATACCGCAATCTTTTTGAGGATTCTCCAATCTCCCTCTGGGAAGAAGACAGCTCGGATATCAAAAATCATATCGATGACCTGAGGAGTAAGGGTGTAGAAGATTTCAGAGAATATTTTGAAACAAACATTGAAGAAGTTATCAGATGCACTGAAATGGTGAAAGTTGTAAATGTGAACAAGGCTACTGTTTCGCTATTCAGGGCGCTTGGCAAAAAAGAACTCATGGAAAGCCTGGGGCATATATTCACCGAACATTCATATGAACTGTTCAAAGAAGAACTCATAGCCATTGCGCAGGGAAGGACAGAGTTTGAAGGGGAGGACGTTGTCAAAACCATGGCTGGCGATGCGATTCATGTTTATCTGAAGTGGTCGGTGGCCCCCGGTCATGAGACAGATTATTCCAAAAGACATGTTTCAATGATAGATATCACGGAGCTCAAACGTGCAGAGGAAGAAATTAAAAAATATGCCGGAATGCTTGAAGAATCCAACTGTATGAAGGAACTTTTCATAGATGTAATGAATCACGACCTTATGAACCTCCTGGCAACAGCAAACGGTTATATTGAACTTCTGAAGGAAGGCGAGAAACAGCCCGAGAAAAGGGCTTACATCGAGATGGTTGAGAGAAAACTTGCCAAAGCCACAGAGCTAATAGATAGCGCCACAAAATTCCCTATGATAGAGAGTCTTGAAAGTCTTGAATTCATTAATATGGATTTAAAAGGGGTAATAGAAGAGGTAATCGAAAATCTCCGTCCTTGCGCTTCAAAGGCAGGAATAGATATTGAGAATAATATAACCAGGAGCATTCCCATCAGGGCAAACAAGATTATCAAGGAAGTCTTTGCCAGCCTTATATCGAATGTAATAATAAATGCTCCTGGCAGTAAAAGGATTATCGTGAACAGTGAGGAGGGGGATGTCTTCTGGAAGATCAGGATTATCGACAGGGAAGGTTTAATGGACACGGATAGAACTATGGTTTTTAACATATTATGCGGGATGGAAAAGAATGGTATAAAAGGTTCAGGACTGGGTTTGGCAATTGCAAGAAGGATCGTAAGGCTGCACAGGGGCGGTATCGGGATGGAAAAAACTCCGGAAGGTGGGGCTGTTTTTATTGTGGAACTCCCAAAGCTATTTTCTTCGCAATACGATTTTTCATAACATGCATCCGGATCTATTTTGATTTATATTTATCACATTGGCGCAGGAACTCATCGAAGGAATTCGAAGCCGGATGCGTATGCATATAACTTGCCATTGTATTATTCTCCATTAATCCATCCTTGCCTTCAATAATACCTTTTCCGCGCTTTAATTCATACACAAAACGCGAATCAGTGTCGCATTCCGTTACGGAATAATGGAATTCATGCCCCCTTATTATTTTGCCTTTTTTCGACCTCGGAGAATCCACAACAGCTTCAGCTTCGGTATAACCCAACGCCTGGAGCTTCCCTGTCATCCTCGAGTTTGCGCCAAGAACTCCAGCCATTTTATAAGTCCTCTCAGTTTCAAGGCTGTTACAGAGATACAAAAGCGCGCCGCATTCGCCATATATGGGCATCTCGTCCTGGGCTGCTTTTTTTATCTCATGGCGTGTACCTGAGGCTTCAAGTTCTTTCGCAAATAATTCAGGATATCCTCCTCCAAGATAGAGTCCATCAACTTCCGGCAGCGCATCGCTCATCGGACTAAAAAAGACAAGCTGGGCTCCCGACATTTTCAGGGCATCAAATGCATCCTGATAATAGAAACAGAATGCGCTGTCATTTGCGATACCTATTTTTACGTTGGATCTTACGCCTGATTCCTTAAAATCAATATCAATAGCTTTAAAATTCTCTGCGATTGTTTTCACGGAATCTACATCAATATGCTTTTCAATAAAAATAGCCATTTCTGTTATTTCCGGGTTTTTTTCACCAGCCATATAAAGGCCAAGATGCCTTGACGGGATTGATAAATCTTTATTTCCTGGAAGCGCGCCGATGACAGGTATTTTGATCCCGGAGCTATGCAATGAATCACTTATGAGTTTAACATGCCTTTCACTTCCTGCATTATTGAGTATTATTCCCTGAATGTTGACACTGCGATCAAATTCAGAAAAACCTTTTACAATAGCGGCGATACTTCGCGATACCCCATGTGCATTAATAACAAGCAGAACAGGGACGTTCAGGATTTTTGCGATATGGGCTGAACTTGCGGTCTCGGTTGAATCAAGACCATCAAATAAGCCCATGACCCCTTCAATTATACAAAAATCCGCACCTCTCGATGCGCGTGCGAATGTTTCCAGAACACCTTTTTCTCCCATCATGAAGCTGTCAAGATTCCTGGATGGGCGGCCGCAAATCTGCGTATGATGACCGGGATCGATAAAATCAGGACCAACCTTGAAAGGCTGTACTTTGTGATTCTTGCTAAGGGCAGCCATAAGACCTGTTGCAACCGTGGTTTTTCCAACGCCACTGCCTGTCCCTGCTATTAAAAGCGCCTTTGTTTTATCTGCCATAATAAGAAAGACAATCTTCAAGCGTTCCATTTCCCACAAAATCCGGATGTATCCCGGCTCTCCTCATCGCATCAGCAGTTTTCGGCCCGATCGCTATTGATTTGATTTTTATTGCATCTTCCGGCCTGAATCCTGAAAGTTCAAAGGATTTCGCGCTCGTAAAGATCACAGTCTCAACATCATTTATTACTTCGAGAATACTATTCCCGGCTGGCTCTAACCGATATGCTGGGGCTTCGATGATAATAGCGCCTTTTGACTCCAATGATACTACCAATTCAGTATTCGGAACTTCAGCACGGGCGATACCTATCGTTTTATCTTTTATCTCGCCAAGGTATTCCACGAAATTCTCAGATGAGAATTTTTCAATGACTTCGCTTTTTAATCCATATTCTTCTACTTTCTTTGCGGTTTTTGGCCCCACGCTCACGATTTTTATTTCTTGTCCCGGCTTTACCTTATCGAGAAGCTTCTCAACACCAAGTGAGCTTGTGAAAATAAGAATATCTATCTTTTCTTTTGATATCATATCGCATAACCCCAGAAGCGGCCCCGGGTCAGATGGGTCAACAGCACGCATCGTGGATACTATTACTGCTTCATGTCCATAGCGCCTGAATAGTTCATGAAGGCCTTCGGATTTTTCTTCAAGTTTTGTAACTGCAATTTTCACAAAAGCTAAAATCACACCTGGAAACATAACCCTTTTGTTTAAGAGAGGCTTTCAGGAGAAATCCATGGAAATCTCCCTGACAATCCTGATCATATCAATAATGTTTGGTTTCTTGCTTGGCATCATTTCAGGTCTTACCCCGGGGATCCATGTAAATAACTTCGCCTTAATACTTGTTGCAGTTTCACCTTTTCTTTCAACCATGGGCTTTGGGCCATTCTATATTGCGGTAATAATACTTTCTAATTCGATAGCGCACACCTTTCTTGACATTATTCCCTCAATTTTTCTTGGGGCGCCAGAAGCCGATACTGCTCTTGCAGTTTTACCTGGTCATGTCCTCCTCATGGAAGGAAGAGGCGCTGAGGCAATACGCCTTTCTGCTATCGGAAGCGCCGGGGCGGTCATTGTATCTTTGATAATGGCGATTCCCATGGCTTATTTCTTCCTGAAAATATATGGAATTCTCAATGCTTACATCGGATGGATCCTCGTTTTGATAGTCGTTTTGATGATATATACTGAAAATGGTGAATACGTGGAAGGCCAGGGATCGCTTGTCCATCTAAAATTCAAGTTCTATGCCCTTCTCCTCTTTTTTATTTCAGGGTTCCTCGGAGTATTTGCATTTGATAACACCGTGTTGATGCAGCCACTCCTTAAATTCGGTGAGCCATCAATTCTCTTGCCTCTACTTTCGGGATTATTCGGCGCTTCTATGCTTGTTATAAGCCTGATGACAAAAACCGAATTGCCGCCGCAGCAAAAGAACTGCATGTTCGTTCTTCCCGGGAAGAGAATTATCCGGGGAATGGCGACAGGGACAGCAGCAGGTTCTTTCGTTGCATGGCTTCCAGGCGTATCATCAGCGGTTGGCACGCTTCTTGCAAGGCTTTTTGTCCGTGAGGAAAAGGATAGCATGTCATCTAAGGAATTCATGGTTTCAATAAGCAGCGCAAATACCGCAAATGCGATATTTAGCCTGATCGCTCTTTTCATTATTGGTAAAGCAAGAAGCGGTGCAATGGTCGCGGTCGACCAGCTGGTGAAGGTCAGTGAATGGGATTATTCGATCATTATTCTCCTGCTGATCGTCATAATCTATGTTTCTGCAATTTCTTATTTTACTACTATCTATCTTGGCGACAGGATTTCGGGATTTCTTTCAAGGATCAATTATTCTAAATTGTGTGCAACCGTGTTAGCAGGATTAGCAATTATGGTCTTCATTTTTACAGGCTGGTTCGGGTTTATCATATTTTTGATATCCACGCCTGTTGGGATGATAGCATCTTATGCAAAAGTAAGGAAAATAAATGCCATGGGAGTAATAATGCTGCCTGTGATTTTGTATTTCCTGTGAAACAACTAAAAAAGTTTATATCTACCCCTAACCTATAGCTCTATAGGTGAAAAAATGGTAACCACCATCCAGATGCATGAAGATATCATAAAAGAATTGAACGCTTTAAAGAAGGAATTAAACCTCAAATCCTATGAAGAGGTTATCAGGGAACTTCTGCGATCAGAAAAGAGGCTTAAGAAATCGTATTTTGGGACGTTCAATGAGCTTCATGAATTTAAGAGGGATGAGGAGGAAGATGAACGTCTTGGTTGATTCCTGGGCATGGATTGAGTATTTTAAAGGAACGTGCGCTGGTGAGAAGGTAAAGGAATTATTAGAAAACTCAGAGGATAAGATAATTGTGAGTACGATAAATATTGCAGAAGTGTACAACTCATTTCTGAGGGATTATTCTCATCTGGATAACGATCGCTATGCAGAGGCTTCAAGGAAGGCCATGAAACAAAGGTCATATGTTTGTGACGTAGATGAAAAGATCGCTCTTGATTCTGCAAAAATAAAGCATGAAAAGAAATGGGGTACTGGTGATTCTATAATATATGCAACTGCAAAAAGAGAAGATGCAAAGGTTCTGACTGGAGACCCGCATTTCAGGGGCTTAAATGATGTCATATTCCTTGAGAGGTCACGGTATGCTCCATGACATACGAAACATGTATGTAACACATGAAGAAAATAAATGAATGAGGTGATCTGTATGTGGAATTCAAACACCGAACTGGATATCGAAAAGGCAGGAGATGATGCAACTAAGCTTGTGCTGCTTGGTTCTGCCCTGAAAGCAGGAATATTCCGGGCTCTTGATACGGAAAAAAATCTTGCCACCCTTAAGAAAGAACTTAAAGCGGATGAAAGGGCTCTTTTCATCGTGCTTGAGGCCCTGTGTTCCATGGGATATATTGAAAAATCGCATGACATGTATGTAATTGCAGATAAATCTCGTCCACTTTTCCTTCTGCACGGTGAAGAATACGTCGGTGGTTATCTGCCACATCAAATGAATATATTGAAATCATGGCTTTTGCTTCCTGATATCATCAGGGGAGAAAGGCCGGAAAAAGAACCGGTCCCCCGCGATATCCCTGTTTTCATGGATGCTATGGCATCAAGGCCAGATTCAATAGCAGAGGAAGCAGTAAACAATATCCTGTCGAGGGCAAAAGATGCGAAGAATGTGCTTGATCTTGGCGGTGGCCCCGGAAAATACTCGAAAGCTTTTGTTAAAAGAGGGTTGAAAGCAGTTCTTTTTGATACAGGAGAAGTAATAGATCATGTCAGCACCGAATTCAACCTGAACCAGATAGAGAATCTTAGCCTTGTAAAAGGGGATTTCATAAAAGACATTGATCTTAAAGAAAAATTTGATATTATTTTCCTGGGGAATATCTGCCATATTTATTCTGAAAACAATAACAGGAAACTTATCAAGCAGGTTTGCGATTTATTGAATAAGAACGGGATTATAGCGATTGAGGATTTCGTGCGTGGAAGAAGCCCGCACGCTGAGATTTTTGCGGTAAATATGCTTGCGAACTCAGAAGAAGGAAATACCTGGTCTGAGGCGCAATATCGGGAATGGCTCAAGGACGGAGGATTCCATGGGATTGAAGTTATTGACCTTGCAAAGAAGGGAAAGCAGCTTATTCTGGGTTTCAAAGTTTGAAATACATGATTTTTTATATATGAATTTCATTAAAGAATATTGCATGGAAAAAACCATAAAGAACGACACACTATTCTCAAAAAACTTTGTTCTGACAAGCTTATCTACATTTGCATTATTTACAAGTTTCTATTTCCTCCTTATCACTCTTCCAATATATATTGAAAAAATTGGCGGTACGGAATCCGAAATAGGGTTAATAATAGGCGTTTTTACAATCTCGGCGGTGGCGCTTCGCCCATTTATCGGACAGGAAGTTGACAGGCGCGGCAGGAAAATCATTCTCATATCTGGCATCGTGGTGTTTTTTTTGTCTATGCTGCTTTATGATTATACAAAAAGCGTTACTTCTTTGCTTCTCCTCAGGGTGCTTCATGGGGTAGGCTGGGGCGCTGCGACCACAGCTGCAACTACACTGATAGCAGATATAGCACCACCAAACAGAAGAGGCGAGGCAATGGGCGTATTTGGCATGGCATCCAATATCGCGATGGCGATAGGCCCTGCATTGAGCATGATATTGCTTCTAAAATATGATTTCCCCATACTTTTTACAATATGCGCAGGCATTGCAATGGTGTCTTTGCTCCTTGCACTTCCTATATCTGAAACAGTGATTGTGCATCCGAAAACTCCTCTTTTCAGCAAGGAAGCATTATTCCCATCAGCACTAATGTTCACTGTCTCATTAACTTATGGTTCAATAGTTTCGTTTCTTTCACTTTTTGCCCAGAAACAGGGAATAGCAAATCCCGGAGTTTTTTTTACAGTATTTGCAGTTACCCTTATTCTTGTCAGGGCGCTGGCAGGCAAGTTATCTGATGCAAAAGGGAGAAAATTTGTAATAATTCCCGGTATGGTTTTTATTGCTGCAGGTCTTGGGGTTTTATCAACAGCAAGCGCCCTTGAGACTTTTCTTGCGGCTGCGCTTCTTTATGGTCTTGGTTTTGGGCTTGTGCATCCATCGCTTATGGCATTTCTTGTTGACAAAGTGAGTGACAAGGGCCGCGGAGCTGCCATGGGTACGTTTACAGCATCTTTTGATCTTGGAATAGGTACAGGTTCTATCCTCCTTGGATTAGTCCTGCAATACTATGGTTTCCAGCTCATGTATACACTGGGCGGCCTGATAGTGCTAACAGGCGCGGTTTTATTAATAGCCAGTAACGGAAAGGCTTCGAGGCAGATGTAATGGACCTTTTCTCTCATGCGCTATTTCCTTATTTGCTCGGGAATTACTTCAAAAAAAGGAAAGAGGAGATCACAGCTTTCGTGATCGGTGGCATTGCCCCGGATGTTGATATTGTTCTTTTATTGATACAATACCTGTACCCCACTTTTTTCCTGATCACCCATAGGGGTATAACCCATTCGATTTTTTTCGGGTTCTTCACCGGGGTTATTGTATTATATCTTGCTTCACGTAACGCAATTAAGAAAATAGTGAAGAAATATATTAGCTTTGAACCGGTTTTCTCGCGCCGGAATATAATATATGCTTTCGCAGGGGTTATTATCCACCTGGTCCTTGATTATTCAACAACAAGAGGTGTACCGTTATTTTACCCGTTTGTTGTTACAAGATATTCTGCCGAATTGTTCTTTTATACGGACATATTTCTAACAATAGTCAGCCTGGTAATGGTAATATATTTATCCAGAAAGCCTTTCCAGTCCCGGACGATCACAAAATTCCTGATAATTTTACTTCTCATTTCAGGCGGGATGGGCGTCCTGCGATTTGCAGAAAAAAGCAATGCAGAGCAATTTTTTCATGACGGGTCAATAAAATCATTTCCTACTATGGATCCCTTCGACTGGTATGCACAGAAAGAAGATGGCATGAAAATAGAAATATACGAATATAATGGCTTGAAGGGAACATCAAAATACAATGATACTTTTGCGCGTTTGAATGTGATCTCAGGAGGAGATGGTCTTGATAATGCGCTTCGTCTTGCTGATGAACTCCCGCAGCTAAAAATGTTCAAGTGGAGGGCGCATTCAGTGGCTGTTAACGCATCTTACGGCAATGAAACATGGTCGTTAGAATTTTATGACCCTATCCAGAGAGCAGAAATGAGGGGTATACCGGGAGCATTTAGAAGAGCCGGGGGCAGTTTCAGTTCACTTATGATAAACGTGACCGGGAATAAAGCGGTTGCAAGGTAAGTGATAATTTTTTTACAACCCATTTGCAACCTCCACCGCCTTTATCCTCAGAAAATCCTTATCAAAAGTCGCTATCTTCCTTATCCCCCTCTTCTCCATACATGCAAGATTCGAAGCATCCACAAAGCTTAGCTCCGTATTCTCCTGATTCGTAAAAATATCCCATGTCCATATAAAACCTCGTCGATCTCTTCACTCAGATTTCTATATTGTTTGCCAAAGTGCTCAGGCTTGATTTCAATTATGCTTTTCTTCTTTTTCTTGGGAAGTCCAAGCCATTCACTGATAGCCTTCGTGACTGCTTCCCCGATGGATATGCCTTCTTGCGCAGCCTTTGTTTTCAATTTCTTATAAACGAATGGATCAATATTCCTGATGGTCGTGTCCATATGTAACACATGTGTTACTATAGAATATAAAATTAACATAGTTACTGTCCCAACAAAAATGGAGATTTGTTGGGTGTTTTTATTCACATGTGGATATTAAAATCACTTGCGCCGGTCATGAGCGGCGGTCTGCCCTGAAAACCAGACGTAGGCGCGCCGACGGTTTTTTGAATGGCTGTGCCTGCGCCTGTTTATATGCGCAGAGGGTCAGGCAACGGAACACGGATCGCAGATGAGAAAATCGAGGCTGGTCAAATTAGGGGGTTTTCTAATACCCACAGCCAAATTCTACCTATGGCTTATATATTACTTACGACATTCAAAGGTTACATTAAATCCGGGGGTTTTCGTAAAAAGCTTTGCATTTTTACCGGACTTACGCATGCCTTTATAGATTTGATCGAAAAATAACATTTTAACGGAGGTTATTATGTCAGGACAATTAGCAGGACAGCCAATCTATAATCTAGGAGAATAGAAAAGAGGTTAAAATGGATAAAAATATACAAAAACTAAAAAAAGAAATATTTGATAGTGTGATGAACAATATGGAAGAAAAGGACTTTGAGGCTATTATCGAAAGAAGCGTAACAATGACTTTAAAATATGTTGATACGCAAGTTTCCACACATAAATTTTTCAAAGACTATTAAGTTGCAAAATCCGCTATGGCGATGTAAGGTAAGTCAAATAGTCGTAATATTGGATAATTTTTCGATATTTCAAGGACACAAGTGCAAAGGGTCTAATTCATCCCCTCCCTCTCAGAAGGGGACTTATCAACCCTTTGAACCCACGAGTTAAAATACTGCACCGTGCACGAGGATAATAAATAGATCCGTGAAAAAAGATCATGAAAAGCACATGTATATCATCCGCGTTTAATCAAATACTGCGCTATGTATTTACCAAATTGTTCAATATCCCCAATATTATTTTGTAAATAATAATGGAGCTTTCCGATATCTATTTTCGCATACATGTGAACAAGCCTGTTTCTAAATCCTGCAGAAGGTGCAAATTTTATAGCAAAATTTTTCGGCAAAATTCCTTGCTCCCCAAGGATTAAAAATACCTCCTGGTAAGATTCAGGTCTTTTCAGTTTTTCTCTTGAAATTATCATTTCACCAATGTCGATGGTACATTCTAACGCAATCTCTAAATATCGTTCTACTGCTCCCTTAAGGGTGTGATCAGCCTGAAGCTCCTCTATTTGATGATGTTGATAGCCTTTTAATATGATTACATATTCCCTGAGGTGTTCAAGTTTAGATGCAATTTCGTCATTCATGTGAAACCAACCTCAGCAATCCTTTTCAAAGTTTCTTCCGTGTGCCTTTTTATGTAATATTTTTCATCCAGATAAATGGAAAGGATCTTTGTTTCGAACCTTACTTTGTCTGTTTCACTAAATTTTAAAATAATTCCGTCTTTAATAATATTATATGCCAGAAGCAAAGGAGCTTCGTTTAAAACAACCATATCTATTTTGTTTTTCTTAATTAAATTGGCTATTTCACCCATCAATTTTAATTCCAGGTCGAAGCGGTCTTTTTTGGAAAATTTTTCATCCAGAAGGACTCCAATATCAACATCGCTCAACCTGCCTGCATCGCCCCTGACCGTTGAACCAAAAAGATAAGCAAGTATTACACCATCTTTGCTGCTGAAATATTCTGTCAATTCTTTTTCATATGGTATCATGAATACTTTGTAATTTGTTTTTGATAATATATGTTCTTCGCTCATTTTGTACTTTTCAAATTCAACAATCCTTTTTATATTGCCTCATAACAATATTCCCACACCATGAAAACCGTAATCATCGGCGGCGGCCTTACAGGTCTTGCCGCAGCATACAAACTCGGCCCACAGGATGAAATAATCCTTATTGAGAAAGAACCTGAACTCGGAGGCATGGCGTCAAGTTACAAGATCTGTGGCTACACAATCGAAAAATATTATCACCATATCTTTGCAAGCGACAAAGAACTCATTTCATTGATAGAAGAACTCGGCCTCGGAAATCGCCTTGAATGGTTAAAAGGCACGACTGGCTATTATTTTGATGGCAAAATATACCCGATGAACACTCCTCTTGAGATTTTAAAGGCTTTGCCGCTCATGGATGTTATCCGATTAACTTTCCTTGTGCTAAAAGCCAGATCCATAAAAGACAGGACTCCTTTTGATGAGATCACTGCAAAAAAATGGATACTAGATACTGCGGGTGAATCTGTATATAATAATTTCTTCCTTCCACTGCTTTCGAGCAAATTTGGTGATAATAAAGAAAAAGTGTCGGCAGCGTGGCTTCTGGGGCGGGTACAAATTCGCTCCAACAGAGGAACTAAGGGAGAGAGATTGGGTTACATGCGCGGGGGATTTGAGTTGCTCCTTGAGAAAATGGTGGAAAATATCCGCAAAACGGGAGGAACCATAAAACAGGGCCAAGTATCACGAATTGAGATGGCCGGAGGTTCAATAAAAGGCGTTACTTTGGACGGGAAGCTTATCGAATGTGACAGGATTATTTCAACCGTTGCCCCTCATGTCCTTGAAAAATTAATGGAAACAAGTCTTCTGGGACTTGATATGAACATCAACTACCAGGGTACTGCATGTGCACTTTTCGGATTGAAGGAAAAGATCATGGATGATATCTACTGGCTCAACATCAAAGAGGATGTTCCATTTGGCGCGGTCATAGAACATACTAACTTTATTCCAGAATCGGATTATGGAGAACGACTCATGTATGTAACAACATATTTCCAGGATCCGCAAAGCCAGCTATGGAGATCAAGCAATGAAGAGGTGATCGAGCTTTATCTTCAGGGACTTGAAAAATTGTTCCCTGGATTCCGAGAAAAGGTAAAATGGTGGCGTCTTCGGAGGGATATGGATACTGCGCCTGTTTATGAGGTGGGATATGGAAAAAAAGTCCTGCCATACGAAACTAAAATAAAAGGGCTTTATCTTGCCGGGATGTTCTCGGATTCAAATTATCCTGAAAGAAGCATGAACGGCTCGATATTGGCAGGATTCAAGTGTGCTGAAGCGGTTTTAAAGCAGGTTTAAAAAAGTGTCTTTTTGCTGCTGAGCGTCTAACAAAAATTTGAGCGCCCCGGCTGGGAATTGAACCCAGGTCTTAAGATCCGCAATCTCAAAGGATATCCGCTACCCCATCGGGGCTCTGCCCCCACATTCATTTTTGACATATTAAAGGTTATTGGCTTTCGTCTGTTCAAGTTCCAGCAATCTGGTTTTAATATCAATTCCTTCTGAGTATCCCCCGATGCCCTTCTTTGATACTACCCTGTGGCAGGGAATAACAATGGGGATTGGATTTTTACCAAGTGCGTTCCCGACAGCCCGATATGCCCTACTGCCTATTTTTTCGGCCAGTTCCGAATAGGTAATTGTTTTCCCATACTTGATCTTTCTGGTTTCCGTTAGCACTTTTTGCTCAAACGGCGATAGATAGGATATGTCGAAATCCAATAAGAAATCAATTGCTTCTCCATCAAAATATCGCGCTAATTCGTTTGTGAGGTCATGTGTCTTCTTTTCTATAAGTTGTTTTCCAGACCGGACAAACCTGAGTGAACGCAATTTTGTACAATATTCAATCTCAATATAACGATCAAGAACTTTTGAATAAATAATATCCATTTCAATTGCCATTTCAGACATCTATCATCGCTCTTGCATCTACTGCTACCGCCCCTTTTTCATCCACGATCAGCGGATTGATATCAAGCTCGATAATATTTTCCTTTTGCGCCATCTCGGAAACTGCAACAAGGACACGAGCTATCGCCTCAATATCAGCAGGTTTCCTTCCCCGGATACCTTTTAATATGGGATATCCCTTGATTTCCGAGATCATAGCCAGGGCTTCATTTCTCTCGATAGGCGCGACCCTGAAAGAAACATCCTTATAAACTTCAACGAATATCCCGCCAAGGCCGAACATGATAGCATGACCGAACTGCGCATCTTTCTTCAGGCCTACAATTATCTCATGACCGGGCGGCGCCATCTGCTGGACAAGGATTCCTTCAATTCGTGCATCTGAAGCTACTTTTTTAATTTGCAAAAGGATTTTATCGTAAGTACTCTTTGCATCATGCACATTTACATTTAGCGCAACTCCTCCCACATCGCTTTTATGTGAAATATCAGGTGAAGATATTTTCATGGCAACAGGAGTTCCGATTTGCTGCGCTATTGCAGATGCTTCATCAGGGCTTTTCGCGATACTCTCTTTCGTAACGGGTATCCCGTACTTTGAAAGGAGCTTTTTTGCTTCATGTTCCGTAAGTATTTTCATAAGCACTTCCCTGCATTGCCTGTCTTTACCGTTTCCAGGAATTCCTTATGCCTTATAAGAGCAGAAAGAGCCTTCACTGCCCTCTCAGGAACAGGATAATTCGGGATACATCCGCTCTTTAAAATATCCACCCCTTCCTCAGTACCGACCCCACCCATCCAGCATGCGATTATGGGCTTTTTTCCAGTTTCTTTGTCACAAATTTGTTTCATCTCAACCACTGCTTCAGCAGGAGGCATTGCGTTTGAGATCATTGTATGGACATAGATGACAATGATGGCATCCACGTTTGGATCATCATGAAGCGCCTTGATAGAATCATTATATATTTTAAATGAAACAGTTCCTGCCGTATCTATCGGATTTGAAACAGATGCAAATTCCGGGATGACTTTTTTTATTTTTTCCTTCGTTTCCACGGTCAGGTTTGCGATATTTATACCCTGTATCTCACATTCATCAGCCGCAACTATTGATGCTCCGCCGCCATTTGAAAAGATGGCAACATTTTTTCCTTGTGGAAGAGGCTGGCACGAGAAGGCAAGGGCGGCATCAAAAAGTTCATCGATCGTATTCATGCGTAATATTCCTGCCTGCTTGAAAGCCGCTGAATAAACTTCATCCGAGCCGGCAATAGAGCCTGTATGCGAAAAAACTGCTTTTGCCCCCCGCTTTGACCTTCCGGTCTTAATAGCGACTATCGGTTTACTGATGTTTCGGGCAGCATCAAGGAACCTCCTCCCGCGCTTTATCCCTTCAATATACATAGCTATGACGCCAGTTGACGGGTCGCTGCTCAAATATTCTATAAAATCAACGTCGTCTGTCTCGGCCTTATTGCCGGTGCTTATCACTTTGCACAGGCCAAGTTCAGTGGCAATCGTCCACTCGGCCAGGGCAAGACCAAGCGATCCGCTCTGGGTTATAAAAGATATCGATCCCGGGCGCGGAAGTCTTCCGATGATGCTCGCGTTTAGCCTTGCGCGCTCATTGACAATCCCGAGAGTATTAGGCCCTATCATTCGCATACCGTATTTTCGTGCGATTGACACCAGTTCAAGTTCAGCGCCTTCATTTCCCGCCTCACTGAATCCTGCACTTATCACCACCAGCCCCTTAATGCCTTTTTTTCCACATTCTTCTGCGATTGAATGAACATATCTGGAAGGCACAACTATGACCCCAAGCTCTACAGTTCCTGGAATATTAAGAACCGACGGATAGGAATCAAGACCCTGGACAATGGTTTCCATCGGATTGACAGGATATATTTTTCCCTGGAAGCCGCTTAACAGGTTTTTGAGTATCCGCCCTCCCCATTTTGTCAAATTGTTTGATGCGCCTATTACTGCCACTGACTCCGGTTCAAAGATCGAAGATAACATTACATCCATTCCCTGTATTTCATCGCGCGCATAACACGTTGCTTTGCGATCCCCATCGCAGTCTCACGGGGATATGTTTTGTCGCTATAGACTTTATCAAGGATTTCTTTTGTGTTCTTTCGGATCGTGCTTTTGATCCTGTCACGCGCGATCATTTCTGTTCCCCCGTGGTACTCAACCGAGGCGGTTATCACACCGCCTGCATTTGCCACAAAATCAGGAATTACCAGGATCCCCCTGTCGTGCAGCAATTTTTCTGCGCTTTCGGTGATGGGGATATTTGCACCCTGTATAATCAATTTTGCATCCACTACATCAGAGTTTGCATCAGTTATCACATCTGGTCTTGCTGAAGGAATAAAGATATCCGTATTTATCAGCAAAAGGTCTGTTGTTTTTAAAATCTCCCCGTCTTTATAATTAATTACAGAACCTGTGGATTCCTTAATACGTATCAATTCCTCAACATTCAATCCTTTTGAATTATAGATCGTACCTATTGAGTCACTTGTTCCGACAAGTACTGCACCTTTTTCGGCAAGAAAACGCGCAGCAGGTTTTCCGACATTCCCGAATCCTTCTATCGTGACGCGCGCCCCATTCAGGTCAAGATTGATATAATCTTTTGCCACATCTGCGCATTCAGCTACCCCATACCCTGTTGCGCCAATTTCATCAAGAGGGATGCCTCCAAGCTCTCTTGGAAGTCCCACTGCCCGATCAATTTCATCATAAACATAGGCCATGCTTGCTTCATCAGTGCCCATATCTGGCCCTGGAATATATTCCAGGAGATTTTTTATGCCCCGTGCAAAAGTCCTGATAACCTGCTCTTTGTTCACGGTTTTAGGATCAGCTATTATCCCGGATTTCCCTCCGCCGTGAGGAAGACTCGCCATGACATTTTTATAGGTCATAGCACGCGCAAGCCTTCTGACCTCATTCATTGTAACATCAGGGGCCATCCTCACACCACCGATAGCAGGGCCTGCCGCTACGTTATCTACCACAACTATGGCTTTCATTTTAGTTCGCGGTTCGTATAAATGAATGATCTTTTCAGGACCGATCTCATCTGTAAATTCAAACATTCTAGCATTGAGTTCCATGATTTCCTTTCAATATCAATATATATTCTTGTCTGGGATGCAATTAAGATTGCGGTTTATATGTTCTTGATTAATCCAAGATCTTTTTTTATAATTTCATTTTCAATATCGGCAGGTTTTTTCGGAAAATTGAATATTTTTGAAAACGTTTCATTCGCCATCGGTCGGTTACATCCGGAACATCCGGAAGTCTGGAAAGCTTTTCCATCTTCAATAATGTCAAGAATAACTTCCTCATATACACCATAATCTATGAGCTTTCCATCTTTGAACCTCATATCAGAATAATATGCAAGCTTTTCCAGGATCAAGTGCCTTGCAAGCTGCACCGTTCGATAATGTCTTATAGTTTCACTCTCTGTTTTATATGGTGGTTTTGATTGTGTCCCGGGTATATGGGTATATGAAAACAGCGCTGTATTAACATTATTATTCCAGAAATCAGAAATTACCTTTATAGCATCTTCATCGCTTTCCCCGAGACCTATTATCAAATGCGTTCCGACTTTTTCAAATGCCAGGGAAGCAGTTTTTATTCCTTCAATATGTTTTTCCCAGGAATATGGTCCACCCGTTGTTTTTCCTTTTATCTTATCGAATAATCCGGGTGTACATGCATCAAGTGGAATAACAAGTTCGTTGACTCCGAGTCTTCTTAAATCGTCATATTTTCCAGTACTCAATGGAAAAACCGATAACGATATTGGGATCTGGCTTTCTTCCCGGATTCTCATGATAAGGTAAACCGTGTCCTCCCACCATGTATCATAAAGCGCGGTCTGTATACAGGCGCGCGCAAGATACCCGCGTTCGTATGCAATTTTTAGGCGCCCGACCACTGCCTCAAGGTCAAAAGGAATGTACATACCGCGAGCAATATGCATCATATCTGCGGATGAGCCGGATGCCTGAGCGCAGAACTGGCAATTTGCGTTGCAGCGTTTTTCGGTGTATATCTGAAGATAAGCTGTTGTTGGAGGCGTATCCATCTGTACAAGTTCAAGCCCGAGTACGCCAAGTGTTCCCATTGAAGCCCTGACCTTTTTCTTCGAGGGAACTATCCGGGAAATCATGCGGCGGGGCCGCTAACAAGAATGGTGCTTGATGGCCTTTGTCGGGCATGCATCCACGCATGCGCAGCATTCGATGCAGTCTGCAATGCGTATGGCTTTTGATTTGCCGTCCACGATTTCAAAAACATTGGTCGGACAAACATTTACACATTCGCCATCCGCATTACACTTATCTTCATCAATCTCGATTGTTATAGAGCCTTCATTGTATTTCTTAACTGCCATGATTTATGTTCTCCAGTTCGGTTAGTGTTATTATTTAAGATTAAAGGTTTTGGTACTCTCGCAAAAGGTTCACTAATGTTAATGTCCACTGACATTTTGGGTAAATCCATAGTACAAAATGAAATATTATCTACCAAATTTCACAATGTAGAGAAATAGTTTGTTTTATAACTGTGATGAAATGTTTATCACTTTTAACCCAACAGGTATCTGGACATTAACCTTAATGCGAGTAGAAAGAAGATAAAAGCCTGTTAAAAAGTGCATATAATTTAGAATTATGTGCAGTTTTGAAATAAAACGATATGCTTTGCCATTGTAAAAGAAGAGATGAAATAATGACCAAATGGAGTTATTTTTATGTGATTGAAAATCAATTATTAAATATGTCTGAGGCAATAAACTCCAAAGAAATATTATATGAATTAAAAGCAATTAGAGAAGATCTTGATTATATTAAGGGCCATATGGTAGATATTGACTCAATTCTAACTGAAGAGGATTATCTTTCTATACAGGAATACAGAAAAGAAAAAGCTTCTGGCTTACTTACTTCCCATGAGGATCTCAAGAATGAATTGGGAATATGATGTTTGATATTAAATATTCAAGGCAAGCGGTCAAATATCTAAAATCTCTTGATAAGACGCTTGTTTTGAGAATTCTTCACAAAATTGAAAAATTAAAAGAAGAACCAATCCAGCACGATTCTAAAACAGTTGAAGGGTATGATGAGAAATTATTTAGAGTGCGGGTAGGAGATTATAGAATATTGTATGAAGTGGATTATAAAAATAATCTGATAGGAATCGTGAAGATAGAAAAAAGAGGGAGAGCTTACTGATGTTTAATTTTTCATGTTTTGGCGTATTTAAAAGTTCCGATGATGGAATTTTAACGGTACAACTTGTATCGCAGAAATTGTTAAAGCCCCATATACCTATTCAGGAATTATCCTGATCATTCTTGGACTTATGATGGCTATATGGGCTGATTCTTTATTCAAAAAGAGCAAAACAACAATAATGCCATATGAAATTCCGACTTCGCTGGTAACTGAAGGTCCTTTTCGCACTAGCCGCCAGCCAATATATTTAGGAATGACACTTATATTATTTGGTGAGGCCATTCTTTTAGATTCATTGATTACATTCATTTTCCCGGTAATTTTCATAATTTTAATGGAAAAAATTTTTATTTCTGTTGAAGAAAAGAACCTTGAAATGGCCTTTGGAGAAAAATACCTGGATTACAAAAAGAAAGTCAGGCGCTGGATATAATTATTTAACATAGGAGATCAATATTATGGAGATGAATAAGTATCTAAAAGAGTTGTTCCGATAATAGTGACATATAGGTACTTTGTAAATTCTAACATACTTTACTCGCATGCTGAGACGCTTTCAAAAACCTTCTTTTATCGGAACAACTCCCATAGAAATGTCGTGTAGTACCAAACCCATTAAAAAAGCAGTGCTTACGAGTTTGAGGCGAAAATCACTCAAGACAGAACATCAGTCGGGAAGATCGCTAAGTTTAATGTCCAGATACCTGTTGGGTTAAAAGTGATAAACATTTCATCACAGTTATAAAATAAACTATTTCTCTACATTGTGAAATTTTGTAGATAATATTTCAATTTCATTTTGTACTATGGATTTACCCCAGAATGTCAGTGGACATCAGCACTAATACACTTCACATCATGGCTTTATTGCTTATTACTTACATATCAGTGAATATGGTCAATATAATCGATGTGAATAAGTACATTTTGGAAAAACATAATGAATGTTTTACCGGAGCACAAATTTGCAAAGTCAAGCTAAAGCGTTTTTTTACATGGGCGGGCAAATCTGAACTCGTAAGCCATCTTAATACGTAAACTATGCAACCCTGAAGGGCTTGCCTCATCATGTCTTTTCTAAAGTCCACCGAATCAGCAGCCAGGGAAATCATAGAACAACTCCTTCGAAATGAGATCCCTGATGAAAAAGCCCTCAATGCAGCAAAAAAATCCGCAAGCATTCGATATAAGCTTTCGTCCCTTCTTGGCAATTCCCAGATCCTTGAAGCTGCTCGTAACGTTGAGGAGAAACAATACGTCCTTGAACATCTCCAGTTAAAACCCGTAAGAACGATTTCAGGAGTAGCGGTGATAGCAGCTATGACATCCCCCGCGCCATGTCCACACGGTTTATGCGTTCCCTGCCCGGGAGGCGTTGATTCCAGATTCCACTCACCGCAAAGCTACATGGGAGCTGAACCCGCCGCCAAACGCGCTTTTGAGAATAATTTTGATCCCTATTTGCAGGTCACATCGCGCTTAAAACAGCTCTCACAAATTGGGCATCCGGTTGAGAAAGCGGAACTTATAGTAATGGGTGGAACATATACTTCCCGGATGCTGTGCTACCAGGAATGGTTCGTTAAACGTTGTGTCGAGGCCATGAATGATTTTTATGGAACAGAATGGCGAAAAGACAGGGATTATTTTCCAGTGGAAGAAGTCCAATCTGCAAATGAGAGCGCTCAGGTACGAAATGTCGGGATAACCATTGAGACAAGACCTGACTGGACAAAACAAGAGCATATCGATACAATTCTTGAACTGGGTGCGACAAAGGTGGAGATCGGGGTACAGAACACATATGATTTTATCCTCGCAGGCATACAGCGCGGGCATACAGTTGCATCAAGCGCTGATGCCAATATGAGATTGAGGGATAGCGGACTGAAGGTGGGATTCCATATGATGCCGGGGCTTCCAGGTGCAACAGTGGACTCCGATCTTCGGATGTTTAAAAGGTTATTCGAGGATGAGCGCTTCATGCCTGATTATCTCAAGATATACCCCACACTTGTCACTGAAGGAACACGGCTCCACGGAATGTGGGAACTCGGGGATTATGCGCCTCTTGAAGTTCTTGAGGCTGTCGAGTTGCTTGCCAAAATAAAAGCCCTGCTGCCTAAATGGGTACGCCTGCAAAGGATCCAGCGTGACATTCCAGCGTACCAGGTGCTTGCAGGCATAAGGAAAAGCAATATCAGGCAGCTTGCAAAAGAACGGCTCATTGAAATGGGTGGAAAATGCAGGTGCATCAGGTGCCGTGAAGTTGGGCATAAGGAGCTTTCAGGAATAAAACCTGAGAATATTGAACTGATAAACGAAAAATACAGGACTTGCGGAGGTTTGGAACACTTCATTTCATTTGAAGATGCAAGAATGGATGTATTGATCGGCTTCCTCAGGCTGCGCTTCCCGGCAGAGCCTCACCGAACTGAACTTGAAGGCGCAGCGCTTATACGTGAACTTCATGTCTATGGCTCGATGGTAGCGCCGGGTGAGGACGCGGGTGAATCACAGTGGCAGCACAAAGGCTATGGTGAAGAACTCCTGACCCAAGCAGAAGAAACAGCAAGGGTTGCCGGATATGAAAAAATTGCGGCAACAAGCGGTATAGGCGTCAGGGATTATTACAGGAAATTCGGGTATGAGCGAGAAGGACCATACATGACGAAAAGATTGTGAAACGCATACAAAAATATAAATTATCTGCAAATACATTGGATGCCTGTGCAAAAAAAGATCGCAATTACTGCTCTTGTCCCGCCGGAATTGATATTTGCGTGCAGTTGTGAGCCCTTTGATGTCAATAATGTCATCCCCGGATCAAAAAAATACCCGCGTAACAAGTTATGCGCCTGGACTGCCATCTGGCAGGAGATGCTTTCAAAAAGAGAGATTAATATAGACTCTCTTATTGTGGTTGCAGGCGGGGATTGCCATAATGCGCTCGTAGATGGACAGAAAGTTTCAATGAGCGGAATTCCCACTCACTTTTTCTTTTATCCTTTCGATGGGGATCCAGATTATCTGGAATCACAATTGTATAAACTCAGTGATTTCCTGGGAAACATAGTATCACCCGAAAAACCAGGACAGATCAGGGAGCTTAAAAAATTAGGGCGAAAAATTGATAAGAAAAGAGCAGATGGAAAGATCTCATCCAGTGATGCTTTTCGGATAATGATCTCTTTTTCCGACCTGATGGGTGATCTTGAAAAATGCCGGGAAGCTATTTCCTCTATAAAAAAGCAAAAAATTGATCTGCATAATAGGGTTGCATTGATTGGTGTTCCTCCGATATTTCATGATTTCCATGATGTTGCCCAATCTCTGGGCCTTGCTGTTATATTTGATGAGCTTCCGTTTGAATTTATCAGTCACTCAGGAACCGATATCCATGAAATCGCTTGCGATTATTGCGACTATACCTTTGCCAGGCCGCTTGATTTCAGGATAAAATTCCTCCAGGAGGAACTTGAAAAAAGAAAAGTTGAGGGAGTAATACATTATACCCAGTTCGCCTGCCATCACATGCTTGAAGATGATATCCTGAGGTCAAAGCTTGATTATCCTATGCTGACCATCCAGGGAGACCTTCCGGGGAATACTCCTGAGCAGATAAAATTAAGGCTTGAAGCCTTCAGGGAGGCGCTTGAAAGGTCATGATAGGGCTTGACGTGGGCAGTACTACTGCCAAAAAAGTTTCAATTGAAGATGGCGAAATAAAATATCAGATAACAGGGACACACAATTGGAAAGACCTGGTAACCGGGATTGACGGGAATGATATTATTTCAACCGGATATTTCCGGAACCTGGTCCCTCATCGCGCCTCTGTTACTGAAATAACAGCTGCCATTTATGGTGTCCAGCATTATTTTCCTGATGCTGATGTGATCGTTGATATCGGGGGACAGGACACAAAGGTCATCGATGTAAAAAAAAATAATTTCATAATAAATGACAAATGCAGCGCAGGCACAGGCGCTTTCCTTGAGTTCGTCGCAAATTATTTCAAGATCGAACTAAAAGAGCTCGGTTCATTCCACAGCAGGGCTAAACGAATTCCTGCGATAAATAACACATGCGGAGTATTCGCTCTTTCCGAGATGATCTCACAGCTTGTAGCCGGATACGCACAGGAAGAAGTAATTGCAGGGATGCATTATGCATTTGCGCGGCGAATCTCCTTTATGATACCGGAGGCACAAAACCTTGTTCTTATTGGCGGGACAGTAAAGAATAAAGGAATGTTATCAGCGCTTAAGGATATACTCCAAAAAGAAATACTGGTGCCGGATGAACCCCAGATCGTGAATGCCCTGGGCGCGCTAAAGTATTATTGCTAACTGACATTCTCCCCGCCGTAAACGGCGAGGGTTCTCTGACCCATACAAACCTCATATGGTTGTTACCTTGGCGTTTTGAAATGATTAGTTTTAATATCACATTTCTCCAGGCAAATTATGCTTAAGCTGTATGGTTTAATATACTTTTTCGGTCTAAAAGATATACGAAGCCACGAATCTTTCAAGTATATAACCAAAGAATTACCCACAATTCTTATTAAGTGTTAGAGCAAGTATCGGTGGGATTTTATGCAAAGGTTCAAATCTAGAAATATTCTGGTTGTATTTATAATCGGTGTGATTATTTTTACAATTTTTGCAAAACAGATAGGATTTGAGAAATTTTTTAGTCTGGTAAATAACGCCAATAAACCTTTACTTCTTCTTGCCGTATTTTTTAATTTATTGAATATGATAACCTTCACCCTTTCATGGCGTTTCCTGATACCTGTAAAGATCAGCCTATTTAAATTATTCAAATTCTATATGGCTGGAACATTTATCAATAACATTACTCCATCATTCGGGACAGCAGGAGAACCGGTAAAAGCCATGTATCTCGGGAAAGAAACGGGAACGAGCAAATCTGAATGTTTTGCAGGCATCGTATCAGTGAGGATGCTAAATATGTTCCCATTTTTAACGATCGGGATGTTTGGTATCTGGCTTCTGTTTTCCAATCCCAATATAAAACTGGGGTTCTGGGAGATAGCTGGATTGATATTCTCTATCGGGCTTGCTCTTTCAATATTCGTTCTTATTATCTATTTTTATATAAGGAAAGATAAATTATCTTCATTTGTTCATTCATGTATCCGCTTTTTTGTTCCATTCATTGGACTGGTGAAAAAAGGTTTTGACCATACTTCATACATTGTTGCTGTGGATGAGTCGATTAACTCATTCCATGGGGGGCTCAGGAATATTCACCATGACAGGAAAGGCCTTGCAAACGTCCTGATATTATCATATCTCGGATGGGTTTTTGACCTGATGGCGATATATATGGTATTCCTGTCCATAGATGAAACTAATATCCATATCAGTGTATTGATCATTTCCTATACAATATCTATGGTAAGCGGCTGGCTTCCTCTTTTCCTGCCCGGGGGGCTTGGAATTGTTGACGGTACAATGGCACTCCTTTTCATCGCAGGAGGCGTGCCCGCTGAGATGGCAATACTTGCAACCCTCCTTTACAGACTTTCATCCTACTGGTTCAATACTATATTGGGAGCTTTCTATTTCTGGGTTCTTTTAAAGACAAGATAGCTGAGCCTTTGTAAAAGTGAAACTGCCTTTTAGATTTACATGATCGGGAAGTTCCCCGAATTTTGACTTTATTATCAGGTCAGCTATCTGGGTTTCCATCACTCTTGAAATCCCTATTATGGATGAGGTTGGCCTTGGGTTAACATCCACCACATATGGTTTATCCCCAAGCACGATATCCACGCCAGCGTATCCGCGGCATCCCAGGATTCTTGCCGTTTTTTTTGCCACATCTATTATTTCTTCGCTCCTTTCGCAAGGATATGGCACCAGGCTTCCTTTGTAGGAAAAGTTGTCATTTATTTCGATCAACTGCCTGTTTACCGTAAGAGCCAGCTGTGTCTTCCCCGTTATCAAACTGACACTTATGTGTTCTCCTTCGACAAATCCTGTAGCTATGAAACCTTCTTTTAATTTTCCGCTTTTGCTTCTATGTATTCCTTCGGAAGCACAACCAAACCTTGGTTTTATCACGAAATCACCTTTGTATTCACCGCTTTCGATTGTTTCCGGGACAGGTATATTTTCTCGTGAAAGGGAACGGGTACATTCCAATTTATCTGCACACAAACGCACTGAATCGGATGGACATCCAAGGTTCACGGAATTATTTTCAACGATCCGGGTCATATCCCCGAGGATTTCATCAGGCGCAATAACTAAAGCAGCGTCACATTCTTTTGACAATTTCGTGAGCGTTACCTCAAATCCGGTCGTCCTGACAGCTTTCCCTGATTGAAGTTTTATACCCGCTGTAGGATATAATACAACATGTCCGCATGAAACAAAACTTCTCACAAGGGTATCAAGCATTGCTTTTCCTTCAAGCATGAATTCTTCGATGCCAGTTCCCACTGCATATTCTGCCACAAGGATCTTCATACTTCACCTGTTGGTTGTTTTTCTTAACCTGAATATTGAATTCTCATTCACCGTTATAGCATTTTCCGTTAGAGAAGAAAGGTTTTCATGGGAAATCTTTATTTATTGATGTATTCAAGGTGAATATTATGAAAGCTTTTCAAACTCTATTTATACCATTAAATATAGGTAACCTCGTTTTAAAAAATCGAATCACTCTCGCCCCTATGTTCCTCTGTTACGGAAATCCAGATGGGACTGTTTCAGAAAAAACTATAGAATTTTATGCAAGAAGAGCAAAGGCAGGTGTATCCCTGATCGTAGTTGAAGCATCTGCTGTGGATAGCAAAGGGATGGGCTTATCCAGGATGATAAGGGCTGATTCTGACAATTATATTAAAGGGCTGAGCAAGTTGGCAAAAGCAATAAAAGATGCGGGAGGATATGCAGTTCTTCAATTATATCATGGTGGTCGATATTCACAACAACCAATTGCCCCATCACCAGTGGAAACTTATCTGTCACCTGAAAAGAAAATTATCCCTCAAGCAATGTCAATAGACGAAATAACGGAATTGATAAATAAGTTCGGTGAAGCAGCAGAAAGAGCAATATATGCCGGGTTTAATGGGGTTGAGCTTCATGGCGCTTCAGGGTATCTCGTTGCGCAATTTATTTCGCCCAGAACAAATAAGCGTACCGATAAATATGGCGGTTCATTTGAAAATAGGATTAGGTTTCCGCTCGAAGTAGTAGCATCTGTCAGGGAACATATGGGCAAAGAATATCTTTTGGGATATAGATTCTTGCCTGATGAATGGCTTCCTGATGGTTTCAAACTGAACGAAGGGAAGATATTAGCCAGAAGACTTGAGAAAGCAAGTGTAAATTATCTGTCATGTAATGCCGGGACTTATGAATCATGGTTCCTCCCTGATATAATGAAACGGACTTCAAAACATGGTTATCAGGTTGACATTACATATGAAATTAAGAAAGAAGTCAAAATTCCAGTATTCGCTAATGGAAGAATAAATACTCCCGACCTTGCCGAAGAAATTATCAGGAAAGGTAAAGCAGATGCCGTAGCCCTTGCAAGACCACTTTTTGCTGACCCTGAATTTATCCAGAAAATTTTTGAGAATAGAACCGACCAGATTGTAGAGTGTGCAAATGACATGCAATGTGGGAGGCTAACCATGCAAGGTTTAGACGCTGTTTGCAGTCAATGGAAAAAAGTGAATGCTTGAATTTGTAGAAAATGGGAGAAAAAAACTATGATTAAAACAATTGACCATATAGGGATTATTACGAACGACTTACAGAAATCAGTTGAATTCTATACTGATGTTCTTGGCTTTTCTGTCTCCAGGAAGATAGAGATGGCAGAATCGGGACTATCAGCAGTTTTCGTAGAAAAGGACGGCAGTAAAATAGAACTCATGAAGTGCAGAGGCAAAAATGTTCCGAAGCGTTCAGAAGTTGCTGAACTCAGAATAGGGGTGAGTTCAATCCCGATAAATGACCATATCACCTTTTCAGTGGATGATATTGAAGCTACAGTAACTCAAATTAAAGAAAAAGGGGTTGTATTCAATTTAGAGCCAATACAAATAGAAGGTGGCATGAAACTTGCCTTCTTAAAAGACCCGAACGGGGTGCTAATAGAACTGGTGGAACATCCCCTATAATTGTGGGAAATACCGCTCTTTTTCACTGAATATACATCCACAATATTTTTGCATATAAAGTCCAAGATCCTTTGAGATATTACGGGATTCTTGATACCCTTCCCTGAAATCCTCATAATAGAACTCGATCCCGGATTGTTCAGCTATTTTTTTTCCGATCTGGGCGAGTGTATCGTGCTTCTGGTATGGCGAAATGAGAAGTGTGGTCGTGAAAGCATCAAATTCCAGTTGTCTTGCCATTTTTGCAGTTTGCTCAAGTCTTCCGGTATAGCAGAATGTGCATCGATCTTCTGCGGCAAGAGCTCCCCGGAGATAATTTTCTATATCGTAATTATTATCGTAGAACACTTTTGTTCCTTTTAACTCCACATATTTTTCCACCGATTCCAGGCGATTTTTATATTCCCGGTAAGGATGAATATTGGGATTGTAAAAATAAGCTGTTACATCATGTCCTTCCTCAAGCATCCTTTTATGAGGATATGTGAAACACGGGGCGCAGCAAACATGTATGAGGATTTTCATATAATCTATAATCCTGCGATACTACTTATTCATAATCTCTCATAAAAAAACTATTGTACTCAATGCTAAGGGATGCTATGATTTAATTGCAGCATCCCTGAGATAATGAGCCATATAGCATTTATGGGATTGCTGTATGGTTAATTTGCAATAAAAATTGTCTATTTACCAAAAACACAATTTATGAACGTTCTTTCATACATAATAAACTTTGAAAACTCAAATAAACAATAAAAATCGTCGATTTATTTATTATCCAGGATTACTATCCAGAAAAAACGGAGGAATGATTGAGTGGAGATTATAGAAATTAAATGTGAAAATTGTGAAAGAAAGATTTATGTTGAAAAAGATTGTGCCAGAGAAAAGATGTTCTGTACTCTCAAGTGCATGGATTCGTATCCAAATAAAACAAAATATGAGTTGGAATAAAAAAACAGGCAAATGTATATATTGGAGTTCATCATTATCAGCGCCAGATAACTTTTAAGTAGAAAATTAATCTGAACTTTTACAAAGTTGTGTTTATAAACTCTTAATTGTTTTAAATATAAATTAAAGAGGTTAGAAAGAGAAAGCAATTACGCTTTTTCATAAAAATCATGGAAAGTTTTAAAATTCTGGGCATAAGTGAGCCTGTTTTGAGATCAATAAAAGATGAGAAATTTGATAGTCCAAGCGAAATTCAGGAAAAATCAATTCCCTTGATCATTGCGGGGAAAGATGTTATAGCGGGATCAGCAACAGGGTCGGGAAAGACGCTTGCATTTGCTGCCGGTATATTAAAAAATGCGCAAAAAGGAAGGGGTATCCAGGCCCTTGTCCTTACTCCAACAAGAGAACTGGCTGAGCAGGTCGCCCAGGCTTTGACTAAATTTTCAAAGTATGAACCTTTAGAAATTATTTCAGTCTATGGCGGCGTAGGAATAAATCCGCAGATCAGGGGATTAAAGACAGCAGATGTTGTTGTAGGAACACCCGGCAGGCTGCTTGACCATATCTCAAGAAATACACTTCGATTAGGCAAAGTAAATACACTTGTCATTGATGAAGCAGACCGGATGTTCGATATGGGATTTAAGGATGATGTGGAAAAAATTATAAGAAAATGCCCGGCGCATAGGCAGACTCTTTTGTTCTCGGCAACGATCAATAAAGAAGTAGTGCAGCTTTCAAGGCGATATATGCACGAACCGCTCCAGGTTTCGGTGGATTCTTTTGTTGACCCCACAAAATTGTTACAGACATATTATGATGTGGCAGACGAGCTAAAATTCTCATTATTGCTGCATCTTTTAAAGAACGAAGACTCAGACCTTGTTATGGTTTTCTGTAACACAAAAAGAAATACGGACAAAGTTACAAAAAATCTCAGGTTTTCAGGTATAGATGCCCTCGCCATTCATGGCGGATTGACCCAGTATAAACGAAATGATGTGATGCAGCAATTCCATACAGGAAAATTCTGCGTCCTTGTTTGCACCGATGTGGCCGCAAGAGGGCTCGATATCCGCGATGTATCACATGTTTACAATTACGATATTCCCCGTGAGAGCAAGCAGTATATCCACAGGATCGGAAGAACAGCAAGAGCAGGAGCAGAAGGAAAAGCGATTAACATTCTTTCAAGAACTGATTACGATAATTTTGGAAGAGTATTGAAAGAAAATGGTGTGCAGATTTCAGAAGAGCCATTGCCTGCATTTGCAAAAGCTGCAATCAGGCAGCCTGAAAGAAGGACGAATAAACCCATTTCCAGAAAACCGCAGCAGCGTGACAGGAACAGGCCGCGTTTTTAAAAGTGTAGCTAAAAAAATAGAAATAAATCCAAAATCAAAAGTGTAATATATACAAAATCTCTCTAAGTGGCAGGTGAATATATTGCCCAAACGAGAGGATATCCACAAAATACTGATCATTGGGTCTGGGCCGATCCTTATCGGCCAGGCCGCAGAATTCGATTATTCGGGAACACAGGCCTGTAAGGCGCTGCGACAGATGGGTTATGAGATCGTGCTTGTTAATTCCAACCCGGCAACTATAATGACCGATCCTGGAATGGCGGATAGGACATATATAGAACCTCTCAATGCCCGGATGCTCACGAAGATCATAGAGAAAGAACGTCCGGATGCCGTGCTCCCTAATCTTGGAGGCCAGAATGGCCTGAACCTGACCTCTGAACTTAATAAATTGGGTGTACTTGAGAAATATGGTGTGAAAATTATTGGAGTCCAGGCAGATGCCATCGAGCGCGGGGAAGACAGGATTGCCTTTAAGGAAACGATGAACCAGCTTGGCCTGGAAGTGCCGCTAAGTGAGGCAACTTACACGGTAAAAGGCGCTGAAAAGATAGCTAAAGAAATCGGATATCCGGTTGTGGTCAGGCCTGCATATACCATGGGTGGAACTGGTGGCGGGTTTGCTTATAATATTGAGGAACTTCGAACCATTGCCGCTCGCGGCATTGCAGCCAGCATCATTGGGCAGATCCTTATCGAAGAATCGGTTCTGGGCTGGGAGGAACTGGAACTTGAAGCCGTGAGGGATGCAGAAAATAACAAGATAACAGTCTGCTTCATAGAAAATGTGGACGCTATGGGGGTACACACTGGCGATAGTTTCTGCACCGCGCCTATGCTAACGATCAAGAAGGAACTGCAGGAACGATTGCAGGAATACTCATACCGGATAGTTGAAGCGATCGGCGTGATAGGGGGTACGAATATACAGTTCGCCCACGACCCTGTGAGTGACCGGGTTGTAGTAATTGAGATCAATCCACGCACATCACGCTCATCAGCCCTTGCCTCCAAAGCAACGGGATTTCCAATTGCCCTTGTGTCCGCAAAACTTGCAGGAGGCTTGCTGCTGCGTGATATTCCTTATTGGCGCGCTGGTACGCTTGATAAATATACTCCTTCCGGTGACTACATTGTAGTAAAATTTGCCAGGTGGGCATTTGAGAAATTCCCGGGTTCGATCGACAAACTTGGAACACAGATGAGAGCTGTGGGCGAGGCGATGAGCATCGGGAAAAATTACAAGGAAGCATTCCAGAAGGCTATCCGCTCACTTGAGACCGGACGCTACGGACTTGGCTTTGCAAAAAATTTCAATAAACTTTCTCTTGAAGAATTGAGAAAGCTTCTGAAAGAACCTTCGTCTGAGCGCCAGTTCATCATGTACGAAGCGCTGCGAAAGGGAATGCCAATAGAGGAGATGTATAAACTCACACACATTAAATCCTGGTTCATAGACCAGATGAAAGAACTTGTTGAACTTGAAACCAGGATCCTTTCATATAAGGGAAAAAAACTGCCTGATGAACTTCTCGCCAACGCCAAAAAGGACGGCTTTTCTGACAGGTATCTTGGCAAGATTCTCAATATACCTGAAAAGGAGATCCGAAAACATCGTCTTTCTATCGGGTTAAAGCAGGCATGGAATATTGTACCAGTCAGCGGCGCAAAGAACGCTGCTTATTACTATTCTACATATAATGCCCCGGACGAGGTGCCTGTATCTGACCGGAAGAAAATCATGATTATCGGTGGCGGGCCAAACAGGATCGGACAGGGTATCGAGTTTGATTATACTTGCGTACATGCGGCATTTACTCTTCGGGATATTGGTTATGAATCTATAATGATCAACTGCAACCCGGAAACGGTTTCTACTGATTATGACACTTCTGATAAGCTTTATTTTGAGCCTATTACGGTGGAGGACGTGCTCAGTATTTATGAAAAGGAAAAACCTGTTGGAGTAATCGTGCAATTCGGAGGACAGACGCCCCTGAACATCGCGGAAGAACTCAAAGAGGCTGGCGTAAAGATACTCGGGACATCGGTAGATAGTATCAACCTTGCAGAAGACAGGGAGCTATTCGCGCAAATTATTGATAAATTGGGAATACCGGCGCCCGAACACGGCACTGCCACTTCACTTTCCCAGGCGCTTGTCGTTGCCCAGCGCATTGGCTATCCGCTCATGGTCCGGCCTTCTTATGTTCTTGGCGGACGCGGTATGGAAATTGTTTATGATGAGGAAATGCTCAGGAAATATGTGGCTGGCGCAATTGAGATCACACCTGAGAAACCCATGCTTCTTGACAGGTTCCTTGAAGATGCGCTTGAATGCGAAGTTGATGCAATATCAGATGGCACTGATGTGTTCATACCTTCGATCATGGAACACATCGAACTTGCAGGAATCCATTCCGGAGACAGCGCCTGCGTGTTGCCTCCGATAGGGATAAAGGATGAACAACTCAAAACGCTTGAAGAATACACAAGGAAAATAGCGATCGAACTCAAAGTTATCGGGCTTATAAATATCCAGTACGCGATAAAAAATGGTAAAGTTTACATTCTTGAAGCAAATCCACGTGCATCGCGCACTGTCCCTCTGGTGTCCAAGGTCACAGGTGTATCAATGGCACGCCTGGCAACGCAAGTAATGCTCGGGGAAAAACTGGAAAACATGGATACCCGCAAGCGCACATACTCTCATTTCGGGGTCAAGGAGGCTGTTTTTCCGTTCAACATGTTCCCGGAGGTCGATCCGGTTCTCGGACCTGAGATGCGCTCAACTGGTGAAGTGCTCGGGATGGCGGATTCGTTTGCCATGGCTTTTTATAAATCGCAGGTTGCAGCAGGGTTTACACTGCCGCTTGAAGGCAGCGCTCTGATCACGGTAGCGCCAGTTGATAGGAAAGGTGCGCTATCTATCGCAAAAGAACTATCCCTTATGGGCTTTAAGATCATTGCTACAGAAGGTACTGCTGATTTTCTAAGGGAAAATATGATAGACTGCGAATATGTCAAGAAATTGCAGGAAGGGCGGCCTAATATCGTAGACCTGATGAAAAACAGGGAAATCCAGTTCGTGCTTAATACACCACTTGGCAAACAGAGCGCCCAGGATGATAGCTACATCCGTAAATCTGCCATTAAATACAGGATTCCATACTTTACGACAACGGATGCAAGCTGCGCCGCCGCCAAAGGTATCAGGGCTGCACGGGAAAATCGTATCGAAGTGAAATCACTCCAGGAATACCATAAAGCGTTAAAATAGGGTATTATATAAACAATAATGTTCATCTTCGGGTATATGGCGGGTGTAACATGTGAATACTGCGGAAATAAGTTCGATACACGAGGGTTAGGCAGGCATCGGGCATCATGCCAGAAAAGGAAACTAAAAGAAGAGACAGCAGCGCAGAACCATAATGGGAAAGCTGTCCAGAGCGCAAAGATCAGGGATATATTCGAAAAGGTAAAAACCCTGGAGACCATGCTCGAAGATCTATCGGACCAACTTGTTAAAATGATCAAAGAAATTGAGTGATGGGCAGGCAGCGAGTTATTAGAAAAGTTTGACCTGTTCAGAAAATTGATATTGTAGATTTTTATATTTTAGGTATGAGCTTAACGCCATGATGACTTCGAAGTCAAGTAATATTTAAATACTTATGATCATCATGTATTAATGAAACGTATGTCCGGAATATTGTTCTAATTATACTGAAAATAAACACTATAATAATAAGGAGGGAATACAAATTATGAGAAATAGAAACAAAAATAATGAAGTGTCCCCAAAACATCAAAAACAAATCCATGAAAAGAAAAAACAAAATGTTTTATGGATACAAAAAAACATAGGAAATAAATTTATAGAAAAAATAGAAATGGAGTGTCATGTATGTGGAAATCATATCAATGGTGACCCACATAAAAGGATAATATGCCGAAATTGCGATGTGATATAATAATCATATTATTTTTCAAATGTTCTTAGAAAAGTATTAATATTAGCCAACCACAATAAAGGCTTGAATTGAGTGTGACATTTAAACTAACATTTGAATAAACATCGATTCAGGAGAAATTCTCCGTAATGACATCAAAACCCTTGCTGTATACCCCTGAATGGCTTGTATCATTTCAAAAAGAAATAGCAGGAGCGCTATTTTTAATCCAGGGTACCGGGGAAGTGATATGTGGGTACAGGAAGAGATATGGTATGTCACAGGAGGATTTTGGAGGGTTGATGGATCTACGCCGTGAATCCATCTCGCGTATTGAAACCGGAAGTGTTACTCCCACATTTGATTTTGCGAAAAAATTCATTAATGCTATGGCACTCATTGAAGCGATCAGGGTGGAGAGGGCGCAGCATAAGGAAATCGATGTTCATTTCCTTGAAAACCTGGCAAAAGAACTGGGGTTTAACAGGAAGAAACTCGAATTCATGATCAAAATAGCTGTTGAAAGTTATGATAAAAAACTCGTGAAGATCCAAAAATCACTAAAGGAGATAAAAATATGACAGAAGATTCGGTTGTTTGGCTTGAAGAAGTTGGAAAAGAAGATATTGCGATCGTTGGCGGAAAAGGTGCAAGTCTCGGCGAGATGCTGCGGGCAGAACTGCCTGTTCCTACAGGTTTCGCGGTGACGGCGCAGGCTTTTCGCAGATTCATTGATGAAACCGGGATAAATGATGAGCTTTTCGGTTCCCTTGAAGTTGATGTCGATAATGCAGATATATTACGGAATGCTGAGAAAAAAGCAAAAAAGATCCTGATGGATGCTAAAATGCCACTGGATATAGAGAACAGCATCCGGTCAAAATATCGGGATATGTGTAAGAAAGAGGGAGGAGAGGTTTTTGTTGCAGTCCGTTCAAGTGCGACTGCTGAAGATCTTCCTGATGCGAGTTTCGCAGGACAGCAGGATACTTTCCTTAATATGAGGGGAGAGCAAAACGTGATCGATGCCGTAAAGAAATGCTGGGCATCTCTTTATGGGGCGCGCGCTATCTATTACCGGGTAAAGCAGGGTTTTGATCACAGGAAGGTCAATCTTTGTGCAGTTGTCCAGATGATGGTAGATGCCGAAAAAGCAGGTGTGATGTTCTCGTCACATCCTTCAACAGGAGAGCCCCTGACCATCATTGAAGGCGCATGGGGACTTGGCGAGACCGTTGTATCAGGTTCAGTATCTCCGGACTATTATATGGTAGACAGGAATTCAAAAACAATTAAAGAACGAAAGATCGCTACCAAGAATATCATGCATACAAAGGATCCCAAAACAGGCAAGACCATGGATATTCCTGTGCCATCCGATAAGAAAAATGCAAGGGTTCTTGAAGATGATGAAATTTTAAAACTTGTTGAGTTCGGGGAATTGCTGGAAGACCTCTATGGGATACCTCAGGATATTGAATGGGCCATAAAGAACAAAGAGATTTTTATTCTCCAATCAAGACCAATCACCACTATCAGGAAGAAAGAACCAAAGGAAAAAGTCGCAACCACAGCTATTCTTGAGGGTCTTGGCGCTTCACCGGGTATTGCATATGGCGAAGCAAAGCTGATCGTGGATGCAAGCGAACTTGGCAAAGTCAAAGAGGGTGACATTCTTGTGGCTGTCATGACCACGCCCGATATGGTTCCAGCGATGAAGCGAGCAGGCGCTATCGTTACTGATGAGGGCGGTCTTACATGCCATGCAGCTATCGTATCAAGGGAACTGGGATGTCCGGCTGTTGTAGGAACGAGAAAAGCGACTGAAATTTTAACAGATGGCATGAAAATAACCGTAGACGGGGAAAAAGGGCTTGTATTTGAAGGCAAGAAAGAAATCGCCTCTCCTGAAGCTGCACATAAGGAAAAATCAGTTGTATCATTTGCAAAATCAAAACCTGTAACTGCAACTGAAGTGAAGGTGAATGTTTCAATCCCTGAAGCCACAGCCCGGGCTGTACAGACCCAGGCAGATGGCGTGGGACTTCTACGTATCGAGCACATGATCCTTGGTCTTCCAAAACACCCCAAACAGTATATAAAGGAAGGAAAGTCTGATGAGTATGTGGAGGAGCTTGTTTCGCGCATCCAGACGGTAGTTGATGCTTTCTATCCAAAACCGGTATGGGTAAGGACACTTGATGCACCAACCGATGAGTTCAGGGCTATGGAGGGAGGTGAGGGCGAACCTATTGAACCGAATCCAATGCTGGGATTCCGCGGTATCAGGCGCGACCTTATTGATACGGAACACTTTGAGCTTGAGGTAAGAGCATTCAAAGAATTAATCAAGCGCGGTTACAATAATATGGGCATAATGATCCCTCTTGTCCAGCACCCATCAGAACTGGGGCGGGCAAAGGAGTTCATGCGAAATAACGGGCTTGACATTGACAATATCGATATCGGTATAATGGTTGAGATCCCTGCGGCGGCGCTGATTATCGACCAGTTCCTTGCTGAGGGGCTTAATTTCGTGAGCTTTGGCACTAACGACCTGACACAGTATACGCTGGCGGTTGACAGGAATAACGAGCATGTGGCGCATCTTTATAATGAACTGCATCCTGCAATTATGAAACTCATCGAGCATGTCATCATCGAGTGCAATAAGGTTGGCGTGAAGACCAGCATCTGCGGACAGGCAGGCAGCAACCCGAAGGTGGCTAAGAGGCTTGTGGAGCTTGGTATCACGAGCATTTCCGCTAATATTGATGCGGTTGAGGCTGTGCGGGAAATGGTTGCAAGGACAGAGATGCAGTTGCTGCTGAAGGGGGCGAGGGAGAAAAGAACTTAAATCATTATCCATAAATATTGATGCGGTTGTGCGGATTATGGCTGCAAGAACGGTCTCGAAACTTATTTATATTAAGGATTTCAACAATTCATTAGAGTATCTATCTTTGCAGGAGGATTTATGGAAAAAAATGATCACGAACATATTCAATTTGAAAAATGCAACTTCTGTTCAGGAGAAAAATGCACGGCTTCAGACCTTGAATCCTGTGATTTCAAAGGAGACGATTTCCAGAAATGCCTTCGCTACAAGCTCCATTTCTTAAGACCACAGCTCATGCAACTGCGTTAACCTGTGCCACATAATGTTAATATTCAGGGAGAAGAGAATAAAAAGTCTCTTCAGGTAGTACTTATGAAAGATGAAGTTAAGACAAAAGAAAACCTATTTGCTGAAAAAACAATAAACTCAGAGGTTATGTTCAAGGGTATTTTCGATTTTTCCCCTGATGCCATTATCATCGTTAACAAGGAAGGAGTAATTTTACAGGCAAATGCAGAGGCAGAGAAGATATTTGGATATGCTGGAAAAGAGCTCATTAATAGACCGGTTGATATCCTGATTCCAGAGCGCTTCAGGAAACGTCATGATGAACACCTGAAACACTTTATAGCAAAACCCCATACACGACTTATGGGATCTGAGCTTGAACTCTATGGTTTGAGAAAGGACGGAACAGAATTCCCTGTTGACATAGCGCTTGGGTTTATAACAACAGAAAGCGGGATTATCGTCTTGAGTATAGTCCGCGATATAACCGAACATAAGTTGAGGGATATCGAGATCAATTTGCTTCTTTCGCTTACACAGGCGATCAATGAAGCAGCAGACATGAACACTGCAATAGATATTTCATTGAAAAAAATTTGCGAAGCTACAGGCTGGAATTATGGGGAAGCCTGGGTTCTTGGAAAAGACAAAAGATCCTATGTTTGCAGCCCCGTATGGTACACAAACGACAGCAGGCTTACAAAATTTCGAAATGAAAGTGAGAAATGTGTTTTCCCGGCAGCCACAGGGCTTCCAGGGCGCGTATGGTCGTCTAAAAAAGCAGAATGGATCCCCGATGTTTCAATAATATCCGAAGATATCTACCCCCGCGTAACTGTTGCAAAGGAATGCGGAGTCAGGGCGGGTCTCGGAGTTCCTATCATTTCAGATAATGAAGTCCTTGCTGTTCTTGTATTTCTCATGTCTGAATGTCAGAAGAAGGATAAACACCTGGTTGATATTGTATCGTCTGTTGCGACCCAGCTGGGAGCCGTTATGCGAAAAAAGCTCGTTGAAGAAAGATTTCGAGCTGCTTCCCTTTATGCACGAAACCTCATAGAGTCAAGCGTTGATCCTCTTGCTACTATTAGTCCGGATGGAAAAATAACAGACGTCAATAAAGCAACAGAAGAAGTCACCGGAGTTTCAAGAGAAAAACTGATAGGTAGCGATTTTTCAGAATATTTTACTGAACCTGATAAAGCGCGGGAGGGATACCGCCAGGTATTCGATAAAGGAATTGTCAGGGATTACCTGCTGGCCATCCGCCATATATCCGGAAAAGTGACCGATGTCCTGTATAATGCCATTGTATACCGCAATGAAGCCGGAGAAGTTGAAGGCGTATTCGCGGCGGCACGCGATATCACCAAGCAAAAACGGATGGAAGAAGCCCTTCGAGCAAGTGAGGCAAAATATCGCGGTATCTTTGAGAATGCAGCGGAAGGAATTTTCCAGACAACAATTGATGGACGCATACTTTCAGTAAACCCGGCATGTGTGCGTATTTTGGGCTATGATTCGGCCGAAGAACTTATCGCAAGTGTTACCGATGCCCGTAAGCTATATGCAGAACCGGGAAGGCGCCTGCATCTGGTGAGATCGGTAAGGTCCAATGGTTCTGTTTCTGATTTTGAAGCTATTATCAAGCGCAAGAATGGAACCAAAATCTGGGTATTAATAAATGCTCATGCGCTGACAGATTCTACTGGCAGGACAGTGGGTATCGAAGGAATGGTAATTGATATTACCAATCGCAAGCGGGCACAGAAGAATTTCCAGGTGCTTATTGATGGGTCTCCGGATGCCATCATCGCTGTTGATCGCAATTTCAACATACTACTCATCAATACCCATACTGAGAAATTATTTGGCTATTCGCGTCTGGAAATGATAGGAAATTCCTATGAAATGCTTTTGCCTGATCGTTTCAAGTTCAAACATGCAAAATATTGTTCAGAGTATTTTGATAATCCTTCAACAAGAATAATGGCACTTCATATGAGTGCTTTTGCAAAGCGAAGAACTGGAAGTGAATTTCCTGTTGAGATCAATATGAGTCCGGTTGAAACTGATGAAGGAATAGTAATAGTAATAGATATCCGTGATATTACAGAAAAGAAAAAATGATCCAGAGAATTGATTTGCCAGATGTGCTTCTATGTCGCACTTTGAACCGGCATCTCTGCTTCCGGAAACAGCTTTTTTGTTTTCATAAATTCCCTTGCATTCTTGATAGCAGTTGCATATACGAACATCCATCCCTCATTGATATAGATCGTCCCATCCCTGATCGTTTCTTTACTGAGTGTCTCAACACTGAATTCCATCAATAACTGGATGGTTGCAACGCATGCAGCGGAATATTCATCCATATCCTTTGATTCGGTCGTTATATCGTGGAGAAGCATTTTAAAAAGGCTCCTGAATTTATTGGAGGGTATATACTGTTTATCACCAACTTTTGCCAATGCATTGATTTCACTAAGGTTTGAAATCAGTTTGTTGACCTTTTCTTCGTTCCATTGTTCTGTGGGAAAATCCGTATGTTCATATTCAGCCCAAACATTCCTGAGCTGTTCATCAATTGCTTCCTTTTTTTCAACTCTCTTTAAAGCATATTCAGAGGATTTTAATTCCGGGATTGTTGAAACATAAAGCCTGAAAAGATTCCTGAGTTTCTCCCCGTCTTCCCCTTCGACTACTTTCAGTTTCTTGAGTATCTCATATTCAAGGTCATTCAGGGTCACTATCAAATCTTTTGGCATTTATTCCTCTGAAGCATTCATTCGATCAACTCCGCAATAAAAATACACTCGACTGCGCCCTTAATTATGCATTCTTCGCCTTTTTTGCAATAATATCTCGCATCTATATGTTTTCTTGATAATCCTCCGAAGAATCCTCTAAAAATATCGCAGTACCTGCATTTATTTCCCACAACAGGCAAACCTTTTACATGAAATATGACTTTTTTTTCCAATTTTTGGATCGAAATAGTGATACCTTCCTTTTCAAATTCCCAATCAATATCCTCCAGTTTTGAGGTTTTTATACTAAGCGCCGCCTGCTCCCCTGCTTCAAACATTAATACCGAATTAGCTGCCTCAGTCACAATATTATTGCATACTTCGACATATGATTCCAGGAATCTTCTGAACAAGTATTCACACCCTTTATTTCAATATTTACAGTCGAATTCCATTCATATTAAGGCTTTCTCTTGGATCAAGAATAACTTTTAATATCCGTATCCCCATTTTAACCTTCGATGCTCAAACGAGAAGATATCCTCATAGAAGCCCTCCCCTATATCCGCGAGTTCCACGACACGATCATGTTGATAAAGATGGGAGGACATGCTATTGTTGATCCTGTAATAATGGAAAAGATCGTCCAGGATATCGTCCTCCTGAAATTTGTAGGGATTCACCCTGTAATAGTGCACGGCGGGGGACCTGAGATCACTGAAAAAATGGAGCGCATGGGGAAAAAACCCGAATTTGTTGCCGGTTTAAGGGTAACAGATGATGAAACCCTGGAAATTGCAAGGATGGTCCTTGTGGGAAATGTGAACAGCAAAATAGTCTCGCTTATTAGCAGGCATGGAGGCAAAGGTATAGGCCTCTCAGGAAGTGATGGGAGGCTTATGGTGGCAAAGAAACTGGCTCTTCAGCGTGTGACCGTGGGCGGTGTGGAGAAAGATGTAGACCTTGGATGGGTTGGTGAAACGGAAGTCATTAATCCTGAAATAGTGATGATACTTGCAGGAAAAGGTTATATTCCTGTCATTTCACCCATAGCTACGGATGAAAAAGGAAATGACCTTAACGTGAATGCAGATACTGTGGCAGCAGATATTGCATCGGCTATTGGTGCAAAAAAACTTATATCTCTCACAGATGTTCCGGGAATTCTTCGAGACCAGAAAGACCCAAAAACACGCATTTCAAGAATAGCATTTAATGAAATTGAAACACTTATTGCCAATAACCTCATAAGCGGTGGCATGATACCAAAGGTAAAGTCAAGCGCTGCTGCGCTAAAAGGTGGAGTGAGGCAGGTACATATTATTGACGGTGCAAGTCCACATTCCCTGCTCATTGAATTGTTCACAAATGAAGGGATCGGGACTATGATATATAGAAAAGAGTGAATTATTGTGACTGAAACAGACAAAAAAGCGAAAATAGTGCCGGTAGCCAGGATCATAACCCCGGATGAAGGAAAGCGAGTATTGATAGAAGGAATTAAAAAGACAGTTATACCAGCGTTTATAAGCGCATTCTTCGCATTATTATTTTACTTCAAATTCGGTTATGCAAAAGATATTACATGGTTTTCTGCATTCTTACTCGTATTGCTTATTTCTTATTACATCCAGAGATATGGATATCCTTTAATCGGTGTCAGGGTGAAGGAATTTGAAATTAAGGACTGGCTGTATGTGGAATTTTTGACGATAATATATTTCTGGGTTTTCTGGACTCTATTATTGAATAATTGAATTGGTGTTTTATGAGACTTGCTGTTCTAGACCGTGATAGGTGCCAGCCAAAGATGTGTGGGCTCCAGTGTATTAAGTTCTGCCCGGGAGTAAGGACGGGCGATGAGACAATTATACTTGGCGAGGATGAAAAACCCGTCATCTCGGAAGAGTTATGCTCAGGATGCGGAATATGTGTCAACCGCTGCCCATTCGGTTCAATTATAATTATCGGGCTTCCGGAAAAACTGGAAGAAGCAACCCACAGGTATGGTAAAAACGGTTTTGCATTATACGGGCTTCCGGGACCAACGATCGGGAAAGTAACAGGTATCCTTGGGCCTAACGGTATTGGAAAAAGTACTGTAATAAACATCCTTTCGGGAACATTGAAGCCAAACCTGGCTCGAGGAAAGATCAGTTGGGAAGAGATCCTGGAATATTACGCTGGTTCTGCACTTCACGATTACCTTGAAGGCGTTTCACAGGGAAAAGTCAAGACTTCCCAAAAACCGCAATATGTGGATATGATCCCCAGGAAATTCAAGGGAAAAGTATCCCGGTTATTATCAAAAACAGATGAAAGAGGAGTACTTAAGGAACTTATATCCAAACTTGATATTTCTGATATTGTAGACCGCAAGATCGATGAGTTAAGCGGCGGTGAACTCCAGAGGGTTGCACTTGCTGCCTGCGTGGCAAGAGATGCGGATTTCTATTTCATTGATGAAATAAGCCCTTACCTTGATATCTACCAGAGGATAAAGGCAGCACAAATTATCCGGGAACTTGCAGCTAATAAAGCAGTAATGGTCGTGGAACATGACCTTGCCATCCTGGATCTTCTTGCCGATGTTGTCCATGTTGCATATGGCACACCCGGCGCTTTTGGTGTCATCACCCATCCAAAAGGAGTACGCATCGGGATAAATGAATACCTGAAAGGATTCTTGCGTGAAGAAAATGTGCGTATCAGGACTGAAGCAATAAGGTTCGATGTGCATGCACCCCAGACTACAAAAGAAGTATCATCCCTTATGAAATTCGAACAATTCACCAATAAATATGAAGGAGGGTTTGAACTCATTGCCAGGGGCGGTGAGATAAGAAAAGCTGAAGTAACAGGAATTGTAGGACCCAACGGAATTGGTAAATCCACATTCGTCAAGATCCTTGCAGGGGAAATCCAGCCCACAAGCGGTAAGATAGATATGAATATCACCGTTTCTTACAAACCCCAGTATATCAAAGTCCAGGACCCTATTCCGGTATCAGATTACCTGCACTCCCTCAGCAAACAGGTGGATTCAAGTTATTACCAGACCGAGATATTAAAGCCGCTTGCTCTGGAGCGTCTCATGAAACAGAAACTTGATGATTTAAGCGGCGGTGAACTCCAGAGAGTAGCAATAGCAGCCTGCCTTTCCCGAAAGGCAGACCTGTATCTTCTTGATGAACCTTCAGCGCATCTTGATGTTGAGCAAAGGGTACAGGCGACCAAAGTGATCAGGCGCTTTGCTGAGAATCATAAAGTTACTGCAATGGTAGTTGACCATGATATTTATATGATCGATATGTTAAGCGACAGGCTTCTTGTTTTTGAAGGTGAACCCATGAAAAGGGGTGAGGTTCACGGGCCTTTCGATATGCGCGAAGGCATGAACAGGTTCTTAAAAGGCATCGGGATCACTTTCAGGCGCGATGAGGAAACAAAGAGGCCACGGGTCAATAAGCTTGATTCCCAGCTTGACAGGATGCAGAAGGCAGAAGGGGAGTATTATTACAGCGTGGAGAAATAGTTGATTAGTCCTTTTCCTTTATAGGGATTTGTTTACCTTGTATTGCTTTAATTTGACGGTTTATTATTGCAGCTTCACGATTCCGTTTAATATTCATTAAACAATTAGCATATCTTGTTAAAAAGGGTACGATTAATGGACTCTTCTTACTGAGGGAGGTTTCTACAATATCAACCGCTTGTTTCAAGAGAGGTTTGGCTTTTAGATATTTGCCTTGAATTTGATAAAGGGAACCTAAATTACCGAGGGTGGTAGCATAATCTGGATGGTTCTCACCACGAGTCTTTTTATTAATTTCCAAATCCTTATTGTAATATTCTTCTGCTTCTTTGTATCTGCCTTGATCTTGATAAAGTAAACCTAAATTACCGAGGGTGATAGCACAATCTGGATGGTTCTCACCAAAAATCTTTTTCTTAATTTCCAATGCCTTATTGTAAAATTCTTCTGCTTCTTCGTATCTGCCTTGATCTTGATATACTAAACCTAAATTACCGAGGGTGGTAGCATAATTTGGATGGTTCTCACCAAGAATCTTTTTATTAATTTCCAATGTCTTATTGAAAAAATTTTCTGCTTCTTTGTATTTGCCTTGATCTCGATAAAGTAAACCTAAATTACCGAGGGTGGTAGCATAATCTGGATGGTTCTCGCCAAGAATCTTTTTATTAATTTCCAATGCCTTATTGAAAAATTCTTCTGCTTTTTCGTATTTGCCTTGATCTCGATAAAGTAAACCTAAATTAGCGATGATTGTAGCATAATCTGGATGGTTCTCACCAAGAATCTTTTTATTAATTTCCGATACCTTATTGAAAAATTCTTCTGCTTTTTCGTATTTGCCTTGATCTTGATAAAGTGAACCTAAATTAGCGATGGTTATAGCATAACTCGGATGGTTCTCACCAAGGATCTTTTTCTTAATTTCCAATGCCTTATTGTGAAATTCTTCTGCTTTTTCGTATTTGCCTTGAGCTTGATAAAGTGAACCTAAATTAGCGATGATTGAAGCATAATCTGGATGGTTCTCACCAAAAATCTTTTTATTAATTTCCAATGCCTTATTGAAAAATTCTTCTGCTTCTTCGTATTTGCCTTGAACTTGATAAAGTCCGGCGAAATTATTAAACGTTTCCGCTAAATCCGGATCGTCCTCACCAAGTACTTTTTTCCTGATATCCAATGCCTTATTGTAAAATTTTTCTGCTTCTTCGTATTTGCTTTGAGCTTGATAAAGTCCAGCGAAATCATTAAACGTTTCCGCTAAATCCAAATTGTCCTCACCAAGGACTTTTTTCCTGATGTCCAATGCTTTTATAAAAAACGGCTTTGATTCTCCAAAAAGTCCTCGCTCTTTCAGGTAATTCCCAGCCTCATTAAGTAACCCAGCAGCTTCTTGAAACTCAAATTTTGAATTTTCGATTAGTTCCCTACAGGCTTTAACATGTGGAATCATCCGTTCACAGACACTCCAGTTCTTGAACACCACATCAGGAAATGCTTTATAAACAGCTTTTACTGTACGTTCTGCCCACATGAGTTGTGTATCATTGTCCATCCTTTCCTTTAGAACTGCTTGAACCATTCGATGAATGCTATATGAACGTGAATTTGGGTCTCTGTTAATAAGTGAATATTTTGTGAGTGGGTCAAGTACATCGTCAAATACAACTGGATTGCGAACAACATCAGCAAGTGATGTGGAAAGCACTGGACCAAGTTGATTAGCTCCACGAGCAATTAGTTCAAGTGGAATACTGTAAGGACTTAGAAAAGCACTAACATACAACAAATCAGTAGCATCTTTGGAATTCTGTTCTATTTGTTCGAAATTTAAAGACCATGTAGTTGCAACTGTTTTCTTATATTTATCAGACTTTGATTTTTCAAGTAATTTTAGGCCCTCATTATGATAACTTATCAGATAGTCATTAAAGCTTGAAAATTTTTCATGTATATAAGCTCCTGCTTGTTCTAATGCTAAAGGAAAATAATAAAGTTTCTCCCCAAGTTTTTCAATAGCATTAATTTCAATTTGTTCAAGAGAATGGATATTTCGCCCAGTTCGTGTTAATAAAAAATTTTTACTTTCGTCTGGTGACATCTCATCCATTTTAATTGGATACATGATACCGAGTTTGCTGAAAATTTGAGCCCTTGATGTTAGTAGAATATGTCCTTTTGTTTGGACCGGGAAAAACTCTTCAATAATTTCAGTATTATCAGCATTGTCGAAAATTAATAGCCAATCACTATTATTTTCAAGCCAATGTTTTACAGAGTAAACTATAAGTTCTTGGTTCTTATCATCTTTGACTGGTAGGTTCAATAAACTGGCAATTTTAACATAACTTGATATTAAAGACCCTTTTGAATCAGAATAGACCCAAAAAACTGCTTTATAATCATTTTTGTATTTATATGCGTATTTAATAGCGGTTTGCGTTTTTCCGATACCACCAAGTCCACTGATCGCTTGAGGTTGCGACAGGGCTGTAGCTCCATTTTCTTTAAGCTTTTCATGTAATTGTTCTATAACAATCTCACGACCAGTGAAGAATTGATTTTGCTTAGGAATATCAAATATCGGCTTAACAGAAGTTGATCTAATGCGTAATGACTTTTCTCTCCCAATCATTGATTCAGATATTTCCGAATTTGTGTCTGCCTCGACTTTATTGGGTTCAGGCTTTATAACTTTCTGTTGCACACGGACAAGAGATTCTTTTATTTGAACCGCTATTTCTGCTAATTTCTTGCCATATTCCGGTGCAGTCGGTGGCTCAAATCTAATATTCCGCCAATCCACAAGTTGCCTTGAGGCAATTATCGTGGCAATATCATCATCAACACACCTTTCTTTAATCTCAATGAGGTCACTGCTTACGTAATAGACCGGAAGTATTAGATCATTTCGATTAAGGTTATTTTCACGTTCTATAAAGCGTTTGAATTCATCGCGACAAGGCGTGCTCTTAAAGAAGCTTGGGGTAATAATGGGGATAAGGAATGTAACTTCATCCAGTGTATTTTCGATTCGTTCCTTCCAGTTTTGACCCCATTTGATATCCTTGCGATCCTGGAAGATGGGAAACTTCTCCCCTGTCTGCATCTTTACCTCTGCGCTCAGGCGTTCGCAAAACTGGGTCAAGCGTTCATTTTCATGCTTGTCATCAGAACGTACATAACTCAAAAATGCAACTGATTGTTTATTCCCCATAATTTCTTTAATATCGGTAACGATGCATATAAAGTTAGCTAAACATTTTTAGACTTTGTTTTCTTCAAATTCAAAAACACAAATCTGCGCGTATCCGCCGAATCTGTGTCACCCGCGTTCCTTTTGTTTTGATGAATACTATTTCATAAAACCCAAATAACCATGCTCACAATATAGCCCTTTCCTAATTCCACTGCCATAGCAGCGGGAAAGAGTAATCCGCTTACTGTGAGTTCGATTTGATTTATATAACCAGTGGCAAATGATTTGGAATACAGATTGAGCGGATGACGCGGATGAGCGCGGATTAGATATGCAAAATTCAGACTTTCGCTCAGCGCCCCTCCTGTGCTTCTTCCAGCCGCATCCCTGACGGCGCAGCCCTGTGAATTGGGAGATTGGGTAATAGTGCGAACTGCATGAAATCAATTTTCATTTCAAATGGTGGTAAAATGATGACCAGAGTCTTGCATTGGCCGGGTTATGGCTGCTGAAAAGGTATATAGTTCTTAAGCGATGTAATATATCATAAGACAAGCAACATTGATTTATATTAAAGAGGTTTCAAATGCCTACATTAACAGCATATATCGAAAAAGACCCGGAAACTGGCTTGTATGTGGCTGTAGTCCCGGGAATTCCTGGCGCACATACTCAGGCAGAGACTCTAGATGAGCTTCAAGAGAACCTTAAAGAGGTACTGGAATTGTGCCTGGAAGAAATGGAGCCTGAGAACAAACGATATTTACCTCAATTTGTCGGAATTCAACAAGTTGAGGTGGGTGTTTGAGCAGGCTTCGGATAATCGATGCCAGAAAAATGGAAAAGTTGTTGTTCAAGCTTGGATTTGAGAGAGTTCGTCAAAAAGGGAGCCATGTGTTCTACAGGCATCCTGATGGAAGAACCACAAGTGTTCCGCATCATCGAGGAAGAGATTTAGCGCGCCCATTAATAAAAGAGATTTTAAGGGAGATAGAACTCAATTCTGATGAATACGAGGAGTATTTGAGGACTTTGTAAACTCATATTATATTTACTATTTAGACGAGCGCCCATTCACCCGGCGTGCCGCCCTGTGCTTCTTCCAGCCGCATCCCTGAAGGCGCAGCCCTGTGAATTGGGTTATGTGTTTTTTCCAAAATTGGTTAATCCTAACGGAACATCTCAGACCTGTATATGTGTCATCACGTACCAAAAGACTTATCAGTGAGGGTGCATAATTGCCCGAACTGCGGTCTTGTCATGGACAGAGATCATGTATCTGCGATAATAATCAAGAATAGAAGTAGTACGGCAGGTATTGCCGGAATTCAAGCCCAGCCCCAATAGGGAAGCAATGAAGCGGGAAGCCCCTTATGAGAGCAAGGGGTAGTTCACGTAGCATATTTCAGTACATCATCAAAATTATCAATATACTCAACATTTATTCCAATATTTTTTACGAGATAGTCTTTTGTATCTATAGTTTCAGGCACTCTCTCTATAACAGTAATTCCATAATAATTTCTTGTCTTTTCAATATATTGAATGAGCCTGCTGTTCTCCCTGGGGAGTAAGATTAAGTTTTTCCCGCCATCTTTTGCAGCTTTTGCTTTCTCGATTACTCCTCCTATTTCACCCACATGTCCATCCTTGTCAATAGTGCCGGTCATAGTCATATCTTTTCGAAGCTCTAGGTTTTTGATACCTGCTACTACAAGCAAAGTCATAAGCGCCCCCGCACTGGGCCCATCAACCGATGGAACTTCATGCATGGCATCGATACTGAAAATTATATCGCTTCCAGAGAGATCTTTTCCTGTTTTTTTCTGGGCCGCATAAGCCGCTGTGTTTGCTGCATCCTGGAACACTACACCCATAAGAGGTTTTGTGTCTACCAATATCCTTCCCTTTCCTGGTTTTATTTCCACTGAAATATTCATCATGGAACCAATTTCAGTGATTTGCTGCCTCACAAATGGATAATCTTCGATGTACTCCACCTTCTGCATGACTGCAGGAGCCTCAAGTTTTGCAGTTCCAGATAAACCGGTCGGAGTGTTGTTAAACTTTTCTTCAAGACCTGATATTTTTTCTTTATAAAGATCAAGCTGCGAGGCATAATTCTGTATGGAAAGATTATCTCTGTATATCTGTTTGCTCATCTCAGAATTGGTTATTTCAAGTTGATTTATCTTATCCTTCATCTCCAGAAGATCTTTTGAAGAAGGCTGAATCTGGATTAGATAGATATTCATTAAAATCGATAATAAAAGTAACACTGCCAGAATCTTGCTTTTCATATCTTATGTGGTAGAACGATATGTATGAAGCAGCTCATTGCGTCTCTCGAATACTGACAACGCCATGCTTAAATACTACTATTTTCATCGGCTTTTTCGATTTTATATCCTTCGTTTCTATCAGAATAAGTTCGTACTTACTATATTCAATCAATACTCCAGTTATTGTTTTTCCGCTTAATGTTTCGCAAATAATTATTTTATTGATGAAATCAGATAAATATTCCGATTGCTGTAACTTTTCATCCCTATTTATTCCCTTTTCAGCCATATTCATATCATCCCTTATTCAGCATTTCAAACCATATAATCCAATCCTAATCCAATCCATAAATCAGCTGGCCAGCGCCAGAGCAGATTTCCAGGCTGACCGGAGATACGGCAGCAGTTATCCTGGAGCCTAATTTGCTATTCAATTTTCATTGCTTCCTTTTCCATACTGGCTATAAAGGTCTGCGTCCTTCGATGATTCTGAGAAGTATCAAGATGATAGCAATGACCAGCAAAATATAAATTAAGCCACCAACCCCCCCAACAAGTCCCAATAACCACAGGATCAACAGAATCACAACTAATGTCCATATTATGTCCATGATTTAACCTCTCACTACTACCTTCCCGTGCGGCATGCTTGGATGGTTTATACAGCTATATTCAAATGTTCCGGCTTGATTAAATTTATAACTGTATGTTTTACCTGGATCGATACTTCCTGAATCGAATGAGCCTGATACAGAAGTTACTGTGTGTGGAACATTATCATCATTAATCCATGTCACGGTTGTTCCCATCGGGACTTCTGCAATATCGGGAACGAATTTAAAGTCTTTAATATTTATCTGTTGTTCAGTGGATATCTGTGCTGGTGTTGTTGCTTGTGGTGTTGGTTCCGCAGGTCTAATCGTAGTTGTGTTGGTACATCCGCTTATTAATACAAATATCACTAACAATCCAATAATCAATGTCTTTTTCATATTAAACCACCCTTACATTATGAGATTCCTGGTTTTTTCTCGTCTTTCTTTAACTGATTGTTTTCCAGTTAGGGATTTAAGTGAATGTGCGTTTCTTAAGCACTAGGATCTTGATCCAATAAGAAACTGATGCATAAGTTGGGCACGGTAAGTTCCCACTTCCTTAGTTCACTCGCTGGCAAACAATATACTAAATACTTCATTAGTATTTAAAATTATCCGATCAACAGTTTATTTTTGAATGGCAATGACTACAACGTTGCTGTCGTCAGATATCTATTTATCCGACAAGTTCTAATATTTATTATGGGGAAAAATATGAACTGCGATATATGTGGTAAAACCACATCAAACAATAAAATATGTGATAGGTGCACAAGGATAATAAATAAAGTCATAAAAGAGGTTGGCTCAGATGTCTTGAATAATATCGATGACTGCAAATATATATATCCTATGATAAAACGTGTTGCTATAGGAGACCTGAGGACTCAGGATTTAATCAATTCACTTCTAAAAGGCGAAACCGATTAGAATTCCAGGAAATCATCAGCTACCTGCACCTCTTTTTCATCGAAAAATGGAAATATTTCAGATTGATGAAAATCTATATCAGAGTTCCTTGATAGACGATATGGAAAGGGCTAAGATGTTTGATGTCTGCATCGATCTGGCTGGAGGCATAGATCCGGATGCAGGCGATTTTAAGATATATCTAAAATGGACAATAGAAGACGCAGGATTGCCGGATTCAGATATTTTAAAGATAGTTGCCTCTTTTGGATATGATATGGCTTATAAAAAGAAGATGAAGGTTCTGGTTCATTGCGAACAAGGATTTAATCGGGCAAGTTTGCTAAACGGCGTAATTTTGTGGAGGAAGGGAATGAGTGGTCAAGAGATCGTCAATTATATAAGGAGCAAAAGACCGGGGGCTTTATTTAATATGAATTTTGTAAATTATCTGGTAAATTTATGAACATATTATGGAAGCAATGAGCAAAATATCCTGCATATGCCGGAACCGGGCAGATGAAACTTACATTTTGCGCAATCGGGAAAAGCATAATAGTCAATTTTTTTTCAAGAACCAATTCGGGTAATGCTCCTTTGCCCAGGCAGCATCAATTTTTCCATAAATAATGCATTTCAATGATTCACTGTAATACAGAGCCAACGTGATATGCCCGGTAAGGAGCAATATGGACAATATCGCAAGGGAATCATGAATAATAAAATTCAATTCAACGAAACTACGACTGAACATTGATTTCATCCAGACCAGAAAACCCGTCAAAGAAAAGCCCATGATAAGAAGCAGGACCACCAGGAAATTTGCTTTCTGTCCCGCATTAAACTTTCCTGAAACATCGGTTTTATCATTTTTAAATAATTCGATAAACCAATGCAGATCATCCTTCCTCCATTCCATAAGTTCAATAATATCATTTCGTATGGATATACTTCCACGAAGATATATTATAAGAGGCAATAAAATAAAAGGAAGGGATGCATAAAGGTGAGCCATTTTTATAAAAGGGTCGCCAAGAAGGGATTTTGGAGTGAAAAATAAAGCAATACCTGTTATCAGGAGCCATAAAAAAACCAGTGCATGGGACCAGTGCAATACTCTTGAATAAATATCGAATCGCAATATTTTCAAGGATAAGACACTCCATCAATCCTGTAACCATATCTTTCCCAGTAACCTGTTTCCTGTGTTCCTGTAAGTGTGATCCGGTTCACCCATTTTACATTCTTATACCCAAACATCCTTGGCATCACGAGACGCAATGGCAAACCCTGTTCTTCAGGTAATGGCTCATCATTCATCAAATAAGCAAGCATGACATCAGGTTCGAGACTTTCTTTTATGGAGAGACTGTCACTATACAAGTCGCTTGCGGAATGGAATGTTGCGAAAGCAGCTTCAGGCTTAAGTCCGGCTTTATCAAATAGTACTTTTAATCGAACTCCTTTCCATTTCACATTTTCCACAGACCAGCCTTCAACGCAGTGAAAATCAGAAATTTGTTCTTCACTTTCCAGCCTGAGAAGGTCATCATAGCTTATATTGAGCGGAATGTTTACATGCCCCTCTATGGTGAGTTTCCAGGTACCAGGGTCAAACACAGGGTTTTGTTCGATGCTTCGTATCCTGAATTTATTAATTGTTTTTATCCCTATTTGTTTTAGATAGCCAAGACCTGCTATTATTGCTCCGAAAAGAATTCCCAATAGTATCAAAAACCTTCTGCGGCTCAAAATAGGATTTGATTCCTTTTCCTGCTTCACATATAGTCCCAATAAATCTTGGTTGATAAAGGGTAAATACTTTGTGGGGAGTCAAGGTTTGCAGGCTGGTATCAGTTAATGAATTTCACAAAATCCAAGGCAGAATGTGCCGGGAAGAGATCAGGTATCTTAGCCAATGTTGCCAAAAAAGCAATTATTAAATGTTTTATTATTTTATATAATAGGCAGTAAACCCACCAATCTATTTATAGTTTAAGAAACATAGATTATCTTACATTCAAAAATGAGATATCAATCTGAGATTGAATTGTTACAATAAAGTTGTTCTATGGTGTGGCTTATGTCTGATTATGACACTTATGATGCAATTGTTGTAGGAGGAGGAATTTCCGGCCTCTTGTCTGCACTGACTCTAGGAAAGAAAGGAAACAGCGTTCTTCTTCTTGAAAAAGCAAACGTTCTTGGTGGAAACTGCAGGACATATGAACCCCCGGACTGTCCTGGCTGGCGTGTTGATACTGGCGTCCATGCAATAACAGGACTCATTTATGGCCCGCTGAAGCAATTGAATCACTATTTCGACCCCGGAAAATTTCCCACATTCAGACAGCATACTAATTACTATCTTCGCAAAAAAGATGGATTGGAAAAATTTCCATCAACTCTCCCTGGTTTCTTGAAAATGGATTCCCTTCCGGCAAAAGACAAGATGATCCTTGGGGGATGTCTTATAAATACGGTAATATCGCACGCCATTTTTGGGGAAAAACAAAAGGCTGTATACGATGCCATATCAAAGCACCGGCTCAGCAAAAAAACAATGCAGTTCATGGATGCGCTTTCTTATTTATTAAGCGGCCTTTCAATGAAAAAAACATCTGTATCCCGGCTTCTGGAGGGGTGTGGATTCAGCTCTGGTGGTAAAAGAGGAATATTCAGACGGATTGCCGAAATAGCGAATCTTTTCAATAATATCGGATACCGCTCGCAGGGCTATCCTCTGGGTGGCATACAATCAATAACAGATGGCGTAATAACATCATTTCCGAAGAATGTGGAGTATCATACAAGAGAAGAAGTTCGGAAGATTGAACAGGTCGAAAGCGGTTTTTGCGTTTCAACTTTGGAAACCGATTATTTTTCTGACAAAGTAGTCTATTCGGGAGAGGTAAAAAAGCTGCCCGGTATTATAGAGATGCCAGTGGAATGGAGCCAGCAGGTGAAAAAACTTGAGCAAGCAACGGCAATGACGATCTGGCTTGGACTTAAGACACCAATGACGGAGTTCAATTATAACGGTTCGGAAGTGTTTTGCGACGTCTGCGATACTGATAAAGAATTGTTCTACTGGCTCATGCCTGTGCCCGAGCTTGCGCCTCGAAATAAAGGTCTTATCGGAGTGAGCACAATAATAGACCCAAAAAAATGCCATGATTCAAAGGAAAAACTTCTCAACACAATATACTCTCTGGTGCCTGCACTGGAGAAGAATATCGAGATGATACATACGCAAGTAATGGCTCCCGAGAAGGCAGCTGTTTCTCTCAATTATTTCCCTTCTATTAAAACCCCGGTTAAGGGCCTGTATGTTGTGGGAACAGATACCGATATGCGAAGCATGGGCATAACCCGCGCAGGATACTCGGTACTTGAACTATTAAAATCATTATGAAATGTCAAATAGATTTTCCTGCTAAAAAAGAAAACAGTCTTGATAAAAAAGATTTATTAACTGTCAAACTCAGGTCATACAGTCTGTGACACACCAACTGTCCGGTTATGGGGCCATTGTTCTTCGGTTTTCCGTTTTTAGATGCAATTTTGTCAAAAGCATTGAATACAGTATTGAAATCATTCAGGTTGCTCGGTGCGCCTGAGCCCAGATGCTCCCCGGCAAGCATATTCCTTAAAACTAAAGCCTGATCTTTTCCATGAACAAGTATTGCTAATTCACTCGAACCTCTATTCTGGACGGGCGAAGTAGCTCCTCCCATACCCATCCTGTCGAGATTTGCCGAACCTACTATAGCCCATTCATCATCTATGACAGCAATCTTAGCATGAACATATATTGGGACTCTACGTGAATTTATATTTGAAATCAAGGAGTAAACCTTTACCCTTGCTGCCGAATAATCTTTTGGATTTCTGGAGTCAAGACTCGATTTAACAAGCTCCTTAAGATTTTTAATTATAACAGAGTCATAATGATCAGGCATTACTGGCGCTACTATAATCACCTTGAGTTCTTTGTTTTTCTTAATGTTTTCTATTAGAACCTTCTGAACTTCTCCATCTTCAAAGGCGTACTGGCTTTCAATATAAATATTTTTCTTAGCCTTCCCTAAAAGATTTCTATAAGCTTCCCATATACCATAATCCTCATCACCTTTTTTGTGATAATAACTCCTGAGAATTTGTGCTCTTACCTTTCCCTTAGAATAACTTTTATCTGAAGATAGCAAATCTGATGATATGATAAATTGATTCTTGTATGTTTTTATCTCTTCTTCCAAATCAGCTTTAGGTGGGATTATATGTGGTTTCATTTTGGCGTCTATCTGATAATCGAGAATTTCTGCCTTTGTTTTGGCATTATTATACCGTTCGACAAAATTATGAGCTAAATCTAAAGCTGCTGGGCCAACTACCTTTGCATGGAAGTCATGCCAGAGTACCTGGCTTCCCTCTTTGCAATTCTCACCAAAATTTCCAGGATTGCAGACATATTCTCTTCCGTCCCATTCACCCATCACTTTATCAGGGATAATCCAACTCATCTGAGCATCAATTCTTAATGGAAGGTCTATTCTATCGAGAATATCTATTTCCTTATCCAGAACATGGCCTGGTATAGCCCATCTAGCAAAGGCAAAATCTACCCCTCCGCAGAATCCTATCAATCCTTCCTCAGTGCCCACGATGGCGGATTTTTGATGGTGCACTCCTAACTCATGCCCTTCATAAACACCTCCCCACATGGCTAATCGTATATCAATTTTATCTGACCAGTCCCTCACCATTTCGTATGCCTCTTTCCAGCCAAATGAACCATTCTGACTTATATCCGGGTGCGTCAATACAATCCGTACATTAACAGGGTTATCCTGGTCTTGCGCTTTAACAGCCAACAGGCTAACTAATGGTATTGTATTTTCCTTAACACCGTTTTTGGACTTATTTTTAGCTCTTACCTTATCAATGATATTCGGATATTTGCCAGATATCTTATCGTAATCACTTCCTCTAACCATGTTTATCCCGGGGCTAAAGAAACATCCAATAATATAGATGAATTCTGTAGCTCTACAAAATGCGTCGCACATCTCATACATTGCCTGGGCTCCGTCCAAAAGCCACTGCACATAATTTCCATCCTGCTCCCTGTACTTCACAGTTCCCCCTACGTGTCCTTTCGTCTCATTCCCCCTAGCCCATAAATCCTCCTCAGGGTAGCTTGACCCTGGTTCTGCACTGGCTAAAGGCCCCTCACCTCCTTTGGATTTGTTTATCAGGTCAAGAGCGGGTAGTGGCTCTTGTGTATCTGAATTCTTACTCATCAAGGCATAAATCAGCAAACTCATCTTAAATAACCTTCGCTTTTGAAAAAAATAATCCTGAAATAGCGGCTCTATGCAGCCGCAAGAACGCAAAGCGTGGCTGCATCTTTGCATTCTTTGCGTTACCAATTTCTTTAACTTGTTTTCCAGTTAGGGGATTTAAATTAAGGGAATGTGCCCTCTCACACACCAGGATCGTGATCCAGGGGAAACTGGTGCAGGAGAAGAGCACGATAAATTCCCACTCCTGTAGTTCACTCGCTGGCAAACAATATATTAAATACATCATTAGTATTTAAAATTATCTAATCGTTCATTAATTTTTAAACTATTGTTTTAATCTTATCATCTATTGTTGTAGAAACGTGCACAGTATCGATAATATCATCAATAGTCAAACCATATTTCACAGCAAGCACTCCTGCACAAAAGGGGCAAACTGTTGTCGATTTACCCTTTAATTAATTAAACAATCCATGATACATATGGTCTGCTGCACTAGCATTTTCCCCTACTGAGTACGTAACCCACGATCACCCCGCCGACGAATGCTCCTGCCATATAAGCAAGAGGGTTTTCGCTTATCTTCCCTTCGGCATATTCTTGTTGCTCCCCGACCGTTTTCCCTATTGATTTAGATAGTTCATCAAATTTGTCTTCAAATTTGGCTGTCAGTTCACTGAGTGTGCGCTTTATCTCTATTATTTCTTCTTGTTCTTCTTGCATAAATTAACCTCCACAATATATCTTATGTATGTGTCTATTATATATATTTAGCTGCCAGCTTGCGTTATACGGAATCTCAAAATAACCATGGCTACTAAAGTGTATTTCCCAAAAATTCAATTGTCTATTTTTTTTTGGTTTTTTGGTTATTACGAAATATTTCAATAGGTACGGACTTGATAAAATTTTTCACCTGCAGATGTACTGGCAGAAAATATATATAGTATAAAAACAAATTTAAACTAATTAAGTGTGGGAACTGCTTGATTAGAGAGTGGGAACTGCCCAATTAAATTGGGGAACTGCTTGATTAGAGTGTGGGAACTGCCCAATTAAATTGGGGAACTGCTTGATTGAGTGTGGGAACTGCTTAATTACAATAAGTAAAAGGAGGTTAGAAATATGGCATATACAGAACCTAAAGAAGGGAGCATGGCGGCGGAAGGCAAATTAAAAGAAGCGCAAGCTAAATTAAAAGAAGCAGAAGATAAATTAAAAGAATGCGAAATGAGCCTGAAAGGAAAAA
>CAJPFJ010000038.1 GCA_905339155.1 Methanosarcinales archaeon
TCTGGCTCTAACACGTTCCATTACATGCTTATGGTACTCCCTGGTGAGCCTTTTATATCGTTCATATTCCAGATCATTTATCTTTGAAATTGTTAATACATGATACATGTCCTGCGTATATAGTACCCTGCCTTCGAGAAAGACCCTTTTACGGATATAAACTGGTAATTCATCAATGAATGAAATATCAATATTCTCCGGAACAGAATTGTTAAGGGATATTCTATCTTTAAGTGTAATTTCAAAGTCAGGTTTTGGAATGACACATATATCTATGTCGCTCTTTTCTTTTTCAGTTCCTTTTGCCTTTGAACCAAAAAGAATGATCGAATGAACAAGCTTGGAACTCTTGAGTTTAAGGATCACCTCGTTGAGGTCTATGTTCGAATTATTGTGTTCGTTCATTTTTGGCATATGAACAATTTGATTTTTCATCATTATTCCTTCTGCTTTATAATTATTTAAAGACTGGCTCTTTTTATCTATTCGCCAAATGTTCACTCTTGGTCTGCTTCAGTAACGGCGCTGGGGGTTGCGACCCCCAGACCCCAGGGATGCGCCGCCGTTGGCGGAATCTTCTGGTAACCGACGGTTGTTTGTAATTCTGTCCTGAAATTTCTTGTTTATATATTAATGCACCATAGTTATCAGTTTTGTTAACTTTGGTGTCGAGAAGTTTATCCTTTTTTTCTAATAATGCTCATCAAATCTGTAACCTCATTGAATACCGATTCAAAATCGGGTAAAGCTTTTAATTGATGTCCGAGAGAACTTTTCCATGCATTCTGAAAATCCTTTTTTCGATCAAATAAATCTTCCAAATCTGGCGATATTTTCTTGAATGCACATTTTATAGGAAATATTTCAAATGCTTGTGACATATCGATATTCTTCGATATGAACCAGATATCATATACATCCCTTGCTCTTGTTCTTTCAAACAAGGAACGCATTTTTTCTGCCATGATCTCATGGATAGAATACACACAGGCAATTGAATAATAGTCATCTGAATAGGGATGGAAGATTTCTTTCATTACTGGCGGCAGGATCGTTGTTTCGTTTTCAGGTTTTGTGATATCGAATTTTATACGCAGGGGATTTCCTCCGCGCCTGAATATCCTGAAATAGATGTCTATTTGATATCCATTAATATTTTCTTCCGATTCAATATTATCATAAAAATTGATACCGCTATCTCTTTTTGCCATCTCTATCGCCTTTTTTATCATCTGTTCAATGTCTGACCTCTCCGCGTTTTTTAGCATTGTGAAGTCTAAGTCTTCAGAGAAACGATAGTTCTTAAAATAGGCTTTTCGCAACCCTGTACCTCCTTTGAGCACAAATGAGTCTGTTTGCTGGTTAAGAGATCTCAATATCCAGTTCAATGCATAGTCTTTTTCAATTGTGGTCTCAGGAACGCCATTCTCTCTTGCTTTCTCCTTGATCTCAATATCGCGTATCATTCTATTTCACCAGGTATTTCTCGCTTACATTTTCCCGTATCTTCCATTTCCTGTTTGGAATGCCATTTCCATGCATCGAAGGATCAAGTAGGGGATAGTTTCCTGATATTAATCCGGGCTCGACATCCACTTTTATTCCCATTTTATCGCAAAGTATCCCGAGTCTTTTTATGACTGCAGAATTGCCTATATCTATTGCATATTTTTTTAGCTTATTTATGTCAAGATCACCATGCAACGCTTTTGCCGTTTCTGCTATTCCGCCGCAGTACTGGGGCTTATCAAGGCAGTCCACCACTGTTTTTTCCGGGTCGGTAATTAGAACGGCAACGTCATCTATCCATACCTTTTCGACCCCATAGAACTTCTTTTTGGTTACCCTGATTATCCTGTATCTGACACCAAATATCTCAAGTACCTGTTCTTTTTTTCTTGAAGTAGTCTGAATGAAAACCGTATTCGGTATCTGTTCCGTGAACCCGTGGTAGTTAAGAGCGCTCCAGTAAGCTATGACAGCAGGTTTGACGAGCTGTGAGCCGATGACGAATTCATTGATCGTATATCCTCCTTTCCTGGCGCCAAGCGGGATTATGAGATATTTCCCTTTTTGAATACGCTCGATCCAACCTTCTTTTTCCATGCGGGAGATAGTTACTTTAAGGCTCTGGCTGCCGAGGCTGCTGATACTGGCTGCATCTTCGAATGTGAATGTTTGACCTTTTCTTGCAAGTTCGTTAAGGAGTTGATATTTCTTGTTCATATTTGTATGCACTATGGTTATCAATTTTGTTAACTTTGGTGTATGTAATTATTGAAGCTGTTAAGACATTTTTGCACTATTAATGATGTGGGTGTGCAAGGATAATCCACCACAGAGGACACAGAGAGCACAGAGGTTTGTTGCATTTCTCTGTGCTCTCTATGGTTTTTTGTTTCTTGCGTTAATAAAAACCGCGAAATATTAAAAGCAGATGAACATATGCAGATTTGTTGACTCGTCATGCGCCTCCTTTTTTCATTTTAAAAAATATATTATTAAATAATGTTAAAAATCCTGCGCTATCGCTTGCAGGCGCAGGTTTCATGGAGAAATAAGGCAGCAAAATATATTCTAAAACAAACCGCAGATAAACGCAGATGAACGCAGATTTATAGCATCAAATCCAGAGCATCTTATCGGTTCGTGAGATTTAGCACTCCTCTTGTTTCTGAGTTTTTCACTTGTGGTTGCTTCTGCAACGTATCGGCGCGTGGGGTTCTATGGTTTTGGTGTTACTATTTTTCAAAAACCGAAGCATTAAATCTGCGTTTATCCGCGTTCATCTGCGGCTAAATTTTTCAAAAGCCGAATATAGTATTTCTGTATGCGCTGGATTGCGCCGCATCCTTATACTGTTTATGTTATTTTTTCTATATAACAATCGATCACGATTTTTTTCATATGATTTGCGGAAATTATAATTATCTCGATATCATTTGACAATTTAGCCTTGACAGGACACTAGCCCCTGACCCCAACGCCTAATAAGATTTTGCCATTATAGCGATATTTTTCGTCTCTTTCTTACATACAGGACAAAATCCGGATCCTTTCCCGATTTCACCCTCAGGTATCCCTAATATCCCGGCGCCAACTGCTTCTTCCATAGAAAGTCCGCATTCACGGACACCGCACCACGGTATCCTGGCTATACCATTAGAGATTTTCTCTTTCACTTCATCAATGGTCTTGCATGCGATCAAGCGTCCTTCCAGGGATCCTTTCGCCTTCTTGAACAGGCTTTCATGGACCGCTGCGAATCGTTTTTCAATTTCGGTTTCGATATCTATTAAGGGTACGTTTTCCTTGCTACCGGTGTCCCTTCTCACAACTGTGGCTGCTTTATTCTTAAGGTCGCGCGGGCCTATCTCAACTCTTAGCGGGACGCCTTTCATTTCCCATTTGTAATACTTTGCCCCGGGGCGCTCATCGGTTTCATCAAGAGCAACCCTTATATTTTTTGCCTTTAATCTCTGTGCGACGTCGCAGCATGCACTCAATGTCTCATCGCTCTTCCCGAATAATATCGGGATAATGACAACCTGGATAGGCGCTATCTCAGGAGGAAATACCAATCCTTTGTCATCCCCGTGTAATGATATCAATGCTGCGATACTTCGTTCCGAAATACCGTAGCATGTCTGGTGTGCCAGCACCTGTTCGCCGTTAATATCCTCGTATTTGATATCAAATGTCTTTGCGAAATTGCTTCCCAGGTGATGGGCCGTTCCTATCTGCAAGGTTCTATTATCCGGCATCAGGGTATCCACTGCCATTGTGTAATCAGCTCCAGGGAATTTATCCCAATCCGGGCGTTTAGATACTATAGTTGGAATTGCAAGTCTCCTGTAGAATTCCTTGTAGATCCTTGTGGCTTCCTTTACCTGATCTGCTGCTTCCTCCCATGTTGCATGAACTGTGTGCGCTTCTTTAAAAGATGTTATCTCACGAAGGCGAATAAGGGGACGCGTATGCTTTGTTTCATACCTGAAGGTATTTACGATCTGGTATATCTTAATGGGAAGGTCGGCATGTGAGCGCACCCATACTTTATACATCGGATAAATAGCAGTCTCACTTGTGGGACGAAGAGCAAGCTTCATATCCAGTTCATTCTTTCCGCCGTGGGTGACCCAATAAACTTCATTTTCAAAACCTTTAATGTGTTCTGCTTCCTTCATGAATTCATTCTCAGGGATAAGAAGCGGAAAAAGAGCTTCCTTATGGTCTTTATCCAGAAGTTCACGTATTATTGCATAAGTTCGTTTTCGCACATCGAACCCGAACGGGAACCATACATAAAGTCCTTTAACTGGATAGCGAACATCCATTATTTCCGCCATTAGAAGAAGTTCATTATACCATTCACTGAAATTTGATTTTGTGGGAAGAACAGATTTTTTATCCTGTGATGCTTTATCTTTTGTTTCTGCCATTGATGTCACCGGTTGGATTGTGCTATAGTTTTATGGAGTATAATTCTTAAATAGTATAGTTTTATAGTCATTTATTACCTTATAACACTTTTAGGCTATATGGCTACATCAATTATTAAATATTTGGCTGCAATGGAAGCAAATAAGAAAAGCCTGAAGATTATTCAAAGCACAAAAGGAGAATTTATAGTATTAGATAAATTCAAACCAATTGATAAAATACAAAAAGATGACTTTATTTGCGTTTTTTAATGCTAATAAGAAAATATCAGTCCGCATTGGCGTTTTTCAGATAAAAGTGAACTGCTTTATAAAGAGCCTCCCTTATACGTACCTCTTTGGTTCTCATTTTTAGTGCAAGAATATCTTCCTTTGGAAAAATGGATTGTACATTAACCAGTTTTTTCTGACCGGGATTCTGCATATTAACGAATTGATTTCCAAAAGGCATTTTTTGTCTTTGCTTCTCTTTTTCTGCTTTTTTCTTTATTCTGTCACGTTCTTCGATCATCCTGATGGCATTTATTAATTTCATTTTTTGTCCCTCATTGTATGTGCAACTTTTGCACATATATATAATTGGAATAGGTAGTATATATAATTTTAGCAACATTTGCACAACAAGATTATTTTTCAAACACTCAAAAATAGTATATTTATTCTTTTGGATGATTTATGCCACATCATAAGACAGTCGTCAAAGAATTGAATTATAGAATGGCTCTTATAGTAAATAAGTAACCAATTGGCTAAATACTTACCATTATTTTAATATGAACCGACAATTTCAGCATGTTTATTCAAGTTTGACATTTCTTACATATATATTTTTTAAAAACCAACATACTAGTTTTTGTTGTTGTACAACTAATGCAAACTTCATCATTGCATTTATCACATTTCACCCAATGCTTTTTACAATGATTTCGACCACATATAGGACACTTCAATGAACATTCATCACAAACTAAAGATTCACAGTCTGAACATTTATTTGTAATGTGTTCAGAGCAATAGTGTATTCCACAAATACTGCATTTCACACTGTGATCTTCACAGTTCCATCTTTTACATGAAGGGCATTGAAAGACGTGATCTTTACATAATGCTTTTCCATCTATTTCACATACTGCTAGTGTATTTTTCTTAAAAAGTTCCAATCCAATTATTTTATGTTGTGGGCAATGACCAATTGGATCAGCAATTATTGTGCCTTTATGACCTATGACTTCCCTTCTATAAATTGTTTCACCGCTGATAAATTCTATATCCCATTTTGGCACATGGACTATTTGAGTTTCTTTTATAGTAATATCCCCTTTTTTAGGAACAATAGTAAAGTCTCTGGTTTCTGGAAATAATTCAAAATCAAAATCGTCATTTTTCTTTCGTTTACCTTTTAATTCATAATTGAATGTTTTAGTATTAGTGTAAATAATTGAACCGATCGCATTCTCCTTCGCGATAAGTTTTGATATCTTTGAATCAATTTTAATTGATTGATATTCATCTGTTGTCGGGATAGGATAATCATGGTCAGGCACATGCTTTAGTTCCTTCAAGAATAAGTCTTCTTCTGAATCTTTGAATTTTATAGTTGGGAAAATATCAAAAAGTGTATCATTTTCTTTTGGTGTTGGTAAATTTAAAACCGTCCCATCTTGAGCGTCAACATAACATATTCCATCATCTTTTACAGTATGTGATTTACCAGAAGGATCGGATTTTGTTACATTGACGGAATATTTAATTGTATAAAATGGACGCCAAAATAATTTTGCACGACTTACGGAAACCTTATCAGGATTTTTTAATTCAAGATTTGTTATTTTGGTATAATCAATCAATAATGGTAGTGCATAAGGAAGAATTATTTCTTTTTGTTGGCTTCCATGTCTTCCGATCTTAATGCTAAACATTTTTTCAATCAAATCGTTTTTATCCCATAAAGTGATATTTTTATTTACAGCCTGTGCTCTTGCTCCATCTGTAAAACTGATTGAAACAAAAAGAGGGTTAGGATTTTTGATTTCAGAAAATGACGATAATTTACCAATGAATGCATCAATTTTTTCACGTTGAACAGAATTCCCATAATTTTTACATTCAACTATTTTTGTCAACGTTTTATCTTTTATTTTCTTAGTTGCGATTATATCCCATTCAGCAATAAATTTGCTGTCTAACCTTCTCATTTCATTTTTTTTAACCGACCAACCCTCTGCTTCAAGGATTTCTGCTGTAAATGCTTCAAGCTTATTTCCTAAATCTTTATTCGATAGAGGAGACATATTTTCATTTAATGATGGTTCTATTTCAATTTCAGACTTGATTTCCTTTTTAGAAATTATATATAACTCATTTTTATTGGTTTTTATTTCTTCATTAGTTTTTTCAATGAATGAAGCGCCACATTCATTACAAAATTTAGCATCTTCAATCTTTACTGTTTTACCGCAATCATGACAGAATTTTGGCATTTATTTTCACTACCATTTTGTATATAATCAATTCTAATACATGGTTTTGACAATTTGGACGTTGGAAATTAGGGATTGATTCATCAATCATTTTTGTTACTCTATTTTTAAAGAACCTACTATATATTAAAAGTATCGAAGCATATGATTAGCATTATCATATAATAAGGAATGTTTATATACTGTATCGATGTTTATTGATAGCAGGTCGTTCGGTAAAATTGTCTTCATGGGAATTACTATAACGATTACTGGAGCAATGTTACTAATAGGTTTACCGTTTATGTTCTCTGCACTCTTTTATTTCATTGATATACTTTGGAGCGGAGTCTTATTCTTTATAGGTATTGTTATATTGGCAATCTTTGTTTTCACATTTTTAAATGACATTGGATACATATGAATATAGAATTTAATTACAAAACGGTTCATTTCTATTTGCTATCACTTTTTAGTATTATCCTCATTTTGTCCCTCACAAATGCAATTAATTCAAATTTTATAAATATTGTTAGAAACTACTCTATATTTGGAATTATATCTTGTATTTTTGTTTGGGCGCTTGATGAGCAATTCGCAACAAAATTATATGTACGCCATTATATTACAATCATATCATCGAGGAATTACTTAATTATCGAGTAAAAGTTCACTGGGTTCTAATTATTGTTTTATTTGTAGGTTTCATTTTTTATGTGGTTATACCTCCTTTGTAGAGCCCTATTTCTGATTCGTGGAGATATGCAAACCCTTAAATTATTTAACCCACTTGTAGTGATTATATCCGTGGACAACAATCCTATTTCCTTTGGGCATTCTGATGCTTTTCGATATAGTATTCATCAGGTTATATGCTGCATCGAACCTGAACACGAATTTCACAACCATGTTTATATAGAACACTCACATTTTACTTTTTTATGAGGATAATGGGAAAATCGTTATTGAGAACGTATGAAACTTATTCAAATTCCAATTGAAGAACGAATTGAAGGCATCGAGAAATTTTTAGTATAAGAGGTTCAAAATATGAAAAGGCAAATTAATGAGGGTGAAAAAGTCAAACTTCTTTCGAAGTATCGACAGGAAGATGGCTTTAATCATTGTTTTGTGGATAATGAGAAAATAGAAAATGAAAAAGATATTCAGTTTGACCACATAGAGCCATATGCAAAAGTCGAAGAAACTTCTCTCGACAATATTGCTCCAGTTTGCAAAAAACATAACCTTGCGAAGAAGGATATGACATTATCCGAGTATCGGGATAAGCTTGGAATGGAGAAATTTTTTGAAAGATTTGAATCTGAAGGAAAGCAAGCTAAACTCAATGATGTTCTCACATTAAAATTCAAGAATGATTTTGGTTTCCCTGCTCAATATGATTTTGATTCTAAACAAATGAAAATAACCGTGAAATATTATCAAGATAAAAACAAAATTCATCCTCCAGAGATTCAAACAAATCAAGTTTATCAATGTCCAATAACAAAAATGAATTATTATTATGCATTGATTCCGACTCAGAACATATTAAATGATGGAATAGAGAATGCAGACCTCGAATTACAACCCCGACCTTTGAATTATGAACACTTATGGGACTTATATCGTCATCTTCGTGTCAATCCACAATTACAGCCATCGATTTGTAGGGTTGTTGGAAATGAGGGATGCGCTCTTGTTTTCGATGGTCAGCATAAAGCAGCTGCAAAAATCTGGGCTGGTGCAAATTTGATTGAAGCAAAAGTATACATCAATCCTGATAAGGTTTGGCTAATGAGAGCAAATTTAATTGCTCATGACAAATTGAAACAACTCCGATTTTACTCCTCGATCCTTGCTGATAAGATGGCACAACTCTATGGGGTAAATTGGCAAAGATATGTTGAAACAGCGGCTAGGAAATCTGAAAAAGGCTTTTGCAATTTTATTAAATATGCAGAAAATAAATCAGATGAGAAACCTGATAAGCAGATCGAAGCCTTTTTAATGAATTCCATACTCAAAAGCGATGGGAATAAATTTTCTCAATTTGTGGCTCCAGAAAATAAATCTGGAAAGCAATACGCTATTAGCTGGGACTCGATGAAAAAATATTACTTCCGATATTTTCTTGTAAAACCTCCTCTGGAAGTTGAAATAGATTCGAAGGAAGACTATCGAAATCAAGAGATTGCAAATAATATTAGGCTATTGGACATATTGTCTAATCAAATATTAGAGGATAAATGGAACCCGTCGGAGAACAATGAAATACACAAAAAAGCTGAGAGAATATTCAGGCCGGGTGCGATTATGTCTTGGCTGCCAATGCTTAGAGATGTCATTTACAACAAATTAGATTTAATAAACCCCGAAGAAGCTCATCAAATATTATTTAGAAATATTCCCGAAGATAAGTGGGGACTCATCGAAAAATTTGTAGGACGTATGTTTAGTCATCAGATTTGGAGTGAAAGAGATACTAATATTGATGTAACTTTTGGCAATAAGAATAAAGAGTATACAAAAGATCTCTTCGGGAAAAAAGGATTTACTACACAATGGATTCTAGGAATTAATACGACGTAAACAATACAATGTCTTATGGAATTACATTTTTGGAACTAATTTCTCATATTTTTCATTTATCTTTAATTTCGAAATTACTATATCATTATATTCCAGGTCTTCTTTATCAGTTCTCATATCACAACATTATGATAGTATAAAGTTTTCCTAAGATTTTAAAACTCTTTCTATAAATACATACTTTTTTACATTTATGGAGTATAAATCTTTTTAATCCCAAATCTCTTAAACATCATTGCTTCCACCTTGCTGATATCAAGCAGCCTGATAAGCATCTTTATATCATTTTCATCAACCTGAACACCTGTGACCATGGCATCCCCTTTATAAAAAATTGTCCCTCCTTTCATATTTGCACCCAGATAACCTTTAGCTCTCCCCCTTATTATAAGCACGCCATCTTTCATATATACACCGGCGAACTCTCCCGCATTCCCTGTAATGATCGTCCCTCCGCGCAGAAGAACAGCGGTGTTTTTGCCTCCATCTCCATCTACCCTGACAGACCCGTTCTTCATCAGGATGCCTGTGCTCATACCCGCATCGCCTTCCACAATGACCTTCCTGTCAACATCAAGGCGGGAAGCTATAGTATCACGGATAATCCCATCTTTTAAGTATAAGCAGCCATTTTCCATACAATTCGGGGGAAGTATTTTTTCATCTTGCACTTCTGTAAGGATATCTGTAACAGACACGAATTTTCGATATCCCTGGCGGTCAGATCCGATCTCTACAACATTTCCCATTGGTTGTTTGACATTACCTTTTACATAGATCGCTCCTGAGATCATACTGATTCCCATTCGGGTATCAACATCCCCATCAACGATTATTGATCCAACCTTTATGTTTTTTCCAGTGCCCCCGAAAAACTTAAGGTCAACCCCAAGGCTGCTTCCAAGCCTTTTGCCTGCATTGCCTTTTAAGTTCACATCTTCTCCGTTCTTTAAAGCAAAAACAAGGTCTTGATAGGTATATGATGTGTCGGTCTGGTGCGGTATCACAGAGGACGGAGAAAGCCTGCTGCCCCTGTGCTGCCAGAAAAAATCATATGTGAAATCACATAAGCAATCAACGAGATAAAATAATTCAAGATTCACAACTGACAAATTCACTTAAAAGTAGATGAATTAATCCTTGATCGGTCAGAAAAAGAATTCTGTTCCTTCGTCTTTGTATAATCATCCATGAACGTGCCAGCAGATGTGAATAATAATAAAAGAACCAGGTAAATTGTATTAATTTCCATAGGACTCATATGCGAAATACCGGATATTTCCTGGATGTTTGCCTGTATGGCCAATATGCCTATCAATATCATTGATGCCAGTACCCCATTTATGAACCAGAAGCTGTCTTTGACTTTCGTTGAGGCTATCATTATGGGAACAATTATTAACCAAAACTTACCTGCAATAAGCCCAACGAGCCCATAATTCAAATAGATATATTGGATTATTGGGTTATATTCCGCACCCAATCCTTTTGAATCCATCATTATAGCAGATGTAACTGAGTCTGCGATACCGAACGTAATGAAAACGCAAAAGTAAAGAAAATGCTGAAAATTTAATCTGCGGTATATATATCCGAAAAGAAGTTTGATAAAATCAAATCCGGATTCTTCTTTGTTTACAATCATTTTTTCACCATGTAATATTATTTTCCGCATAACCTATGATACTAATGATAGTTATCATATCAATAGATAGTTTTCAAAACATATAAAGCCAATCTTTAATCAAAATGAGCATTTACTTGAACTTCTTCAGCAATTTACCATAGAATTCGATATCTGGGTACTTGCGCGCAAGCCTTTCCACAATAAGCTCAGGCGTGCTGCGCGCAAGATAATTATATCTCGGATTCCTGTCAACTATAAGGTTCAATTGTTCGTCAAGACCTTTTGCTTCAATACCATCAACCCGGATCTTATGGGTTGTATTTTTAAGGATCGATTCTGCCAGGTGGCTTACAAATACCCCGAGCCCATTATTATCGTCAAGCTCCTCAAGTATCCCTGAAATGATCTTCGCGGAAGCTCCCGGCTCAGTGATAGATTCCATCTCATCAGTAAGGACGATCTTGGTATTTTCATTCGATACGGCAGAAAAATCTTTGACAGTGCTTTCAAAAGCCCCGGCATCCATTGTACCTTTGGATTTGCCGAAATAATAGAATTCTTCGACAAGACCCAGTTCGCATTCTTTCGCAGGAACGGGAAAACCCATATGGGCAAGTATAACAACCTGGGCAAGCAGATCAAGTGTTGATGTTTTGCCGCCTGAGTTTACGCCGCTTAACAGTATCACACTCGCATCTTTGAGTTTACCGATGCCGGAATTCATGCGGGATCTTCCAACCGCATAATCTATCGGGACTGCATTTGCCAGGAAAAGGTTCGATCCTCCTTTTATGCCTATCCCGTTATCACTCTGAAGATGTGGCATGTTAAGGGTGAATTTTTTTGAAAAACAGGCGATCGTATATCCGACATCAAAATCAAGAACTTCACGAACAAGCAGGGATGCAGTTTCCTTTAAGTTTGAAAGAAAACGGGCATTATTTCTCAGGATTACGATCTTTCGTGATGCTATGCTTCGAAGGAGATGGTTTTTTAATCCTTCAACGCCGCGTATGTTTATTTTGATCGGGTGAGATACTTCCTCGTTGAAAAAAGTATTGACATACCCGGACTCTGCCATGTTAAGACCCAGTCCAGCCACGATCCCCCGTAATGCATTTGCCGTTACTGTATTGTATTTTTCCCTGATCTCTTTCTCAAGCAGCAGATTGATGCCTCCATCCATTGCAGTGAGCATGTCAAAGCCTTTGACGGTAATTGAGCTATTTTCAATAAGAGCTCTAAATTCAAGATTTGCCTGTTGCTGCGAATTTGCAACTGTGTCGCTTAGTCTGTCGATAATTGATTTGCATCTATCTATTTCATTATCAAGCCCGCTTTTTATATCATTTTCACCTGAGAGTTTCATTAAACCGGAAGATAACCGCTGGATATCCTCATGTTTGATTTTTTCACAAAAACCAGGAGTATGCTGCCTTATTTTATTGAAGATACCAATTGAGCAAGTGATGGCCTCAAGGTTTTTTGTAAAAAATGCCAGTTCTTTTTCAGGAGCGACCTGCCAGGTCTCTAATTTTTTTATATCAAGGAAATCAACATCTATATCCTCCGGAAAATCAAGGCCAGCCAGGCCTGTATTGAGTATAACATACGAATAACCGCGGGCTACATCGGCAATTTCCCTTCGATCAGAAACAAGCTGAACTGAAACAGGGAATTTTTTAGCGGCTTCAAATTCTTCAGCGTTTGTTGCAATAATGACCCTGTCCCTGATCACAGGTATATTTAGATTTATCTTCAGGGGTTTAATCTTTGATAACAGGGAGGATAGTTCTTTTTCATCGATTTTATCCGCAATCCCTAAAATTTCGCGGATCTCTTTCTGGATATGCAGTATCTTTTCCTTCTTTCGGGAAGGATAAGGGAAATATAAGCTCAATTTGCTTCTTGCATGATCCGTATGTGCAAAACCTTTGATAAGTTCTAAGAGCTTTTCATAAAAATCAAAAGCCTCATTTGTTCTAAGGAAATCCCTGACGCCTGCGCCCTCGTTTATTGCAATAGCCTCAAGGACAAGGGAAATCGCGGATCTTTCGTTCATTCCCTCAAGTTCGCTAATGGCGGCGATATCCTGACTTATTATGGCATCAATGGCCTGTTTTTCAGAGCCGAAATGCTCAACAAGGCGGCGCGCGGTTTTTTCACCAATGCGGGGGATTGATTTCAGGGTGGTTATCATTGCAATTCAATTTTATAATTATATATGTTTTATCTTAATGGTATGTAGATTTTAAAAACGTTGGTGTTACTGATATATGAATAAATATTGTGTCTGATATTTCCAATGAATGAAAAAAGGCAGGAAAAGATATTTCAGGTAATAAAGATCTAAATACTAAAGAAGACACTAAATAATAAACTAAAAATATATATTGGAGTTATATATGAATACTGTAGCTGAAACAGAATCTGTAAGTGATGTTTTCATTGAAACCTTGAGAAAAGTGGATGGTGAAATAGAGTCAGCGATAGATACTCTTGAAATAATAAGCGATAGTGAGACTTTGAAAGCAATTGAAAAGGGATTGGCGGACATCAAAGCAGGTAGAGTCATCGGATTCGAAGATTTTTTGAAGAAAAATGGGTATTAAATATAACCTGACTTTCAGGATTTCATGGGCTACAAAATCTGAAATATTTGAAAAAGCGCTAACATTAGAGATTATATAAAGATTTGACATCGCCAGTCAGGGAACTTATTAAATCTTCTTCTATGAATAAACCACTGAGTTCACAGAGGGCACAGAGAAACAATAACTCTGGGATCTCTGAGTGCTCTGTGGTTGATTATCCTTCCGGGATTTATTTTCTATTGATTTTCCTCAAATATTCCAAAAGTAATTTTGTGGCACATATATACGCTACAACTAGACACCATGAAAGCAATAACTCCATTCGAAATATTAAATTTTGCAGAAAATCTTCCGAAATCATAGCAAAACTTATCTTACTATTTTTCCATTACCTCACAGGATACGAAAGTATTATCCAATAAAGTGCCCTATAAAAACCACCGTTTTCATAATAATTAATAATTCTAATAAATTCGGAGAAAAAGGATGCCTGTTAAAAAAGAAAAAGAACCACTTATAATGCACCCGCGGCCCAGTTCGATCGTGGCCGCATTGTACACGTTAAGAGACCTTGACACTGATGTTGTCATACTGCACGGCCCTCCGGGATGCAGCTTCAAGCATGCCAGGCTTCTGGAAGAAGATGGGATGAGAGTTGTAACAACCTCGCTTGATGAGACTGGATTTGTTTTCGGGGGGCACGATGCCCTTGTCGAGGTGCTTGAAAAAGTAATAGAGCGCTTTAATCCCAAACGCATAGGGATCGTGGGTACCTGTGCAAGTATGATAATCGGAGAGGAACTGCATGAGGCAGTGACCCAGGTCCAGCCTGATGTGCCTGTAATTGAGGTTGATGTGCATGCTGGCTACAGGGATAACACAAAAGGAGTTGTTATGGCTCTTGAATCGGCGCTTGCCTGTGGAATTATCAGCGAAGCTGAATTTGAGAGACAAAAAGCGCTTCTTAAGGAAGCTACGATGGTGGAGAAGCGTCACGGCGCGGCCAGCAAGGAATATCTTGCGCCGAATAGGGGCGATCTCAAATATAAGGTTGCAGAAAGATTGCTTGAATTAATAAAGCAGGGTAAAAAGGGATTAAATATATTAAACGCCAAGAAAGAGACAGCTTTCATGTTCGCGGATATTAACCTTGCAGTGGCGCAGGCTGCTGAAAAATTGGGTTTTAGTTCCAATATCGTGAACATGGTAAACCTTGATGTTAATGTTGGACTCCCCAAGAACAGGAGAAATGCCAGGGAAATTAAGGACGACCTGAAAGAAAAAGGATTTGAAATACACCATATTATCGGAGGATTGGATGAGTATCCTGTGGCAGGAAATACCGCAGACCGGATAATCAGTGAGAAATACAGTGATTATGATTTTGCTGTCATATCGGGTGTTCCCCATGCACTTCCCATGAATAATATTAAGAATATGGAATTATTCTCTGTAACAAACGGACCGCGCCAGGTCGTTCCCTTAAAAGAGATGGGACACACTCATGTTGTGGTAGAGATCGACTTGCATCCCAAGACGCTGGGAGTATGCCACATCGTTGAATCTGAATTCGGGGCAACACTCAGGGAGATGGTCAGGGATGCCTAAGCAGATTGCTATTTACGGAAAAGGCGGAATTGGCAAATCAAGCACAGCTTCCAATGTTGCTGCCGCTTGTGCAGATGAGGGCTACCGCGTTACGATAATCGGATGCGACCCCAAGAGTGATTCCTCCATTACGTTATTGCAGGGAAGGCGCATTCCTACCATAATGGACCTTATGAGAGAAGGTATGGATATAAAGGAAGAAGATATCGTTTTCAATGGGTATAAAGGTGTAAAATGCCTTGAGATCGGAGGTCCTGAACCCGGCATCGGATGCGCGGGAAGGGGAATCATTGTTGCTATAAGCCTTCTTAAGAAAATTTCACGCGCTATCGAGGACACGGATCTTGTTATTTATGATGTGCCCGGAGATATCGTATGCGGTGGATTTGTTGCGCCTGTAAAGAAAGGGCTTGTGAATGAGGCATATGTTCTCACTTCCGGCGAATATATGCCTCTTTATGCTGCGAACAATATCTGCAAAGGGCTTTCGCGCCTTGAGATGACGCTTAATGGTGTAATATGCAACTCACGCGGCGCTTTGAATGAGGAAAAGATCGTCAGCGAATTTGCAAAAGAGGTTGGAAGCCAGCTTCTTGCTTTTATTCCAAAAGATGTCCTGGTGCAGACATGCGAAAGAGATGGTTATTCAGTTATTGAGAAAGCTCCCGATTCACAGATCGCGGGGGTGTATCGTAAGCTTGCTAAAAGCATTATGGGTAAAAGGCATGGCAAAATCCCGGTGCCGCTTGATGATGCCAGGTTGAGGGAATTGACAAGGATTTGATTCAGGCACAAAGATGAGTTGAAAATTATGACCGACAAATTGGATATCCCACGAATTCTCATCGCAGGTGACCGCTCATCAGCAGGAAAAACAACAATCTCGATCGGCATAATGTCGGTTCTTAAGGATATGGGCTATAATGTCCAGCCTTATAAAGTGGGTCTTGACTTCATTGATCCAGGCTACCATACGGAAGTGACAGGAAGGTTTTCAAGGAACCTTGATGGTTATTTGATGTCAGAGGAGGCCGTATGTGAAGTATATTCGCATGCTTCCAGGGGAGCTGATATTGCCATCATAGAAGGTGTGCGTGGTCTTTTTGAAGGGCTTGAAGCAACAAGTGATATCGGAAGCACAGCACAGATCGCGAAAATATTAAAATGCCCTGTAATTCTTACGATCAATGCAAGAAGCATTACCAGAAGTACCGCAGCTCTTGTTTCAGGTTATAAGTCCTTTGACCCTGAAGTGAATATTGTTGGAGTGATCCTGAATAACATCGGAAGTTTGCGACATGCCGAGAAAGCAAAGACTGCAATTGAAACTTATACGAATACTCCGGTCATCGGAGTAATACCTCGCAATGACTCCATGAAGATCTCTATGAGGCATCTTGGTTTGATCCCTGCTATGGAAGGAAGGCGAAAAGTCGCGGATTTTGATGCAAACCTGGGAAGGATAAAAGAGATAATTAAAGAAGGTATCGATATCGACAGGTTTATTTCGATAGCTAATTCTGCCAGACCGCTTGAAAAGCCCAACGAGAAAATATTCAGGACACAATCCCGGGAAAACAAAATAAAGATCGGTATTGCGCTTGATGAAGCATTTAATTTTTATTATCGTGATAACCTTGAATTGCTTGAACTTGCAGGAGCTGAACTTGTATATTTCAGTCCTGTGAATGACAGCACCCTTCCGGAAGTGGATGGATTGTATATTGGGGGCGGTTATCCGGAATTATTCACAAATGAACTTGAAGATAATACTTCCATGCGTGAAGCCATAAAACAGGCTTCAAAAGATGGTCTTCCCATTTATGCAGAATGCGGTGGACTGATGTACCTGACGCAGGAGATCACCACAAATGTTTCCGGAAGCGGAAATTATAATATGGCAGAAATGAAAGGCGGGACTTTCAAAATGGCAGGTGCGCTCCCTGGAAAGACGTTGATGGGGCATAAAAGGGTTGTAAGTTATAATATCGGAAGTTTCACAAAAGATAATGTGATCGGAAAAGCCGGAGCTTCTTTTATCGGTCATGAATTCCATCATTCGGAGATAATTGACCTGCCGGATGATACTGAATTTGCAATTAAGCTTGATCGCGGGGTTGGAATAAAAGGTGATCATGATGGAATACTTGTCAACAACACGATGGCAGCCTATGCACACCTGCATGCGGCTTCTTATACGGATTTTGCAGGGGCGTTCGTGGAGTTTTGCAGAACGTGAAGAAAATAACGTATAAGGTTCCAGTGACAAAAGAACAGGTATTCATAACAGTGATCGGAAAAGACCAGAAAGGAATAATCGCAAGGATATCAAATATCATAATCTGACTTATCACGGCAAATTCCCTTCCCCGCTCATCTCATGCTGGCGCTCGATATTCATCTTTATCAATATCTCAAAAATTCTCTTTACTTCCTCACCATCCAATCCCCTCTCAGTCGCCAGGTTCGCAACCCTTTCCAGCACAACTTTATTCTGTTCAGCATCATTGATCGGCATACTCTCTGCTTTTTTTGCATCAAGCACATCCTTTGCCAGGGCCGTTCGCTGATCAATTAGATTTAGTATATGTGCGTCGATTTTTTCTATCCTTGCCCTTATCTGTTTTAACTGCATGCTTTCCCACCGCTATTATTGACTTTTGTCCTTATCACATTTGTGCCCAGCCTGCCCCATACAGGTTCAAGCTTATCAAGCAACTCAGGACTTCCAAGCGCTGTATAAGCAGGTCCGGTCCCGGACAGGCTCACCCCATCGATACCCACTTCAAGCGCCATCATCATGGGCTCTGTGCTATAACCCAGGGCTGCACAGTAAAGGAAACCGTTCAATGTCATTGCCTTATCATAATTTCCCGAAATTGCTTCCTTATATGCCATTTCCACCCACTTGCCAATAAGTCTTGAGCGCATTACATTTGTCCCGGAACTTAATACTCTTTTTTCGGGGGCCAGTATCAGTACCTGTGAATCCCGCTCTTCTCTTTTGAGGAGTTCTTTCTTCTTGTTGTCAGTTATCACAAATCCCCCAAGCATAGAGGCGCAGGCATCATCAAAAGCGCCTGTGATCGTGACTTTGGCATCAAGCGCTGCCTGGACGCCGATTTTTATCACTTCAAGAGGCTCAAGCTTCTCGCCAAGCGCATCAAGAGTGGCAAGCACAGTTGCATTTGCGGCGGCACTGGAGCTCTTAAGTCCGCTTGCTATGGGTATCTGGGATTTTGTGGCCACTTTTGCACCGGTTTTAGAACCAAAGCGTGAAAGTGTGAGTTCTACACTGCGCTCGATAAGGGTTGTGTCCCCGCCTTCTTCCATGTAGCCGATTATTTTCTTATTGTCTGTAAGTATGACCTCGGCTTCTGTCTTAAGGTCTATACTAAAAGCTGCTCCTTTCCATGTGGAGATAGCGTTAATTATTGTTCCTGCGCCGAAAGCATAGGCATATCCAGTTTGCTTCATTTATTCACCTGCTCAATCATGTTACGTAAATCTTTTAATTCATTTAATACTTGTTCTTTCTTGAAAATATCATGACGTAACTCCAGGGTATAAGGTTCAGCTCTTAATTTCAAGATAGAATCTCCATCTTGACCGTTGTAAATACAGGTCCTCTTGTGTCTATTTTTTTCTGTAATCCTGTTATATACCTCTGTGCTATCGGGTCTATCATAATATTTATCTCAGATGGCGCTTTGATGATCCTTGCTCTTGTTTCAGAGCCGCTGCCATTCTTTGCAGAATCCTCTATCTCCTTTGCGCACCGCGCCGCAAATGCATCAATATATCTTATACCGGAACTGACCCCGTTCTTGAACGCCTCATCCCACCTTGAAGTCCTGGGCAGTCCAAGGATGTCGTTCCTGTAAGAAATGACCTCATTCATCGCAGCAGGTCCACAAAGCTTGGTATTTTCCTCTGGCTCAATAACCTTTACAAGGATATTCTTCCCGCACAACTCCCCTTCCCATGCTGTGAACTCGCAGGGGCTTATTGTATTCCCATACTGCTCACAAGTCCTGACGATCGCAGCCTGTATCTCTTTTCCAGTTTCAGTCACAGGCGCATCTTCAACAAATATCATCGATGCTATTTCGCTATCTGGCATGACCCAGTTAGTCTTATACTGGAACTGCGGATATGTCAAAGCGCGGACATCCGTAGAATCGTGCAGTATCATTGCAAGACGCTCAACACCCATCCCTAAGTTCATCACAGGATAAGGGATATTGTACTGTGAAAGGGCAGATGGCGAATAAATCCCGAAGGTTGCAACTTCAACCCAGCCGTCCTTGTATTTTGTCTTTGAACCCACAAGCTTCGGATGATAGGCAAATACTTCGGTCTGGGTATCAGGCACATAATATTTGCTGCGCTTTTCATCAGGCCTGAAAGTAAAATTAGAAAAACCAAATTGTGAAAGTAAACCCGCCGCCACAGCCTTTCCATCCTCTACGCTGACATTCTCATCCATAATGACGCATGACGCTGAATAATAAGCCATAAGCCGTGTGGCATCTTCGGCCTGCTCGCGCCGGAATACCCTGTCCACGGAAAAAAGACGAAGCGGCACTTTTCGGTACTCACACATCTGGCCAAGACTTATGAACCAGCCTGATGTCATGTGGCTTCGAAGTGTGTTCTGCGAGGATACGGGAACAAGTGACTTGAATTCAGGAAATACATGATCTATCATTACGGCCACTTTGGAATCCGCGACTTTTAATCCTGCGGCCATTTCGGGCACAAGGTCATCACCTTCAATTTCACCTTTTTTGTAGGAATGAAGGATCAGCCTTATCTTTTCCACACCCTCGTCGCCAATGTTTCCCAGGATATTTTTTATCTGGATTATTCTTTCATCGGATATTCCCACGTTTGGTCTTGGAAGGCCTCCTATGTAGAAGCAGCGGTCAAGTACGGCAAGCGCCTCATATCCGAACTGTTTGTGGATCTCCCTGTCTTCCACTATGATGGGATTCATGAATTCTTCAAACCCCATTCTCATATATGCTTCACGCAGCTTCTGTATGGTATCAAAAACAGGATGTGGTTTACCGAATTTCAAGTATTTGCGCGGGTATTTTTCATTGATGCCAGGGTTTGAAACGTATTTTTTGCCTTCGTTCCATGCGGCGTCGAAATCTCTTTTTGTTGCGTCTTTTATCTCGTCGGGATTGAATTTCATGAATAGGTATCTCCTGAATTTTTATCAAACAATATTAAAAATGAATTAATATAAACAGATCCCCAAATAACAAATCTGCGTTCATCTGCGTTCATCTGCGGTTTGTCTTTTAAAATAATCAAACACCACAAAGTACCCAAAGTGTTCTTAAGATTCAAATTATTTAGAAAAAATTCATTTTGGATTTTTTGGAAGCGCATGTACAATGAAACGAATATTAGCCGCAGATGAACGCAGATAAACGCAGATGGATTACGATGGAACACGGATTGTGCGGATGACGCGGATGCTCGCGTATACGTGAAAATCCGTCTGATCCGTGTCATCTGTGTGCCAGGTCGCTGTTGCTGTTCTCTTTCATACAAGGTCGCCGTGATTGATGCGCTTTGCGTTGTTTGCGGTTTAAAATCTGTCATAATTGTCCAATTGTAGAAGTTCTTATGAAACCGCCTCTCATCATCATATCAACAAGCACAAGCGCCACCATCGCCTCCGCGACTGGCACGATGCGCGGCGGGATAGATGGGTCATGGCGGCCTGTTATCTTTATTCGAGTATCCTTCATTTCGCTAAGGTCTACTGTGTGCTGTTCTTTTGAGATCGACGGCGTGGGCTTCACTGCGATCCTGCAAACGATAGGCTCCCCGTTGCTGATACCTCCAAGGATTCCTCCTGCATTATTTGTAAGGGGCGCTGGTTTACCATCCCGCATCCCGATAGGATCATTCATCCGGCTGCCTCTTATGATTGAACTCTTAAATCCCAGGCCTATTTCTATGCCTTTCACGGCTCCTATGCTCATTAATCCCTTTGCAAGTTCAGCGCTGAGCTTATCGAAAACCGGCTCACCCACACCGGCTGGTATTCCAATTCCAATAATTTCAACGATCCCGCCTACGCTATCGCCTTCTCCTCTGGCGGCATGGATCATTGCTTCCATTTGCAAAGCCGCATCCGGATCCGCGCACCTTACCGGATTTTTTTCCGTATTTTCACGGATTTGTTCAACATCCACATTCTTTGAGCGAATACCTCCCAGTTCAACTACATGAGCCAGCACTTCGATGCCATTCATACCAAGGATTTTCTTGGCAATAGCGCCAGCTGCGACTCGTCCTATCGTTTCACGTGCGGATGACCTTCCTCCTCCTCTCCAATCGCGGGATCCATACTTTAATCTATAAGTCATATCCGCATGTCCAGGGCGGGGAGTATCGCAAAGAGCCTCGTATTTGCTTGAATCAACATCATTATTTCGCACAAGTATCGATATCGGCGCACCTGTTGTCTTTCCCAGAAATAACCCGGATAATAACTCTGCTTTATCCTCTTCTTTGCGCGGGGTTGTTATATCACTTTGCCCCGGACGCCTGCGGTTTAATTCCTTCTGGATATCAGACTCATCAAGTAAAAGACCGGCAGGGCAGCCGTCAACAATAACGCCTACGGCAGGGCCGTGGCTCTCACCCCACGTTGTTATCCGAAAAAGTGTACCAAAAGTATTTCCAGACATGCGCTTTAATTTAGTATTATTGTTTATATAAGTGCTTGGAATGTTCCAACATGATAGATATATTCATTGATGAAGAAAAATGCACTGGATGTGGGGAATGTATAAGGGTTTGCCCTAAAGGGCCAAGGATTTACAGGCTCATTGAGAAAAATGGTAAGAAGGTAGCACAAGTCATAGATAAAAGCTTCTGTATCGGATGTACAACATGTGTGTCATACTGCAGGCCAAAAGCGATCCGACTTGAGCGAGGGTACTAACAAATCAGGAAACGCTTAAGCCGCGGTGATGGTCGCGACAGATGACGGATCAAATGAAAAACAAGGACAGGAGAAATGGTGTGGGGAGAGGGTGAGGGTTTAATCGGCCAAATTCTTCTTCCCCATCCTTACTGCTGCCAGATATACCTCATCGCTCATTCTGAATCCAGCTTTTACAAGCTCCTCAAGTGAATCCTGGTATTCCTCATGAGTGAGATACTTTTTCCGAAGAGCAGCGAGTAGAACAAAGATGGTTCCCCGTGGCTTTAACCCAAACGCTTTGGCTGCTATCCTTGCATGTGTCTGGTCAATCAATACCGCCAAACCGAGTGACTTTGCAAGAGATATGGCCTCTGCTTCACCTTTATCAATCCCAAACTCCATGAGGTCTTTATCAACCTTAATCTTCCTGACCTCTATCCACCCTTCCTCAATTGCCCATTCTATTACAAAAGCATCAAAATGCTGATGCTCTTTTCCATTGACAACTACTTCATTGAATACTTCCAAAGGTATGAGAACATTAATAAATAATTTCTTAAGTAAATTAAGTTTTCCAATCTTTGCAAGGTAAATTAGCACTGTCGAATTGCTGACAATCATAGCTTCTCTGCTATACGAAAATCTTCTTCCAGGTCATCGAGGCTGTACTGGAATGGTATTCCTTTCTTTGCAGCGATAGCTATCATTTCGCGAAGAGGAACGCCAACCATGTCTGCGGCCTTACCTATCGTTATTTTCCCATCCATGTATTGATCCAGCGCATTTTCTATCAACCATTCCTGTACTGCTTTACTAAGGAGCCTGCGGACTACTGTTGATTTATCAAGATGTTCAATGCGGGAGATGTTTTCGATTTTCTTCTCGATGTCATCAGGGACACGAGTTGTAATTGTAGCGCCCATATGTATTTAAAAGATTGTGATTGAATACGCATATAGTTATGCCAGCAGATGTGACAGGATTGGCGCATTTTTTGAGGCAGCCTTTCAGCGGATTGGGGGAGACAGAGTGTGGAGGTTTGGGGATGAGGACAACGCTTAAGTATCCGGGAACGAATGACTTAACAGAGGCAAAATGGGGCCAGAAAAACTGGCACGCCTGGCAGGAGTGGGGTATAAAGAGAACGAGGTAAAAATATGAGCACAAAAGAAATCCTATCACATTTAAAACAACATATCCAGCGGCAGTAGGTTCAAGAATGGATGCATGTAATCTCTGCCACAATAGTCCGGACGGAAGGGACGCAAGAAACTCATACGGATTATCTTATGCCTCATCAGGGAACGATTTTGCAGCAATCGAAAACACCGACTCGGATGGCGACGGCTGGACGAACCTACAGGAAATAAAAAGCTTGACTTTTCCAGGAGATGCAAACGACCACCCGACAACAATACCACAAATGCGAGTTAATCCGATAATAGTGACAGATAAGCCCCATGAAGAGAGGATATAGAGATGAGAGATTATAGAAAAGGTGAGGAAAAAATGAATAGAATACATGAATTGACTTCTATGAACAAATTAAAGCCTATTTTTGTAGCTTTATTAATTGCAACTGTATTTACAGGAATTACCGTTGTTGCCAGTTCTGCTGAAAATAAGAATACTGTATTGATCAACTTTCAGGTTGATGCAGAGAATACGGGTGAGCATTTGTTCAAAGTTTTAGGAGAGCTTGAAGGAAGAGGATATACTACAACCGTATATGTAACAGGTTCTTTTGCAGAAAATAACGGGCATATTATTCAAGAAATTCAAGAACGTGGTCATGATATAGCATTTCACGGCTGGGCAACGGGGGAAAACCTCACAACAATGAACTATAGTATGCAACAGAAAATATTAATCAATGCGAAAAACTCAGTGGAAAATTACTCCGGGCAGGTTGAAGGTTTTAGACCGCAATATTACAGCCAAAATGAAGATACGTATACTATTTTAGATTCTTTAAACATATCCTATGATAGTGGTTTCATTTCTGGACTAAAATTTATTCCTGGATATGAAAATTATTCTATACCTTATAAGGTGCCGAACCACAGCTTCTATGCAGTTCCAGTTAGTTCGTACAGGACACCTGATAAAATCGTCTACCTATGTGACCTCTCAGCATCAATTAAATTCAAGTTAAATGCAACTGAGTGGTCTTCTATATTAAATAAAGAATTTGATGAAAATAAAAAAAATAATGAGCCTATGGTTGTAGTTATACATCCATGGATCACTGGAAATGAAACCACTGGGTACTGGCAGGTTTTCACTCAGTTCTTAGATCGCATAGAAAATAAAAACATAGATATTGTCAAAACCAGTGAGCTCCTAGAGTTCTATATCGAGAAGGATGATCGTCACACTAAACTCTATTCTGATGTTTCGAAATGTTCCGTACCAACGAAGATAGTTCTTGTTCGTCATGGTGAAACTTCTTGGAATGCATTGGGTATCTTGCAAGGCAATGCAAATGTTCCTCTTAATGAGAATGGTAGTGCACAAGCGCAGAAGTTAGCGGATAGTACCTATAGCAAGACAGTTAATGCTGTCTACTCTAGCCCACTTTCTCGTGCTCATGATACGGCTCAAGCTATTGCGGATGTGCATCAGCTCCCTGTAAAAGTGCGTGGAAATCTCAGAGAAATTGGAGTCGGCATATACACAGGATTTAAAGCAAGCCAAATTCCTTCAGAAATTCGGATATCATGGTCTACAAACCCTTATTTCGCCATGCCTTCTGGCGTTCCGAATACAACTAACCTGTTGGATCCTTCGTACGTCGAGGGTATCTACTTCGAGGGGGAGTCCTTAGACATGGCGTCAGACCGTTCATGGCATAGCATTACTAATCTTGCCAAACAGCATTGCGGTGAAAACGTCGTGACCGTTACTCATGGGGGCATCATTCAGATGGCTTTAACTCAAGTCAAAGGCCTTAATATAACGGAATATAAGAATATCTCGGTTCCAACGGCCTCTCAGACTGTGTTGGAGTTCGAGCCTAACGACTCAGTCGTTTTGCTGCCGAATTGGTAAATTGTCCTGCTTCGAATTCTGATCGATATCTTCTTCAGGCCTGAAAAATCGCAGGCCTGTAGTGCTCTCCCAGGAAGATCTCGGCAGGGTTTAATACAATACTACATTTTTGGGGTAAAATTGTAGTATTTATTCACTATGGTCCCCTCTCCCCTTCCCGGTGTATATTCAAGATCCGCATTCTTCATGTTGGAGAAGAGCCTTAGGATTCATGGATTGCATCAGACTTGAAGTTCATCACAGGCTCTTTTTGAAGAGGCTGTCCGGAAATTTATCGTCGATGCTCATCAAAAAATATTTATATAATTATTACAGTATTAATATGGGTTCGTATTGTGTGAAAATTGTTAACGGATTCTAATGTTAAGAAGAAAAATAGGACTATTGGTTGAAACTAATTAGTGCACAAAGAAAACATATCGGTTTTAGAGTGTAAACTTCTGGGTAGAGACATGAATGAAAATCGGCAGAGCCCATTTTTACTTTTTATTTTTTTTTTGGACCGCGCGAGCCGCTACGCGCCAGGCGCCAGGTATTGGACTTGCTTGGCCTTGCGCAGGGCATCCATCGTTTCGTCGACGGTCAGGAGGACTGTCGTTTCAAACGACCTAAGCGCACCACCGCCGCTAATTGCCAGCGCAACCGCGGCCATGGACACGTTGTCGGGGGCCTCCCATAGGTTGTAGCCGTCATGTGTGCCGAAGGCGTACCAGAACCCGTGGAGCTTCCCACCGACCGACTCGATGTACGACTGAGCGGCCTTTCGGCGGTCCTCTGGGTTGCCGATCAGCCTGGCCCAGGTCTCCGGCGTGTAGCTGAACCTGGATAGATAGAGCGGCATCGTCTCACCATCTCGTTCGCATTTCAGAGCGTGTCCTCGCAAAATGAAAATTTAAAGTTAACATATCTTATTATATCGTAAGTTTTCCATCAATTAAAGCTTTCGGTCTCAAAAGTAGAGCCATGGTTATTAATAAAATGCTTCACAGCCTCCTACTCCCAGAACCTCTTCGTCTTCGCATAATTCCTCTCCGCGATCAAAATATCCCGATAAAACTCCTCCTCATCCTCCCTCAGCTTCCCGATAACCCTCGAAGCGGTCTCAGGCCCGATGCCCCTTGACGCAAGCGCGATCGCCGCGGTCTTTCCATGTGAGAGAACAAGGTTTGCGTTCTTAAAAAGGCGCGCCGTTCTTTTTCTTTCCTCTTCGGATTTGTCCTTCTCCTGCTTTTTCGCGATCTTTATTTCCTCTTCCTCCCAGGGCTTAAGAGCCGCTATCATCCTGCTGCCGCACAATGGACATTCGGGGTGCACAGGGACACTTTTTACAACCCTGGTCGAGCGCCATTTCTTGCAGTTAATGCAGAAAAGTATGACTTTGTCTTCCATTATCCTGCTCTTTAAGGCCATGATTATGGAACTGTCAGCCCTCTCAGGCGCCATCAATTCACGCCCCCCCATGAAGCCCGCCTCGCCTATCGGACTTACAGGCTGGATAACCAGCGCCAAGCTGCCGCCCTGGATTCCTTTCAGGACATCTATGGAACGGGCAATATCAAGCTTATCATGGAATATTTCACGCACCGCTTCATCATACATCGGTGTTCGCTCAAAAACATCAAGCAGCTTTTTCATGCTTATTCTTTCGTAATCCACATCCCTGCTAAGAGCCCCAAATTTGCGGGCTACATGGACCATTTTCCATTTAAGGAGCATCGAATTCTTAAGCGTCATCTCGATGATGGGCGAAATGTGATCCGGATTTATTGTAAGGAGTAATTCCCTTATCTTTTCGGTATTGAACAATTTAGGAAGTTCGAGTTTGATCCTGTATGGGTCTATCTCCATTGCAACACTTGCCCCGAACCTTGCGGTAAGAAGCGAAGTCAGGACACGGCCCAGAGTTTCATTCACTTTGTGCCCACCGCACAGGTTTATGATTATCGATTTTCCATCCTGTTCTAATACTACGATGTCATCAGAAGGCACCGAGAGACCTTTTTTGACCTGCTTTTTCACCAATACCAGGATCTCATTTGCAGCCTCATGATCGGTTGGATAATCTTTTCTGTAATCCCCGATTATTTCCTTGTCGGCTTCTTTACTCTTGATTTTTTCCATCATCCGCCTTCTTATTGCTCCCACTTCCTGTGAAACTGCATAAGGAACAGGTATCTCCTCACCGACCCAGTTGGGGACATCAGCGCCTGGATCGCTTACAGGTTCAACTTTTATCCTGCTCTTTTCACTGATCACCTCAATGATGCGCCACATTTCACCCCTGGTGATAAATACGGCTCCAGCTTCTGCAAAATCAACAACGAAAGCCTCATCAAGCGCACCTACGGTACGGCCGCTCACGATATCAAATATTTCAAAGCGTCTTTCATCCGGGATCATGGAGAGATTTTCATAATAATACTGCCAGCTCTTCATTTTCTTGCCGACCATATCGTTCTCAAACCAGATCAGGCGGGTGTCATCTAACTGTTTTATTACCGCCCTTAGAAGCTCGATCTTAAGCGTTCGAAAAGGATATGCCCTTGTCACAATTGAAAAAATACGTTCAACCGAAATCTCTCCGAAATCAAGCACCAGCCCGCATATCTGGTTTGCGAGTGTGTCCGTGCTGTTCTCATGGATATCAATGATCTCTATCTCGCCAGATTTTGCCCTGCGCGTAATGGCAGAAGATTCTGCGGCATCATCCGGGCCTGTTGTTATTATTGTTCCGCTTGACTTCTCCCCAACCCAGTGACCCGCTCTTCCCACCCTCTGGATCAGCCGCGTAACCTCCCGGGGCGACATATATTGAATAACATTGTCAACATCCCCGATATCGATACCAAGTTCCATGGAGGATGTGCAGATAAGCCCCCTCAGACTGCCATTTTTGAAATTGGTCTCAGCCTCGATGCGCGTCTCTTTTGATAAAGAACCGTGATGCACACCGATAGAAAGCCCTAACATCTTGAATCTTGACCCCAGCATTTCTGCGGATTCCCTGGTATTAACAAATATGAGAGTGGATTTGTGTTTTTCCACAATTCCTGAAATGATCCGCAGATGCGTTGCCATTTCAGGTGTGCACATCAGTTTTCTGGAAGACTCGTGATCTTCCTTTGCGGGTTTAGGGCAAACGACATTGAACTCAAGCCGCTTTAAAAGTGAAACTTCAACAATCCTGGCTGTTCGATTTGTTCCTGCAAGAAAATGGGCGATCTGGTCAGGTTTTCCCACAGTTGCCGAAAGCCCAAGCCTCTGGAAATCACCTGCAACTTCAACAAGCCGCTCAAGAGCAATGGAAAGCTGAGCGCCTCTTTTTGAGGAGGCAAGCTCATGAACCTCATCAATTATCACATGCGTAACTGTTTTGAGGTTATTCCTGAGCCTCTTTCCGGTAAGCATTATCTGAAGTGTTTCAGGTGTAGTAACGAGAAAATCCGGGGGTTTTAAGGATTGTTTCTGTCTCTCATATGTGGTCGTATCCCCGTGCCTCACAGCAACCTTAAATCCCAGTTCCTTTGCCCACCATTCAAGACGAGTTAGCATGTCCCTGTTAAGAGCGCGCAGAGGCGTGATATATATTACAGAAATCCGGCGTTTTTCTTCCGTTCTTTCCCCAGGCTTATTTTGTATTATCCTGTGAAAAACAGGAAGGACAACTGATTCGGTTTTTCCTGAACCTGTGGGGGCTATCAGAAGGACATGTTCTCCTGCCATTACAGAAGGGATCGTTTGTACCTGAGGCTCGGTCGGGGCAGTAAATCCCTGCTTTGCCAGAGCTTCCCGGATCCGGGGATCAAGTAAACCGAACACACTCATTACCGCTTAAAAAAGAGGATTCGATATATAAATCTATTCTACTAATGACGAACAAATATTGTTTCTATTTTCATCAATGATCATTTCCAGATATGATTTGCGAATAGTTGATTCTCTATTGATCCCCAATTTTGCGATAAATTTAAAAATGCTTTCAACTTTTTCCTGGTAATTCCTTGGATCTTTTACAGTGATCTCGACTTCTATAAAATTTCCAAGGTTTCGCACTTCATCCAGGGAAATATAAAAATCCCCGATCCTGAAATTTTTTCTTTTCTTTGATACGGTGGCAACAGGAAAAAAACCAAGAGATGAAAGTATATTTCCCATGTTATCTAAATCCTGTATTTGCGTTTGAACCTCTTTTCTTGTTTTAGAAACCTTATCCATTTTAGGCCCCTTATAAGTTAAAGTGGATTTCCCATCCTGCACTCTTATCCTCAAAGCCTCATCCGTTTTCCCGAAATCACGGTACGGCGCATTATAATATGTATCTGCCTGCGCTTCTATCCCGATAGGGGTAGCTCCCAACTCAATTATTGATCTTTCCATTTGTTTTGGATCTTCAACAGGTGCTTTCACTTCTATCTCTATCATGAATGGTAATTTATCTCCGTGGTTCAAAGGGTGGAGAATACCCCTCCTGAGAGGGAGGGGTGAATCAGAGCCTTTGCAATTGTAATACCTATCCCAAAAAGGAATTGTTAAGATACCATTTTAAGGGATAGGCATAGTGATATATAGTATCAAAACCATATATAGTTTGTTCAGATACCATGAGAAAATCATTTCAATTTCGGATATACCCAAACAAGAAACAGCTCTTGAGAGAACTCTCACAACATGCATACACCTCTATAATGATGCTCTTGCACAACGAAAGCGGCAAGCAGAGCTTAACCGACTTAAACAATCATTCAGTAAGGATACACAGATGTCCCTCCTGTGGTCTTGTCATGGACAGAGACCAGGTATCTGCGATATTAATCAAGAATAGAAGTAGTACGGCAGGTATTGCCGGAATTCAAGCCCAACTAAGCAATCTCAATAGAGAAGCTATGACGTGGGAAGCCCCTTCTGAGAGCAAGAGGTAGTTCACTTGAAGAAATCCTCCAGTCCTCTCTGGTATAATGTATTTTTCAGAATCGTGCTCTCTTTGATCCACCGCGCTTTCGGGATGACAAGCCTTGTAGAGATGTATTGGAATGCTTCATCAAGGGATGAGAATTTTTTAGGCGTCGCCTTGAGCGCTGCTCTAACGTTCTCCCTGACATTCCACACCCCGACAGGCATGATATAACCGGGATGTGCTTCCCTTAAGATCACAACACGCGCCTGCCGTCTTTCCTTGACAAGATATTCATTCACTGCAAGCCGTGCGGCATAATAGCAGCCCCCGATTTCAGCATAAGTAGTTCTTCCTTCATAACTCTCTGAGGAGGACATTATCGCCACATCTTTTCCGAACGGGTTCCATACTGTATTTGGATACCATGCTTCGATCAACTCATAACTCCAGGCGCGGGGCATCATCAATACCACGAACCTGTTATCAAGCTGCCATGATTCAAAAACAAGATATTCGTTGATAAGGGGAAAATCCTTCATTTTCTCCATAAGATTTGCGCCGATCATGCTGTCAACAGCGGTGATGCTCCACCTTGTCGGAACAAAACGCCTCGCTTTTCCTTCCCCGAATGCACCTACAGAAAATGCCTTCTGGATGCTTGATATGATAGTATCTTTTTTATAAAGTTCAAGCACAGCTTCCTTTGCCTTGAGGTCAGTATCATTATATGCTTTCTCCATCCGCTGGTCGAATTTTTTGTTCCCGACATCGATCTTTTTTAGAGGCGCTGTGGGGCCAAAAGGCTGCACCTCATCATCAAGTACAAGCCTTGCATGTGGTTTTTTCAAAAATTGCGCCTCTACATCAATAGGGGATGCACAAAGAGCCATTTCACGGGTGGCTTCTACTATGCGGCTGCTATCCAGGTCTCTTATATGAACAAGATGTTTTCCCCGCACAAGCTGGGATCGAAAATCCACGATCTCATCGATACTTTTCCCGATCCACATCTCAGGGGTGTCAAGAAGGGTGGTATCGCCGTGTGTTGGGGGAATAAGGGGCCCAACTGAAACATACGGGTAGCCGATCCTTCCAATAAACACGCCTGGCGGGGAAGAACCATCAATATTCAGGCTGTCTGTCAGCGGTTTGACCTTTACGTTGGAATAGAATTTGACAAGGACCGGGCACCTCTGTTTGCCGCATAATAATTTTGAACCGCGACACTGTATGCAGACCGTTTCACTTGTCCCGCTGAATAGCGAATCAGGGCTTTCCATATCTCAAATGATGACATATTGGAATATAAATCAAATGCCAGGTTGTTCAAAATTATTTTTGTCCGCATAAATTAAGAAGTGACAAAAAGGTTATACTAACATGAGTAATTAAGCAACCTCATGTTCATTGAAATAGATGGCTGGATGGCAAAACTGAGATTTTCAGCATGCCATTTCATCCCCAATCACCCTAAATGCGGATGCCTTCACGGTCATACATATGCGGTCAGCGTCAGGATCGAGGGTGAGCAGAAGGGTGAGTTCATTATTGATTTTGAGACCGTAAAAGGAATTGTTAACAGGATATGCGACAGCCTTGATCACAGGGTCCTGATAGCAGAAAAAGACCCGCGCCTATTGATACAGAAAAGTGACAGCGTATCGATCGAGATCATTGAAAGTCATAAAAGATATGTTCTTCCTCTTGAAGATATCATGTTCCTTCCCACAAATTCCGTAAGCGCCGAAGACCTGTGCAAATATTTCACCTCCAATTTGGCAAAAGGCCTTAAAGCCAGTGGAGCAGATAATATCACGAAAATCCATGTTCGTGTGGATGAGGGAATAGGACAGGGCGCAGGCTGCGAATATCAACAAAAGGAATGAATAATGGCCAGCAGAATTGAAGTCGGTTTTAAAAAAGGGATAAAAGATGCCTCAGGAGACAGCACGAAGAAAAGGATAGTTGAAGACCTGCATATAAATGTTGAGAATGTCAGAACACTTGAGGTATATACTATCGATGCAGATATTTCCATAGAACAGTTAAAGGTTCTCGGTGAAGAACTGTTTGCAGACCCTGTGATTCAGGAATTTTCCCATAAACCGCTTGCTGAGGATTTTTCCTGGCTTGTGGAAGTGGGCTTTAAGCCTGGTGTGACCGATAATGTTGGAGCTACCGCGAAAAAAGCATCTGAAGATATCCTGAAAACCACAATAAAAGGAGTATATTTTTCAAGACAATACCTGATAAAAGGCAATATTACAAAAGAAGATGCTGAAAAGATCGTGGGAGGGCTACTTGCAAACACACTTATTGAACGATGGGTAATAATTAACAGTAAAGATTGGGATAAAGAAAAAGGTGTACATCTGCCTCTTCCTGTCGTAAAAGGAAAACATGAACCAACGGTACTGGACATAGACCTGAATATAAGTGATAAAAAATTAAAGGAATTGAGCTCGCGAAGACTTCTTGCTTTGAATCATGGGGAAATGAAAGTCATCCAAAAATATTTTGATATGGATGATGTGAGAAATGAAAGAGAAAAATTTGGTCTGGCATTGCCCACGGATGTGGAAATAGAAGTGCTTGCCCAGACATGGTCTGAGCACTGCAAACATAAAATATTCAATAGCCAGATAATTTATTCGGACGATAAATCAAGCATGGCAATAAACTCACTTTTTAATACTTTCATAAAGCGCGCCACAAAAGAAATTAATAAACCATGGCTTGTTTCTGTTTTTACCGATAATGCGGGCGTGATAAAATTTAACGAAGACTACAATCTTGTCATGAAGGTTGAAACGCACAACACGCCTTCGGCTCTTGATCCATATGGCGGCGCAATAACCGGTATTGTTGGAGTGAACCGCGATCCTATGGGCACAGGGTTAGGCGCCCGATTGATATTTAATACAGATGTATTCTGTTTTGCATCCCCTTTTTATGATAAAGAGCTCCCTGCCCGGCTTCTTCACCCAAAAAGGATATTTGAAGGTGTAAGGCGCGGCGTTGAACATGGCGGGAATAAATCTGGCATTCCCACTGTGAATGGATGCATTGTTTTTGATGAGAGGTATCTTGGAAAACCTCTTGTTTATTGTGGAACTGGCGGGATAATGCCTTCCATGATCAATGGAAAACCCTCCCATATAAAGGAGATCCATAGTGGTGACCTTATTGTAATGACCGGGGGGCGCATCGGGAAAGACGGCATTCATGGAGCCACATTCTCATCCCTGCAACTTGATGAGGATTCACCCGTTACCGCCGTACAGATAGGGGATCCCATAACCCAGAAGAAGATGCTTGATCTCCTGCTTGAAGCGCGCGATAAGGGATTATATAGGTCCATAACAGATAACGGCGCAGGCGGTCTTTCTTCTTCGGTGGGAGAGATGGCGCAGCTTTCAGGAGGGTGCCTGATCGAACTTGATAAATGCCCCCTGAAATATCCGGGACTTGACCCCTGGGAAATCCTTGTTTCTGAGTCACAGGAGAGAATGACGCTTGCTGTTATTCCCGAAAAAATCGATGAATTCCTGGCTCTTGCAAGAACAAGAGATGTTGGAGCCACTGTTATCGGAACCTTTACAGATTCCGGCAAATTCCATGCAAAATACGGGGAAAAGAGTGTGGCTTATCTGGATATGGATTTCCTGCATAATGGTCTTCCAACCCTGAAACTGAATGCGCGATGGATACAACGAAAGTTTGAAGAGCCTGTGCTCGGTGTTGTAGATTTGACCGCTGTTCTTAAAATCCTTCTTTCGCGTCTTAATATCTGTTCAAAAGAATATGTCGTCAGGCAGTACGACCATGAAGTCCAGGCGGGCTCTGTCATCAAACCATTGACAGGAGTTGGCCCCAGTGATGCTGCGGTTATCCGCCCCCTGCTTGACAGCATGGAAGGAGTGGTTGTTGCAAATGGCATCTGTCCGAGATACGGTGATATTGATACTTATCACATGACAGCCTGCGCCATTGATGAAGCCATAAGGAACCACATTGCAGTTGGCGGTTCATTCGATCATCTTGCAGGTCTTGATAATTTCTGCTGGTGCGATCCTGAAAAATCAGAAAAAACACCGGATGGTGAATATAAGCTCGCCCAGCTTGTGAGGGCGAACATGGCGTTATATGATTACACGAGAGCATATGGAGTTCCCTGCATTTCAGGAAAGGACAGCATGAAGAACGATTACCAGATAGGGGGCAGGAAGATATCCATTCCTCCCACCGTTCTTTTTTCGACAATTGGTAAAATTGAAGATGTACGAAAAGCAGTTACAATGGATGTTAAGAGATCTGATGACAGGGTTTACGTTCTGGGTATGACCAGAGATGAACTTGGAGCTTCGGAATATTTTGCATCTCTGGGATTTATCGGAAACGATGTGCCCAGAGTGAATGCCGCTTCAGCAAGAAAATTGTATATGGCTCTTGAAAAAGCGATCAATGAGGGAGTTGTCGCCTCCTGCCATGACTGTTCTGACGGCGGACTGGGTGTTGCCCTTGCTGAAAGCGCATTTTCTGGCGAACTTGGAATGACCATCGAACTGACAAAGGTCCCTGTTGAGAACATCAGACGCGCTGATACGATATTATTCTCTGAATCCCAGAGTCGCTTTGTGGTGACTGTAGCGCCTGAAAATGTAAAGAGATTCGAGGCGCTCATGAAAGAGAATGTGTTCGCTGATGTTGGCGCTGTCACTGCGCAGTTAAATTTTACTGTGATGGATGGGGAGAAGGTGGTGCTCAGTGAGGGGATCGATGTGCTTAAGGATGCGTGGCAGAAGACTTTAAGATGGTAATTGAGTTTATCTCACCCACACCACTTCAGGCTCTCTCCTTTCAGGCATCTGGGTGCTGCCTTTCGGATACCCGAATATCAATGGCGCAACAATTATATAACCTTCAGGCGCGCCAAGTTCTTTCATGACTTGTTCATCCATCAGGGCGCGTTGCACGCCTCCTATCCAGCAGCTTCCTATCCCTATCGAATGGGCGGCAAGCATCATTGTCTGGGCGGCCATCGCGCAATCATAAGCTGCAGTGGGCGCTTTATTATTCCCAAGTATGATCACCAGCACAGGTGCGTTATAAAACATATCTGAGCCTTCTGTTTTAAGAAATCCAAGAAAATCAGCAGCTGCCTGTGAACTATTTTTAAAATCTTCCAGCAGCGGGATCATGGATTTTTTTCCAAATTCCGAAAGGCGCCGCAAAACATCTTTATTTTTTATCACCAAAAAACCCCATGGCTGCATATTCATACCTGAAGGAGTATACCCGGCGCAATCGATAAGGAATTTGATATCTTCATCAGGGATCTGGTCTTTTTTGTAATCACGGACACATCGTCGCGTTTTTATTGTTTCAATAACGTCTTTCATGTGGCTCACCAATGATTGAATGGAGCTTCTTATTAGAATAGATTTCCAAATAGTATAAGAAATTGGTAAAAAAATAAAGGGGAATTTACCCCTTGTTTAAATGAGATCTTTAAGATAGAATTTATGCGGACCCAGCGTACCGCCATAGTTCCCTGCGCTTATCTTCCTGACACCAGGAACTCTTACAGCTGCTGCTATGCCGGCTTTCATAGACCTGCTTATTGATTCTGCATCAAGGCCATTGATGACTATCTCATATATTGCATTTACATCAGCAGGGACATTTGTATCTGGTATCTTTGCTTTTATTGAAGGGCTGAATTTTTCATTGGTCGTTGCCTTCATGAATTTATAATTTGTAAATCCAACCTTTGATCCGCTTGCCACAACGCCGCCAGGGAAAGGAGTGATCGTACCCGTCTGCAACATTATGGAATCAACCGCATTTTCCGCAGCCGCAAGAGCTGTCATCTGGGTATCTGCCATAATAAAGAAATTGCCGCCAGCAATACCTTCCTGCGCTCCGATCCCGTGCTCAGTAATGAAGTCCCCCTGCATCATGGGGATCTTATAGGCTTTTCTTCCGCCAATGTTAATTTCGGATTCAAATCCATCGCCAAAGAACTTTAACTTAAATCCCGTATCAAATTGCTTTTCGGCATCTGGAAGCCCATTCCACATTGCGGCAGTTGGGGCAGTCAGCACGCACTGGCCAAGACGTTTTAATAACTGCTCTTCAAGGATCTTATATCCAAATGTGCATATATAAATATATACACCAGGCCTGCCGTCCGGTGTCTCGCTGCCATCGACAATCTTTTCAATGCCGGCTTCGGCAGGGCACATTATTACAGAGGTTCCAAAGCCTGTTGCTTCCTGTGCCGCAACCATTGCCCATCGCTTTGTTGCACCTGTGATCAATACTCTGGCTATCTTTATCGGAAATGCTTCCGCGAATTTATCTTCTATCTCTACTCCATTGAGTTCCATAAAATATCCCTCATATGATGAACCCTGAAATATCCATTATGGGTCATCAAACAATCCGCTATTTTTATTGTAGTACCTAATATATGCTTCGAAATGTTTCGAAAGCTAGAAAAAAAAGAGACGTTTTTTTGGTTTTTTTAATGCATCATTTCATCCACAGTGCGGCTTGCAAGCTCCTGCATTCTCACCTGGGTTCTTCCAGGCCCTGAGAATTCGTCAAGTGTCATTACAGATGCTATCTCCTTACCGAGGATGAAGATCGCATGTTTGTGTTCGGCTTTGCTTCGATGCACGTGTATGGGGCTTATCTGAAGGGACTGGTATTGGGCAAATTCTCCCTGGCCATTTTCCTCAAAAAACTTCTTCATTTGCACCATCAGTGTATGTAGCTGGATCAACTCTTCTTTGTGTATAAGACCGCCTCCTAACTATGTGTGTAGCTGTTTACTGCAGAGCAGTAATTCTATTCTAGTCACATTAATTCAATACTAAAATGATTTTGATAGGAAATACATTTCCTATATTTTACATTTAAAGTTTACGATTTAATCTTCATGATTCATAATGATTAATTCATTAAAAATATTTTTTAATTCCCGGTTCAGGGATTCACGATGATCTTCTGGTGAGCAATTTTTGGGAATTCCTCTATATAAACCTCGTAATTTCCAGGCTCATTAAATGTATAATTGAACCAGCTCAAAGAATACTTCATTCTGGAACTGGAATTATTCCATAAGCCCTCTTTACTTACGATCGTTAAAGGATAATTCGCATCAGTTACACTTATCCATTTGATTGTATCACCTGCATTTATTGTAAGTGTACGATTAGTATAATTTGATGAACCATTTCTTACAGTTACCTTGCGGAACCCATAAAGTTCATCAACATCTGAAGTATATAATGCTTGTGTTCTCACAATTGCAGGGGTTGGAGTTGGCTGCACAGTTGTCGGAACTACCGTTAGCTCTGGAGTCGGTGTAGCGGTCGGCGTTGCTGTGGGCGTCGGGACCGGAGTTACACCGGGTTTTTCTTCAACGCATCCCAGGAAAATCAAAGACAATACCATAATTAATATTGGAATAATTTTAAAGTTCATTATACCTCACCAAAGCATAAATGGCATTAGTTATAAATAATATTATCGATTTGTTCCCTGATTGCGATTATAATATGGGTTTATTATTGATGCCCCCCATCAGAACAATGAATGGATAATGAGCCCATGAAGGAAAAGAAGTGGATATATGAAGAGATCGTTGGAAGGATACCTCCTTTTTCTTTACTGTCTTATAAATACAGCATCCTCCTCCAATTTCTATTGCTTCTTGTTATCGGCATTATCCTTGGTTTTATCTTTGAGCTCGGACAAATTTCCCTTCTATATGGTTCACTTGCCATCTTGGTCGCAGTATCATGGAGTCTTCTGATACTGCAACTTGCGCCAACACTTCGTAAATTCAGGGCCCCATTAAGTAAGGATGAAAACGAATTACTTGAACGGTATAAAGGGATACTTTTCCATGTTAATCATTATGAGGCCGTACCAGGGCTGGTTATTTTCATCCCTTTTATGTTTTATCTTTATTATTTCGGCACAGATTTACTGGATATGTGGCTTGGTAAAGATCATCACCCGATATTATTATTGTTCGTAAGTCTCCTGATATGGGATATTTGCTACAGGATGGGGCTTGGATTATGGACATCAGTCCTTGCACTATGGAGATCTATCAGACTAAAAAAACTTGCAGAAAAAAGAAGCGAGCTTGAACATACGCCATATACTGAACTTCATTACCTGCGAAAGCTGGATATTAATAATGTCTTTTTCGGACTCATTTCCCTTCTTTTATTGCCCCTTTTCAAGACAGATGGTTTTTTGGTCATGATCACACTGGTTTTCATGATTTTTGTAACCTTGACCTCCCTTTTCTCAGCATATATAATCTCAAAAGTACCCTGGCTTCCGCCTGATATTTATAATCTCGTAAATGAATCAAGTTTTGCATATATAGGAACCTCATTGAAGGGGAAAACCCATGTAACTCCGGTTGTTTATGTTTTTGATGGGCAGAATATCCTGTTCAATACTTCAAAAGAAGCAAAAAAATTAAAGATCATGAAGGAAAACAACAAGGTCGCTTTCCTGATAGATAAAAGGGATATGAGCAATATATATCAAAACAAGGCAGTCCTGTTTACCGGAGAAGTCAAGATCTACGGTATAATGGATATTCCAATGCATTTTATCCATATGCTTGCGGCTCTTTCTCTATTTATGAAAAAATACCCTGAATATACGAAGAAATATTCAACTTCAGAATTGCCAAAAGCATGGCAACTAACCCCTATTATTGCAAGGATACTGGTTGAAGTAAAACCAGTTAAAATAATTTATTGGAGAGGCGCAAAACAAATAAGCGTGCCGGTGTAAATATGCGTATCCCTGAGGAAATACGAAATATCCTGTATGGTAATTATTTCGGTTATGTATGCACAAGCGATAAAAATGACCAGCCGCATCTGACTCCGGTTTTTTTCATATACGATGAAAATTCCCAGAAACTTTTCTTCATAACAAATGATCGATCAAAAAAGGTCAAGAACCTGGCTGAAAATCCCAATATCAGTATTACCATTGATATTCGAGATCCTGTAAATCCTTTCAATAATGAAGGTGTTATGGCCCAGGGCACTGCAACAATTACAGATAAAGCTCCAATTTATTTCCTGTCTGAAGAAACGCTGCAATTATACTATGATATATATCAGGAATTTAAAAGCAAATACCAGAAAGTAATAGAAAATAAGCCCCTTGGCGAGAACGATGTGATCATACAGATAAATGTTGAGAAAATAGTTTATTGGAAAGGACCACATTTTAAATCAGTATTATTTAAAAAAGATGAATAAAAATCCGGATCAATCCTGGCACCTGGTTATTTTGATGAACCCAACTCTTCTGACCTCTTAGGGCTCTTGCCGCCTCGAACTGCTTTTTTCAACCTGATGTTTTGATCCATTATTTCCATAAATATCTTTTTTTTCATCAGTTCTTCCCGGCTTTCAAGAAGAGCTTTTTCAAGCTCCCTTATCCTTTCATTGAGTTCACCGATTTCGGAATACTTTTCTTCCAGTTCCTTCTCAAGGTTATTGATAGTGACTTCGCGGCGGTGTATACTGATCTCCATCTTCTTTTTTTCAACCGGATGAATATGTTCAGCCGGCATGATCCGGATTTTTTTTTCAATATCAGGTCTCGCTTTTCCGGAAAAAGGAACATTCAGGAAAGAATCCTCTATATCCTGCCCTTTTAGCTTTTCAATAAAAAGCCTTGATATTCGCTGCTCTTCGGCAGAAAGAGTCCATGAAGCCCCTTTGTAGCGCTTTTCCAGACTTGCGATATGGAGCAGTTTTTCAGCGGCTGATCCACTGATCCAGCCTATGCCCTGATAGTAATTTAGAAGCCTGGGGAGATTATTATGGCCTACCCTCTCAAGGAGGAATTTAAGCCACTTTCTCTGGGTTTCAATCGTTGTGTCAGTAAGTTGTTCTAGCATTTATGCAGTTTGCCAGAATTCAGGCGGCATATCCTGTGCCAGTTTAAGGGCACCATTAGCGCCGCTAAAAACCGGGTCTGTATCTTTGAAGATCTTTCCACCTTCTATTAATTCAAGTTCCTTTCCCAGAACAACATCAATGTTCCTGATCAGGCTGCCTCCGCCTGCCAGCCAGATATTATTGCGCAGCTCTTCCTGGAAGTCAGGATCATATGTGGATATCATTTTGGATATACCTGACATTATATCCGGAATAATGGATTCACACGCCATTCTAATCTCTTTTGTAATTGATAATTTAAGTATAGAAGAATCAACAGGTACATCAACAACAATTTCTTCTTCAGGCTCACCCACGAATGAACTCTGTTCCTTCCATTTTTTTGCCACCTCATTTGTTACTCTAACATTGGTATATTCCTCGGAGATCAGCTTTACTAATTCAGCATCAATATAATCACCTGCTTTGTTGCTGCTTATCTGGTCATCTGGTTCCGGAAGTGTGCCATGTACCCTGCATATATCCGTGGTCCCTGCCCCTATGTCTATAACCAGGGTATGTTCCAGCTCTCCCAGGTTATATGCGACACAAAAAGGTTCGCTTGCAACCATTACTCCATCAAAGAAACCTTTTGCCATTTCTGTAATGATCTTTTTATTAAGTACGCTAGCCTGGGATGGAACTCCTATAATTGCATACTTTTTTACATCGCGGTTAGCATCCACAAGCCCTATTACATGCCCAAGCAGGCCTTTTGCAGCCTCAAGGTTCTCTCTCTGGTTCTTTAATAACCCGGACTCGATAGGTTTGAACATGTTAAGTGCAACCCTGTGTTTTAATGCTTCATCACCATACAGGCGCTCTTTCTTCAGGAATTTTGATGCTACTGCATCTCTTGGGATCCCCATAACGCTGAGAATGCTCTTTTTCTTTCCTTCACTCGTTGATATTGCAGTATGGTTCGTTCCAAGGTCAATTCCTATAAATAATGTCTTATTTTCTTTTACAGGGGTTGCACCCGCTTTTTCGATTGTAATTTTTTTCTTGTTTGCCAAAAGTATCCCTCATAATGATTATGTAAATTATATAAATGCATTGCTTAAATATATAGTTTACTTAACCTTCATGTCCACAGACCTCCTGGAGTAATACCTAATGAAACTCCTGAGAAGTTCCATATTTCCAGTGGGCTTCGATATTTGAATGATGAATGCACTTTCTTAAGGAATTTGCATTTTTCTTAATATGTTCTCTACAACTCCCAGAGGACCCACAGTGCCCTTGGAGTGATAGGTAATTGGGGCATGGCAGCCTTTGCATGTTGTCATACCATGCGAAAAATCGCTCTGGATGAGAGAAGGGTCTGTTACATTCACTATACCGCTGCTGTTGGTATGGCAACTATCGCATAGATAAATATTGTTTCTATTCATATCCTTCTGGTAGTGGCATGTCCAGCAATCATTATTCGTGACATTACCCACGCCGTCACTGGTATTGATATTTGCATGACGTGCGAACAAAGAAATGTTAACATCAGCAGGAGAATGGCATGTGATGCAATCAATATGGTTTTGGTTTGGATGGCATATCAGGCAATTCCTGATTACTTCATAATATGTCTGATTTTGGTTGTCATATTTTATTGCATGACAATCTATACATTGATATGTTCCATTTACAAACATAAGATGATGCCGATCTACTGTATTACCATGACAATTTCTACAATATGTTTCATTATAGGTAGTATCTGATGCCAAAGCCACATGGCCCATTGTTGTCAATAAGAAAATTGCTAAAATTACTATCAACATTCTATCTCTCATGATGTTCTCCTATTTCTTTTAACAAAGAAAACACTGCAGTAAGTCATCACTATGCAATATTCACTAATTTGAATGAAGAAAGACTCCATTTTTATATCCATCAAATATATCTGTCACTATCAGGTTATATAATTATTTGACATTCTCAAATATGATAATCATATTTACGCTTAAATTACCCAATATTATTGATCTCCTGCCTCAATTCCCCCAGCGTTGACTTCCTTTCTGCGAATGCATTATGCCTGTGGATACTCTCCTCATTTATCTGTTTTATCACAATAACAGAATCATCCGGAAGTTCAGTGAATTGCTTGACTATTTTCTGGGCCATTGCCCGCACGCAATCTTCCACGAATTTGGGATTCTTATGAGCCCTTTCTACGATCATAGCTTCATCTGTCCGCTTTAATAATTCAAACATCTGCGAACTCATAGAATTCTCGATTATATTGATGATCTTTTCAAGTGAAACAAAATGAGTGTCATGAACTTCTATTGAAATTATACCGCGCCCTCTCTGGTTATGCGTGGGCATGGGCACCCTGTTCAAGAATTTCTTAATGACATCGGATTCCACGCCAAGAGTCTTTAATTCCTTTCGTGCCTTATCAACCATTATTTCCTGTGCGCAAGGACATGCAGTGATACCCAGGACTTCAGCGCCTACAAGTTTTCTTATAGTGAGTGTTTTACCACGTATAGCTTTTGCCTCGGCAAAAATATTCACTACTTCCTGGCAATTCAATTTTGTCGCTGGTGTTTCCCTTTTAAGGACATATTCACTTTTCATCCTTACTTCAGCGATCAAGGCATATTCATGCCTGTCGATGAGCCTTTTTGCGACTTCGCTGCATAAGTCCTCTATTTCATAAACAGGCGATGCGATCATTTCTTCCAGCACTTCGTCTATAGCCTCAAAATTCCTCGATAAATTCGCGCCTTTCCTGTCAGAAGGAAGGTCCACAAAGATATCAAACGTAGATACAAGCACTATAGGCCGTTTATCCTTTCGTGCTACTTCTACAAGTTTCTTGACATCCGTTACCCCAACGCGTGTCAATGTAATAGGAATATCAGGCTGGTTCGCCTGTATGTCTGGTAGGTGAACTACAGGAAGTTTCATTCTTAATTATCTCCGAATGTGTATTAAATTAATAATTCTACACTCTTAACACAGCACAATAACTATCTTGTATTATTAAATTATTGCTATTTGAATTGACAGGACATCAAATTGTTTAAATACCCATAACTATATTTTGTTTTCAGAGGGATACTATCAAATTCAAATCAAATGACTTTACCAGGATATTGGCAATTGTAGCCGGAATTGCATTTATCATGATCTCTGTTGCCTATGGGCTCACTTATATTTTCCAGACCGGTCATATCGTTTTTCCCTGTGAGCCATATTATTTCTTATTCATATTCTCTATAGGGTTCGTCATTTTCACGGTATATTTTGAACGGGAGAAAAAAGCTTTTTTTCAAAGAGAGCTTATCGGCGGAGCAATAGCATCTGCGTGTTTGACTTTCCTTATAATAGCATGCGTGGGTGGAATAAAATATATCTGGGAAAAGGGTTTGTCAGGCATTGGTATCGAAACTCTTGCATATGCATTCTCTATCTCCATGATACTGAGCCTTATTTTATATTTTATCATAGGAAAAATTAAAGTTAAATTCGTCCCAATGGATTTTACCAATGTGCTTTCAAAAGTTGTGGGGATCGCGATTCTTATGATGATAACTGTGGTTTATGGGATAAATTATATTATTAAGATCAATCCATTTCCGGTCAAACCTTACATTCTCCTTTTCATTTTCGCGATCCTGTTCGTCCTTGCTTCTGTTTTTTATGAAAAAAGAGGGGCATTATATCCCTGGTTCCTCCTTGGGGGTGCGGTTGCCTCAGCCTGTCTTGTTTTCATGATCACGGCAATTATCGGGGGGTTGAGGTATGTATATGAAAAAGGATTTACAGACCTCGGGACTGATACATTGTTCTATTCTTTGTCAATATGTATAATCCTGAGTACGATTTTAGTTAACCAATATAATATAATAAAAGAAAAGCTTTGAAAGAGAACAAAACATAAAAAAAGTGGTAAAATAAAGTTGATAATATGGGAAAGATCCTGGTCTTAGACGAAGCATCGATAAATAAAATAGCAGCAGGTGAAGTGATCGAACGCCCCGCTTCTGTTGTTAAGGAGCTAGTCGAAAACTCAATCGATGCCGGCGCAGACACGATCAGGATCGAGATTACAAAAAGCGGAAAAGGTTCGATCCGCATCACAGACAACGGCTGCGGGATGAGCAAGGATGATGCAGCGCTGTCTTACATTAAACACGCCACAAGCAAGATCAGAAAAATCGAAGATATAGAAAATGTGAGAACAATGGGATTCAGGGGTGAGGCTCTCTCTTCGATTTCTGCCATTGCTAATGTTGAAATCATCACGAAAACAAAAGATGAATTATCAGGTACAAAAGTGATCATCCAGGGCGGGAAACTGGTAAGTATTGCAGAAATTGGAGCCTCAGATGGGACGACAATTGTAGTAAATGATCTCTTCTACAATACACCTGTCAGGAAAAAATATCTGAAATCCGATACAGTTGAACTTACCCATATCATCGATATAGTTTCAAGAATAGCGCTTGGGCATAATCACATTTCTTTTTCTCTTTTCAACAATGGAAAAGAGTTGCTGCGCTCACCCGCCGCCGAACTTCATGATACCATCATTCACATATATGGCCGGGAAATTGCAAAGGCAATGCTTCAGGTGGATCTTGAATCCGCTATCGTGAGAATAACGGGTTTCATCTCAAGACCATCATTGATGCGCGCAAGTCTTGATTTCCAGTCATTCTACATAAACGACCGGAACATCAATTCAAGAGCGATCGGTTTTGCTCTAAGGGATGGTTACGGTACCCTTGTTCCAAGAGGACGTTTTCCCATAGCGGTATTAAAGATATATGTTGATCCACATGAAGTGGATGTGAATGTTCACCCCACTAAGAACCAGGTGCGCCTGGGCCATGAGAGGGAGATTTCCGATATGGTTACGCAGGCTGTGAAGAACGCACTTATGCACAAGGACCTTATTCCTGATATAAAGATACCAATGCAGCAGTCACTACTTTACGAAACCCCCGCGGCTGGATCTTTCCATGTAAAGGAGACTGTCACCGATTTTAGACCGTCGGCAAAAGACACGGAAAGAAGATTGAGGCGATCAGAAAGAGCGGGCATGGAAATGGAGAATATACAGACTATTGAGATGCCTGATGTGAAAGTACTGGGGCAGGTGGATAGCATATACATCATTGCCCAGACAAAGAACGGTTTGATGATAATAGACCAGCATGCAGCACATGAGCGTATATTTTTTGAACTTGTCCGCGAATCAAAACGGGATGATTCCCAGGAGCTTATCGTTCCAATTAATATTGAACTTGATCCCAGGGAGAAAATCTTGATGAAAGATACTATTCCCTATCTTGAAGAGTTCGGATTCAGGATATCCGAGTTCGGACCCGATTCATTTGCAGTAACGGCAGTCCCCATCGTCCTGGGAAGGCTTGAAGACCCCCGGATGGTGCATGATATAATTTCCGATATTCTTTCCGAAGGAAAAATAAAAGAAGAAACAGGGATTTTTGAGCGAGTAACTAAAAGCATCGCATGCAGAAGCGCGATCAAAGCCGGAGCTGATTGTTCTTCTTCCCAGATGGAGAATCTCATAAAGCAGCTTTTCATGACCCGGAATCCTTATACCTGCCCGCATGGAAGGCCGACGATGGTATCTTTTAACAGGCAGGAACTTGATAAGCTATTCAGGAGAACACCATGATCCATATCCTGGAAGGCGCGATATTTATTAAGGACATTGAAATTTTCCTTACGAAAATTAAGGAAATAAGTAAAGGAAAAGACACTGTAATCCTGGCGCTTGATGCTGATAAACTTGCAGGGAAAGAGCATCTTATGTTCGCTATTGAGAAAGCAATGAAATCATTCAAAACAGGCAGGAATATCGCAAACGACCTCGGAAAGGAAATAATGCTTTATGCAGCAGGCACGCGCCAGATAAACCGTGCTATGAACATAGGTGTGCATAATGGCAATAACAATATCGCCCTTGTAGCTATCGGTGATGATGTTGATCTATCTCTATTTGAAGAGATAACGCGAAAACATGTCCTGCAATATGAAGGATCAAAGAACGGGGCTTTAGTGGAAATTTTCAATATTACTGATGAAGAGATCCAAGTTGTTGGTGTTGAAAGGATACCTGAACTTGTTCTGGAAAGGGTTGCGCTTGTGGATGTTTTAAAATAGACACCATTAGGAGTTATAACGATATTAGCAGTTCACAGAACACCTTTTGTGCTTGGGATGCCCGATCCGGTTATTTTTACGGCTCTTTTTAAAGCAATCCCGAATGCCTTAAAAAGCGCTTCAGCTTTGTGATGGTCATTCTCTCCGATAAAATCAAGGTGTACATTGATCCCGGCATTACTTGTTAATGATTCGAAAAAATGGTGGATATTCTGGGAGCTAAATCCTCCGATTTTCGCATCGCGGAATTTCCCATTGAACACGAGGAAGCTCCGTCCGCTGATATCGACTGCCGCTGTTCCTAAAGCCTCATCCATAGGAACGCGCGCATCTGCAAATCGCTCAATACCCAATTTATCTCCCAGGGCTTTTGCTATGGCGCTTCCAAGCGTAATACCCACATCTTCAATAGTGTGATGATCATCAACTGTGAGGTCACCACGTGCTTTTATTATGAGATCAAAAGAGCCGTGTTTTGAAAATGAGTTAAGCATGTGATCAAAGAATGCAATACCTGTGTTGATGTCGGTATTTCCCGATCCATCCAGATTGATCTTTAGTTCTATATCTGTCTCATTTGTTTTTCTCGATACTTTTGATTCCCTCATGGTGGGATTATATTATTTGGAATTAATATAAAGCTATTGTAAATCCTTTCTGGAAATCAACTTTTGGCATACAAGAGCATGAGACTACATCTGGGACAAAATCTTAACAAGCGGATGAATTGATTCTTGATTCCTGAAACCTCCTTCTAATGTTTGTTTGAATGTTATTTTTGATGCAATTTTTGCTCTTTTTGATTCCTCTACCCTTATAAGTACATTTCTTGCGCTTTCAGAGTAGTATTCTTCTTCGCATTCACAACATTTCACATATGGCTGGGAACCTTTATCCACTAAAACATGGAAATAGAAATTTTTAATATCACTATTCCCGCATATTTCACACGGAATGAATTCCTGTATTAATTCGCGAATTTTCATGATAATCCTCAATAATTGAACTGTGTCTCGTACTATATATAATTTATCACTGTATTAATATAAATGATTATGATAATTATAACAGGAATAAGTATGATTCTATGATTATTCCTATAAATTACGCACAAGCTAAAGCTTTTTATATTTACATGAGAATGATATTATTAAAAAAGCAATAAATTCAGATACTATATTATATTAATTAAAATATGATCAGACAAAGATTCGTTCTTGATACAAGCGCCCTCACTGATACACAGACACGCGAGCTTGAAGGGGGAAATTTAGATACCGCAATGGGCGGGATACTGGATATTATTGCACAGGCGCGCCTCCATCTTGGCATAAGCTGCTATATCCCATATCCTTCCGTATATACGGAGATGAGGGAATTTGCGAAGAATAACGGATGCGGCGAGGATACACTTGCCAAGATCGATACATGGCTTGTTAAGAAAACCCCTGACAGGTATGAAGTGAAAATCCCCTCCAAGATTTTTTATGATTATGTGGATTTCATGCGCGGGCGCATCAATAAGGGAATGAATGTAGCAGAGGATGCGATATGGGAATCTGCAACAGAGTGCCTTTTTAGAACCACCAAAGCAAAAACAAAAAATGAGATAGAGCCCGATATCGAACGAAATGTGATCGGAGGAATAATAAATTCCTTCAGGGATAAATACCGGAATGCATTGCGTTACGGAATTCTTGACAGCGCCCCTGATATTGATGTTTTGCTTCTTGCCAAAGAGCTTGATGCGGCAGTCGTTGCAAGCGACGTGGGGATTCAAAAATGGGCTGAACAGCTCGGGCTTCGTTTTGTTGAGGCAAAATCCTTCCCTGCAATGATAAAAGAATATTTGAAAAGAATAAAACCCGAAAAAATGGCCAGCATGATATGACATCGATTTCAGTATATATTGCAGCATTCGGATTTGTTTCCATAATTTTCCTTACCCTGCGTGATATCCGGATATTCCGGCGCACGAAGCTTGTATCATACAGGAAAGGAGCGCTTCGCGGGATGATAACAGGAGGGCTTGCATGGATCGGGATGATTTTCACAGCAGATAGTCCGGGTCTTGAATCAATCGGGCTTACGATCGTGCTTGTAGCTATTTATTTTAACAAAAAAGGCAAGCGTGAGGATGTATTCGGGGATGCGCCTTTGATGAAGAGAGTTCTTGGAGAGACTACAATTAAGAAATAAAATATTTGAAAATAAAGCTTATTTTAAGCCTCTCTAATTCTTGGGTGAAATTATTATCTCTTCCACTTTGAATCTTACAAATTTCTCTTTAGGCAAAGAAATACTCTTTGCCAATGTCTCATCTTTTCCGAAGGGTATCATTCCTGTATCATACACATCACCGGAGCTCTTTTTCAAAAGAAGCCTTATGCCACTAACATAATAGTCGGCTTTGCTTTTATTTAGCCAATCATTATCCGTTTTTTTATTCAATATTGTTCCTGAGCCTGATGCAGGTGAATATTCAAAAGTAACCTTTGTTATCCCATATCCAGCATTTTTATAATAATCAATTCCATTGGTTCGAGGTAATTCTTCAACCAGGATTTCCCATTCATTATTTACTACTTCATTATTACTATCCTTTCCCCCTTCTACTACCAATATCTCAGAATTATTGGCCGGCTTGACCTTTACAGGCATATTTATGCATCCGATACCAGCTTCCATCACGACAAATATTGCCAGGACAGTTATAAACTTGAACCATTTAGCATTCATTCCGTAATCACTGATGAATTATATTTGCATTAACCATAATAAAGTGAACTGCGAAAACTATTTCATTCTAAAACAACTAGAAAAGGCCAATGCTCACAAAACGAATAATCCCCTGCCTTGATGTGACTCTTGATAAAGCAGGAGGCTGCGTTGTAAAGGGGATTGAATTTATTAACCTGAAAGAAGCTGGTGACCCCGTGCAACTGGCGAAAAAATATAATGAACAGGGTGCCGATGAGCTTGTTTTCCTGGACATAACCGCATCACATGAACGCAGGGGGACCATGATCGATGTGATCGAAAGAACAGCAGATGAGGTTTTTATCCCTCTCACGGTGGGCGGCGGCATAAGCAGCACCGATGCTGTACGCAATATTCTAAGGGCCGGGGCGGATAAGGTATCTATCAATACGGCGGCCGTTAAAAACCCTGATTTCGTGAGGGAGTCATCGGAGATATTTGGAGCCCAGTGTATCGTTACAGCTATCGATTGCAGGCGCAATACCAACACCAGGGACAACAAAGACAAGACCATAATAGAGCTTGAAAATGGCACGAAAGCATGGTATGAGGTCGTGATCTACGGAGGAAGGACGCCAACCGGTCTTGATACTGTCCACTGGGCGCAAAAAGTTGAAAAACTCGGCTCAGGAGAGATACTGCTCACCAGCATGGATAAGGATGGGACAAAGGACGGATATGACCTCCCGATTACAAGGACGCTTTCAGAAACACTTGACATCCCCATTATAGCGTCAGGCGGCGCCGGTAATATCGAGCATATGTTCGATGCATTCACGAAAGGGAAAGCTGATGCGGCGCTTGCTGCCAGTATTTTCCATTTCGGTGAGTACACGATAGGTGAGGCTAAGGAATATCTGAAGAAAAAAGGTGTAGCTATCAGGATTTAGACGTTGAAGTTTTTCTGGAAATAATTTTTTTGGCAAATTTAAGTTTCAATTCACCCAAACGTATTAATAATCATAATATATATCTACATTTGTAATGACCTCAGAAGACCTGGTACGAGTAGCAATGGAATCTGATGAAGCCTTTATAAAGGAATTCCAGAGAATAATAAAAGAAGAACTTCATTCGACAGCAGCGGATTTCAGCGAAAAATCGGGTATCCCTGCAAGTACAATATACAAATTATTATCAGGCCAGCGCGAGCCTAACATTAAGACGTTAAGGCAGATCATCGCTGTGCTTCGCAAAATTGAAGGTACGGAAAAACATGATTTCATCGCGGTTATAGCAGCCCGTCCTGTCCTTGATTATATCACCGAGAAAAAATTGAAAGTTGGGGGAAGGCTCCTTACGATCAGGGAATATTCTGCCACCTCAATGGAAGAAGCTATTATCGCCGCAGTAAAAGCTGAAAGGGACGGCGCAAAGGCCCTTGTATGCGCTCCTATCGTGAGCACCACAGTTGAGAAGATATTGCGCATACCAGTTACTTCTATTATGCCAAAGGACAGCCTGATCGAAGCTATAGAACTTGCGGCGAAAAAGATGGGATAGAAAAAGGTTGTCCAAATCGAAGAGAATATTGAGGACATTAACATAGATTTGCATCATGTTAAACCTGAGTATATTAAAAAACTTGAAGTTATTAAAAAAGAAGGGACTGTTTCGAGTGCCGAATTTGAAAAGAAGTTTGGTGTAAGGATTTGAGTTGATTATCGTTGCTTCTGCTCTGATTGGTGGTTTGTCAGGTGCTTTAATTACTATATTGTTAAAAATATGAATATAAAATAATAATATTCATTAAATCTGTAATCCCTACCCTTTTATCCTCTTCAACCTGAACGTATTCTCTCTTTCCATCTCTTCAAGCCTGAGCACAATGAAATCCTTGGCTTCACCAAGCTCCGGGATGACCTTGAACTCAAGAGCATTTACCCTGCGTTTGGTTTTTTCGATATCCTCAAGCAGTTTCTTCATAGTGGTCTCGATCTCAGCGGCCTGGATTATCTTCTCAACAAGTATCTCATAGGAATCAACGGCCTCATCAATACGGGAGCTTGTGCCGATAATACCATAACCATGCTCATCGAGTTTCTTATGAACGCTTGAAGCCTCGATTTTCGGGACAACTACTCCCATTACGTTCTTACTTTCAAGTTCAAGTTTTGGGTTATCCTTAAGGGCAAAAGCAGTGGATTTCACGACAACTGCGCCATCTACCGATTTTGCGATAGCTAGCTTCAGTGTTGCAAGGGCGAACTGCTTCTCCACTTCGCTTCTGATATCTTTTGCCTTCTCCAGTATTTCGAAAAGTTCAAGGATCAGACCGTCTCGCTTCATCTTTAGAAGCTTATGACCGCCCTGGCTGAGCTTGATCTTCTTCTTAAGCTCAATAAGTTCCGAACGCGTTGGTTTTATGTTGTCCTTTATAGCCATACTATTCCTGTTTTATATCCTTTGCCTTATGTGCAGGATGGTACTTCTCGATGTATTTGTTATCGATCCTTGTGAGTTGCGCTTCAGGTAGTTCTGCAAGCAGTTCCCAGCCTATGCTAAGCGTTGTCTCTATATCCCTGTTCTCATCAACACCCTGGCGAACGAACCTGTCTTCGAACATGTCTGCGAATTCAAGGAATTTCTTGTCTCGATCAGAAAGCGCATCTTTGCCAACGATAGCCACAAGACCTCTTAAGTCCTTACCTTCAGCATACGCCGCATAACACTGATCAGACACAGCTTTATGGTCTTCCCTTGTTCTTGTTGCGCCAATTCCTGAGTTCATAAGTCTTGATAATGATGGCAGGACATTGACAGGGGGATATATTCCTTTCCTGTGAAGTTCCCTTGAAATGACTATCTGGCCTTCTGTAATATATCCTGAAAGATCAGGGATCGGATGTGTGATATCATCACCAGGCATGGATAAAATAGAGAACTGGGTAACTGATCCTTTTCTTCCTTTTACGACGCCTGCGCGTTCGTATAATGAGGCAAGGTCAGTGTACATGTAACCTGGATAACCTCTTCTTCCTGGCACTTCTTCACGGGCAGCCCCCATCTGACGCAGGGCTTCACAGTAATTTGTAATGTCCGTAAGGATGACCAGTACATGCATATCATGTTCGTATGCAAGATATTCAGCTGCAGTAAGCGCAAGTCTTGGCGTGATGAGACGTTCAACAGCAGGGTCATCAGCAAGATTCAGGAAAACCACTGCTCTCTCAAGAGCGCCTGTGCGCTCAAAGTCGGCCATAAAGTACTGGGCTTCCTCATTGGTGATACCCATCGCAGCAAATACTACTGCGAATGGTTCATTTGAGCCCCTCACCCTGGCCTGTCGCGCGATCTGAAGTGCTATCTCATTATGAGGCAGACCTGAGCCTGAGAAGATCGGAAGTTTCTGTCCGCGAACAAGTGTATTCATGCCGTCGATCGTGGATATGCCTGTCTGGATGAAATCCTTGGGAGGAAGTCTTGCGTAAGGGTTAATGGCTGCGCCTGTTATTTCAAGCCTGTCCTCCGGAACGATACGCGGCCCACCATCCAAGGGCTCACCAGCTCCTGATAAGATCCTTCCCAGAAGGTCTTTTGAAACCGGCAGTTTGATCGTTTCACCTGTGAACCTGACGCCGCAATCCCTGTTAAGGCCGCCTGTTCCTTCGAATACCTGTACTACAACGATATCATTGGAAGTATCCAGTACCTGTCCTCTTTTGGTGGTTCCGTCCGGAAGATTGATATTTACCAGTTCATTATAACCAACCGGTTCTGTCTTTTCCACAAAGATAAGCGGGCCTGAGATCTGGCTGATTGTCTTATATTCTTTTGTCATGTTACTTACCTCTTTAGTTTTCCGAACTCATCTTCCATGGTTTTCAGGATCACGCCAAGCGCGGTGTCAAATTCTTTCTCATATTTGACTTTGGCAAGGTCGTCTTTTGATTTCAATTTCATTATATCTTCAATAGGCGCACCGCTGTCCAGTGCATTATGGGCTTTATTTCCCCAGGTCATGATAGAGTTCAATAGTTTGAATTGTTTATCCATCGGGCAGAACGTATCAACTTCATGGTAAGCATTCTGCTGCAGGAAATATTCACGGATCATTCTTGCTACCTCAAGAGTTAATTGCTGGTCTTCCGGAAGTGCATCCGAACCCACTAACTGGACAATTTCCTGGAGTTCCGATTCCTTCTGGAGAAGTTCCATTGCATCGTTCCTGAGTTTTACCCAATCAGGAGAGACATGTTCATCATACCATGGCCCAAGAGCTTTGGTGTATAATGAATAACTATTAAGCCAGTTAATTGATGGGAAATGTCTTCTCTGGGCAAGCTTGGCATCAAGAGCCCAGAATACTTTGACTATACGAAGGGTGTTCTGTGTAATTGGTTCTGAGAAGTCACCACCGGGAGGTGAAACTGCCCCGATGACTGTAATCGAGCCTTCTTTTCCGGATAGGGCTTTTACTTTTCCTGCCCTCTCGTAAAATTCTGATAATCTTGCCGCAAGATAAGCCGGATATCCTTCTTCACCTGGCATTTCTTCAAGACGCGAGGATATTTCTCTCATGGCTTCTGCCCAGCGGGATGTTGAATCTGCCATCAGGGATACATCATATCCCATGTCCCTGTAATATTCAGCGATCGTAATTCCTGTATAAACCGAAGCTTCCCTTGCTGCTACCGGCATGTTGGATGTATTTGCGATAAGAACAGTTCGCTCCATTAAAGGCCGTCCGGTTTTTGGATCTTTGATCTCCGGGAATTCATATAGAACATCCGCCATTTCATTGCCGCGTTCGCCGCATCCGATATATACCACGATCTCCGTATCGCTCCATTTTGCAAGCTGCTGCTGGGTAACTGTTTTTCCGCTCCCGAACGGACCCGGGATAGCTGCAGTCCCGCCTTTTGCAACAGGGAACAGTCCATCAAGGATCCTCTGGCCTGTGATCAGTGGTGTGGTCGGTGTCATTTTTTTGCTTACCGGCCTTGGCTTCCTGACAGGCCATTTCTGCATCATTGTGAGGGTCTTGCCATCGGCAAGAGTGCAGATCACTTCATCAACTTTAAATTTTCCTTTCTTGATTTCGCTTACAGTTCCGGAAATCGTAGGCGGAACAAGAATTCTATGCTCAATGTTCTGTGTTTCCTGGACTGTTCCGATTATATCTCCACCATTGATTTTATCACCTTTTTTAACAGTGGGTACAAAATCCCATTCTTTCTCGCGAGATAGGCCGTTCGCAGAAACACCGCGCTTAATAAAATCGCCCATCTTTTCCTTTAAAACAGGAAGAGGACGCTGGATACCATCGTATATGCTCTCAAGAAGTCCGGGTCCAAGTTCGACAGAAAGGGACATGCCTGTATTTTCTACCGGCTCACCCGGCTTTACTCCAGATGTTTCCTCATAAACCTGTACTGTGGATTTATTTCCTTCAATACCTATTACCTCACCCATCAGGCCTTCATTTCCGACTTTTACCACGTCATACATCTTGGTATTTAAGCCGGTTATAATAACGACAGGTCCTGATATCCTATAAATTTCACCTTTATTTTTCATCTGTGACACCTGCTATTTTAATTTAATTAGTATTATTTCCAGAGATCTACACCAACCGCCTGTTTTATCTTATCCCTGATGTTTGTACTCTCACCCTTTCCGCCAATGGCTATCACCGTTGGCTCAACTGAGTCATCAAGTGTTTGCTGCATATGCGGGGATAACATTCTCAGGTCATCATCATGCACTACGAGAATCGCTACGGTTCTATCATTCAATACGCTCTGGATCTTTGATTCCATATCATCTGACGTTACATCGAAAATTTTCCTGATGCCTGCAAGCCGAAATCCAATAACAAAATCACTTTTTCCAACAACTGCTATTTCCATCTACATCACCAGGTGGGCTTTTATTATTTCCTCAGGAAGTTTTGTTTCTTTTCCTCTTACTATGATTCGCAGATTATCAACTTCAAGTTTCTTACTCACGATATAATCAAGAACCGGAAGGATTGAAAGCGGATAATAATATGATATCCTGGAAATATTGACAAGACCATATTTATCAAACCGTGTTTCTATATTGATAAGGGAAGTCAAATCACCACTTATGTCTGCTATTGCTTTCCAGTAGGAAAATTGTTCAAGAGCCCGTACAAATTCGGGAAAAGGCAGCGTCGCAAGCCTCCCAAGATCTGCTTCCTTAAGTTCGATACCGCCAGGAATCAAGAGTTTGAGGATTTCCTCGCGTTCCATGCCTGCGCGTTTCATCCTGAATAGGATCTTCAAGTTCTTCAAATCTATTTCTGTCCTCAGGAATTTCAGGAAAAACTGGTCTTTTGAATTTTCGCCTGCTTTTATAAGATTAGCATAATACAGCTTATCCAGATTGTTCTCGATATCGGCCAGAACTCCTTTATAACCTGAAAGTGCTGGATAATAAGGTGTTCTTGATAAAGCTGCAATAACTCCCTCTACAGTTGGGATCTTGATAATCTCCAATAGATCCCTGTATCTTAACTGGCCTGCAGAAACCACATCTTCAAGGATCTCCTCTTCGCTTGCTCCCGAGAATTTTCCGCGCAATATGGTTTTTATATTCCATATATCCCAGTATCTAAGAAATTCGGTTATGATGTAATTTGCTTCGTCCTGGGATACTTCGATCAACTTGCGGTAAGTCAAAGCCAGGTTCTGGTTCAAAGCATGTTCAAAAAGATCAGTACCCTTATACTTCTTTCCAAGTTCATCCACTTCCTTCTTATACTCGGATTCCCCGATGAATCGGGTGATCTCAGGTATTTCCATGTTAAGGAATTTGGGATACATCTCCTTCGGGATGAGTTTACCTTTCATAGCCCGAACCCTGGCCACAATATACGCATATTTGACAGCTTGTGATTTTCCCATTCCTTTTTTCACCCAAATAAGATATCTGAAACCTGTTTTAAGGATTGTTCACTGACATTTTTCAGGATCATGTCATACTTAAAATCCAGAACTACGCTTCCATCAGCATTTTCCATAACAATGCCGCCGATGCAGTCAATTTCACCGGCAAATTCCAGCTTCGTCATTTTTGAAACTATTGATTTATCTTTACTTCTCGAATATATTTTACTGTTACCGGATTGATTTTTTCCAATGATCGATTTCAGGATTTTCTGGTTCTTTTCATCCGGCAGTTTTGAGATCATTTCTTTGGTTTCCTCATAAACCTCATCAAGGATTTCCTTGCGGGCATTGAGTTTTGCTTTTTTGACCTCAAGATTGGCACTTGACAGTTCCTGCTGCTTTATTCTATCGATTTCTTTTTTTACAGCTTCTTCTCTGGCCGCTTTTATTTTAGCGGCGCTGGCCCGGGCATCTGCAATAATCTTAGAAACTTCCAAAGACGTCTCCTGGTTTATTTTCGAGGCTTCTGCCTTGCCCTTGGCCTTAATTTCTTCAACTATCGCTTCAAGTCCCATGTTTTACCTTTAGAATACGAACAATAAGATCAAAGCGACTACAAGTCCGAAAATTGCTATGGATTCGGGTATAACTGTCATTAAAAGACCTTTACCGAAGAATTTCTCATCTTCTGCCATTGCGCCTACTGCTGCTGCTCCAATGGCCTGTTCACCCAAACCAGCTCCAATTCCGCAAAGTCCTACTGCTATTCCTGCTCCAATTGCAATTATTCCTTTTGCACTTGCTGCTACAATTGCTGGATCTACCACTGATGGATCTACCATATTTTTTATTCCTCCGTATATTTTCGTTTATGACCAAAGGGAAGGTATTTTGTACCGCCCCCTTCATAAAATTTAGTGAAAAACTCCACATATTGAAGTCTCAATGAATGGATTCCCGGGCCCAGGATCCCCAATAATAAATTTATTAAATGCCCTATGAACAGAATTAGTACACCAGCCAGGGCAAGTACTATTCCCCCGCCCAATAAAACGCCTTTCGGTCTTATGAAAAGATTCATTGACATCGTATTTACTGCAAGGGCTATTCCCGCAGAAGATAGACCAATTGCCAGTATCCTTGAGTAAGATAATACATTGCTCAAAAGTGTAGGTAATTCAAGTATTGAAATGAAGCCCTCGCCTTTTATCAGGAGAATCACTCCAATGAGCATTAATCCCGCTCCGGCAAGAAATATCATGTCACCTGTTTGCATGGGCGATTTTGACATCAATGCAGGCATTAATTTTGCTATTAATAAAACTCCTCCAATTAATATCATCATCCAGCTTCCCTTTGCATATATTGCATGCTTAAGATCATGCTTGACGACCTCATTTCGGAATCCGATCATATAACCCAGAAGAACGTGGAATATACCTATTGCGAAACACAATAAAAGCAATGGTTTGACAGAGTCAAAACGATGTATAGGGAAATGAATTCCTGCTATTGTAGGGCCTGCTATTCCAAGAATTCCTTCCTCAGGATGTCCCTGGAATACAATATTAAATATTGGGAACCCAAAAAATTCTCCATAAATTACACCAAAAATTGTTGAGAGTACACCAGAGAACATTAATATCAATGCTATTGCATTAAGCCCTCCGGTTTTGAATTTCTGCTTTATGGCAAAGCCTATTGCTGTGACGATAATACCATATCCCACATCACCCAGCATGAGGGCGTAAAATAATGGATATGTAATGAATAAAAATAATGATGGATCTATTTCTTTATATTTTGGGGTGGCAAACGTATTAATTAATAGTTCAAAAGGCCTGGCAGCAACAGGATTGTCAAGCTCTATCGGAATTTCTTTTTCATCGATTTCTTCCGCAATTTTGGTTAAATATACCTTCCCGCCGGTATTTTTCTCCAATGCAGCTTCTATTTCATCAAATTTGTCCGATGGAACCCAACCATCTATGATAAATGCATTCACACTCGTGGCAAACTTTAAAGGAGCCTCTGACTTCTGGGTTTCAATTGAAAGATGTTCATCCGTAGCAATTATGAATTCGGAATATTCTTCTTTTAACTTATCAAGTTCTGTTTTTATTAAAGAATATTTCTCTTTAAGGCCGCTTATCTCTTTTGTAAGGTCATCTACTATCACTGGTGGATTACCTTTTAATGGGGGAACCTTTAATTCAACATAGGTTCGCTCTTCCTGGAGGAGTTTTTGAACCTCACCTTCAAATTCTTTTGGAATAAAGAGCGCAAAGATCTTTCGTTTTTCATGTTCTCCTACAAATAATTCAAAATTGCTGTGAATTTTGATAAGCCGGGATTCCAGGTCAATGTCTATGTAACCTGTATACACTTTTAAAGTTTCATATCCGGTATAAGATTCCAGGGATAAAGGCAGGGCAAAGAAAGGTTTGACGGAAGACAGGAGATCTTCTTTTTCTTTCAGCCTGGACTCAATATTTCTTAACTCGTCAAACCGGGATGAAACCTCTTTCTGGAGTTTTGTGATCTTTTCATCGATATCCGAAGATAATTCTACCTTGACTAATTTCCCGGATTCGCTTTCCTTCAGTCCCAGCTGGTTGGATATTGCTCTGAGGGAAAGAAGGTACTCTGAGAATTTGGATGCTGTTTTTAATGGACGGCCTATCTTGAAATCTTCAGTTTCTTTTGAGAAATCAGTAATATGAAGTACATTCAACTTGTGAAATATTGAAATAGTTGACTCTAATTGGTCTCTTGTACCTGCTATAACGACCTTTGTCATTTTGGTGGGTTTAAGCATTCGCCGCCCTCTCAAATTCAGTTAAAATAAATTTTGTAGCCTTGGAAATATTCTTCTTGGCTTTTGATTTGATTTCTTCTGCTTCCTGATATCCTTTCTTTATTATTTTTTCTTTTTCTTTCTTACTCTCTTCTTTCGCTTTAATTATCTCGGATTTATAATATTGAGCCGCTTCTTCTTCAGCAGATTTTAAAATTTCTCTGGCTTGTGATTTCGCTTCATTTACTTTTTGGTTTTTGACTTCATGCGCCTGGATTACCATACCCCTGGCTTCATCTTCAGCCCTTTTGATATCAGATAAAATTTCAGCTCTTGTCATTGAATTCCTCGTGATCTAAAATAATAGCCTCGTTTTGAATTTGATTCTGCATAGGAGACTACCTACTTAAATTATTCGGTTTTAATTGACTTTATGCGCTTGCGCACAACTATTTTAATGATAAATCGTTTTAAATGTTCACAGATGTGCATTCTTTGTAAGATGAGTATGCAAATAAAAAAAAAAGAATTAAGTATTATTTTTCAACTTCATATCCGGCATTCATCCACTCTGTGATCCCACCCTGCATATTGTAAACCCGGGCAAATCCATTTTCAGCAAGTATCCTGCTGGCCTGTGCGCTTCGACTACCGGTTCTGCAATAGACCAGGATTTTCCTATCCTTCGGGATTTCTTTTAGCTTTTCGACAAGCTCCTGTTTCGGGATATCCTGGACTGCCAGCAATGTTGAGCCATTGATATGCCCCGCTGCATATTCTTCCTTTGTCCTTACATCAAGAGTGAACTACCCCTTGCTCTCACAAGGGGCTTCCCACTTCATTGCTTCCCTATTGGGATTGCTCAGTCGGGCTTGAATTCCGGCGATACCCGCCGTACTTATATTCTGGATTATCATCGCAGATACATGGTCTCTATTTAGCACAAGACCACAGGAAGGACATGAATGTACTCTCACTGACAGGTCTTTTGGTACATGGTGACCACATATACAGGTCTGCGATGTTCCGTTTGGATTAACCAATTCCACTATTTTACCAGCGTATTCTGCTTTGTAGATAGTTAAATTGATTAATTGTGACCATGAAGCATCTACTATTGACTTTGCAAGACAATGATTTTTAAGCATGTTTTGTATTTGCAATTTTTCAAACACTACATGGTTATAGTTATTCACAAGATTTGTACTTAATTTATGATTGAAATCCTTTCTCTGAAATCTGATTCTCTGATGTACTTTCGCAACAATGATTCGTTGCTTATTCCTATTCTCTGAACCTTTCTTTTTCTTTGATAGATGTATCTGTTCTCGTGCAAGTCTTTTCTCGGATGCTCTAAGAGCTTGTCTGAATATTCAATCATTGTTTAGAAATCTGAATTTGTGACAACCGCCTGATCATTAAGTGCACCATTGCAGCATAAATTATAGCTTCGCTTGTTTCTGATAATTCTTCGTAATCTTTACTCAACCGCCT
>CAJPFJ010000039.1 GCA_905339155.1 Methanosarcinales archaeon
AGGGCGCAGTAACTCCCCGGCTTTCAAGCCGGGGATACACAAGCCCGCCGCCATAATTACTTTCACCCCACTCTATCATAAGAACTATATGTATTCAGAATCATGTCTATGCTGCATGAAAAAAACGTATCAGTTCAGGAAAAAGAAAACGGCAACGAATAATCGTAGCAAAAGTACACAGGAAGATCGGGAATCAGAGAACAGATTTTGCTTATAAAACCGCAAAAACGCTGGTGGATACCTATGACCTGATCAAGTTTGAAGATTTGCAAATAAGAAACATGATTCAGAACCATCATCTTGCGAAATCCATATCCGATGCTGGCTGGTATCAGTTGATGACCTTAACGAAATCCAAAGCAGGATACGCTGGGAAAGTAGTTGAGTTTGTCAATGCCAGGAACACATCACAGAATTGCAGTGGTTGTCATAATCCAGTCCCGAAAGCCCTATCCGTAAGGGTGCATAGTTGTCCCTTTTGCGGTCTGGAACTGGATAGGGATCATAATGCTGCAATCAATATTTTAGGTAGATCAAATAGTACGGTAGGAATTACCGGAATTTACGCCCGTCAAGGACTCTCAAGCAGAGAGCCGATGCAGCGGGACGCTCCGCTTTTAGCCCGGAGCAGTTCACTAACGCCTCCCTACCACTGCGGAGTACTGGAATCAGCTGGCTCATGGATGCCGTTGGGACAGCGGCATATACTTCAAGCCTGTATGATGCGATATCAGTACTTCGGATCGCAAAAGAAGTTAATATAGCCATTGTTCCTGGAATTTCTGGTACCCATACTCAGGAGGAGACCTCTTGAAAGGAATAATTGCTTTGATTTAATCGTTATACCTCGTAGTTCTGCTGCGATTGGGAGCTTCACTGATCAATGGGGGCATCAATGACAAAATTATAAATACACGTAAGAATACACTTAACTACATGTCACATAAAACACTTACCATTTCGGAAGAAGCCTATGAAGCGCTGGCAGAGCTTAAAAAAGAAGGCGAAAGCTTCACTGAACTTATAAAGCGCATTACTCAACCCCTCAGGAAAAAAAAATTACGCGACTTTGTTGGCGTGATGGCTGGTAAAGAATACGATGATTTCGAACAAGCAGTATTGGAAGTAAGGCATTCCATGAGTTCCAGATCGATGAGGTTGAAACTGTGACGGTACTTGACACCAATTTTTTAATAGACATCCTCAGAGACAAACTCAATACGGAAGGCATACTGGACATGATTGAACGTCCTAAAACAACGACAATAAACGTCTTTGAACTTTATTTCGGAGCAGAGCGCTCTGTGAAAAAAAAAGAAAGCATCTCAAATGTTAATTTATTAATTAAGTCTATGGAGATACTTGAATTTAATGTGCCAGCGGCTGTGAAAACTGCCAATATACATGCAAAATTAAAGAATTCAGGGAAAACTCTGGAAATTGAGGATATTTTGATAGCAGGGATTGTCATGGCAAATGACGAAGAGCTTCTGACCAGGGATGATCATTTCAGTCGCATTCCCGGTTTAAGATGCAGATCATGGTAATAGGAGTTCGAAGCCTCAGGTTTCCTTTCGGGCGTAATGATCGGCACTGGGGCGATATGGGAAAACCAGGCATTGGGCAGGTACTGGGGCTGGGGGATACATGTACAGCGGGCTCCATACGGATTATTTAACATCATGAACATATAAATTTATATGAAAATCGTTGCCTCATAATCACTATAAAGAAAAACTATATATTAACCTCAGGGCAATAATGGTTATTAATGGATAGGATAGAGATATATAAATATATGGATAGCGATAAATAGTTCTATTTTTATATTTTTCTATCAATAAAAATGGTTAACACCTGTTATTAAAAAATGGAGATAGGAAGATATGGCATTAAAAGAAAATAAAAATGGGCATAGATTTGATAAGATATATTATTTTTTGATTTTGATATTACTTTCATCGATTTTATTGAGCAATGTGGCAGCAGCAGAAGTATTGCATGTTTCAAGCAGCAGATATTCGATATTTGCTCCTTATGAAAACAAAGCAAGCCATGCAAGTCTCAGTGCGAACTTTACTGGATACGCTATACTATTAAATAATACTGGCAGACCTGTTTCAGGACAAAGTATCACTTTTCGGATTTATTCAGCTACAGGATTAAAGGCAACTTTTACTAATATTACTCAACAAAACGGTCTGGCAAGTGTTTCTTACGATACATACAATGACTTTACGACATCTTCAGATACTGATTATGGCACCTGGAGAATAGAAGCCAATCTTACAAGTAATCCTTCTGTAAATGACCGAACGAATATGAGAATAGAGGCAGGAGGGAGAGCTGTAGGAGGTTGCGATGAAAATTATTGCCATAAAACGAATACTGTAACTGGAGCAAAACCTTTGTCGCCATATACCGCTAATTATGGTTCAACATCAACAAGAGCAGCGGCAGCACATAAAAAGAGCATTCATCAGAATGCAGGATGTCCTGCGTGTCATCCTGGCTATGCGAGTGATAAAACTGCAACAGGAACTGATGGAAAGGTATATGGGAAGACCGGTGATGTGCACAGTAACAGAACATGCGAATATTGTCATGGAAATTGGGCATATATTAGAGGTACTGGAAATGGTATACCCAGGATGCCCAATTGTTATCAATGTCATCCGGTGCTCAACAATAATGTAATGAATATTAGCACTCTCGCAAATTTAGCAGCAGGAAATGGAATATCAGTATTTTCTTATAACTACGATCTGAAGAAACCGCTTGCGGCTCACAATGGTACTATGTACAGTTTGACAGATTCTGTGCCATGTCTTATATGTCACGGACCTGCTCACAACAATTCTAAACCCTATAATGCTGTAAGCTCAAGTAATAGTGTTACAGAGAATGAACAATGCTGGACATGTCATACTAACAGAGCAACGATTCATAAAAGTAATACAGATTGTGTAAGCTGTCATTCTCAGGATATTCATAAAATAATCAGTGCAAGCGGAGGTCCTGATTGTGTATCATGTCATGATCTTACAGGAACAGCTCCAAAGAAAGTTGATGTAACTGTTCTTCAGAGTAGCTCTCACAACAACCTGAACGGCGCATCCACAGGAATCAATAAAGCCTGTTATGCATGTCATAGTGATGGAACAGCTCCAACAAGCGGTCATCCCCTGAATTACAAGAATCCAAAGCTATGTGCTGATTGTCATACTGGTCCAGGAAATTACAGCGCACCATTGGTAGCAGAACACAACCAGAACGGTCAGGACATAGTTACAAATGCAACCTGCAATACATGCCATGATAATGGTGGAATGTTCCTGCCAAACTCTGGTACAAATGGAATGACAACAGCTTTTATGCATTACCTGAAAGACGTTACAAACACAGCTACAACTCCATACGGACACAGCGGCCCGATCGATACCTCGAACTGCATTGAATGCCATAACGGTGCATACACCGAAAATGCAAGCTGGGGCAGTCCTGTGAATATTGCCACAAGCACAAAGAGAGCACATACTGAAACCCAGACAAGCCAGTGTGATATATGCCATAAAGATGGCAATGTTTCAAGCCTCGCATCGGTTGACTTCCACAATGCAAGTGTGCAGACAGCTTCAGATAGCTGTATCTCCTGTCATTCCCAACCCCCAAGCGGCACGGCACGGTACAACATGACCGGTGCCCATGACCTTCACAAAGCCAAAGGTTACGGTACCTTAGAGAACACCAGCTGCCAGTTCTGCCACAACAATGCTGGCGGGTATGAACTCGGCCATCCGCAAAACGATGGCGCAGCAGATGTAGCAGTCAACGCCTCAGCCACCATGACCTACTTCCAGAACCTTGCCTCAGGTAATGACGATACCTGCAGCGGTGTTTCATGCCACAGCAATGGTCTTAGCAATGGAGCCAAAGTCGGCAATGCGACCTGGAACACAGCAACAGCCGGAGTTTGCAACGAATGCCATTCCACAGTCCCGAGCGGTCTTCCGCCAACAGGTAACCATACCAGACACTATACCACAAAGGGCTACAGCTGCGCAGAATGCCACGGAACCAATGCCGATGCAGGCACACAACTCGGTCACAAGAGCAATGCTCTGATCGACATCAACTTCACGAACGTCACTGGCAGCATTAATGCCAGCAAGACATGCAGCGTCTACTGCCACAGCCCTAACCCCAACGATCCAAAATCCGGCCCGACATGGGGCACATCAACCGTAGTTTGCGGCGATTGCCATAGCATCCCGCCGACAAGTTTCACGACCAGGAATAATATGGCTCATACCGCAGCCACAAACTGCAACGACTGCCACGGAGCAGGAGCAGAGAATGGCACACAGGTAGGTCACATAAATGGGGTAATTACAACTGAGGGTATGACCTGTGCTTCATGCCATGCATCATATGGTACTGCAGTAAGCCTTTCCCAGCACAACCAGACATTAAATACAGGTGCTCCCGCCTGTACTGATTGCCATAACAATACCGGCTATGGAGATTTAAGTCATACGAGCGGCAACAAAGTCTACACTGTGAACGAAAGCAACACATGCCGGAACTGTCATATAGACAATGTTAATGGCTTCAAGGAAGCACATACAGGTTCCTCCGATTGTACCCAGTGTCACTTTGCAAATACAACCCAGACCTTCAGTCTGAATTCATCCCTGTATGCACATGACCACAATCTGGTAGTTGAGCATAGTTACTATGAATACAACACAAGCGGCGGTATGCCTCTTGCAATCAATGGCGGTACAGGGGTAGGCATGTTCCCACAATACACGTGCTCCTTAACCTGTCACGCTGTTAGAACTCCAGAAAAAGTTGATAAGGCATCCAGCACCTGGCTTAATAGCTCCCACGCAAACTCAAGATTTGGAGCTTCAGACAGTAAAAATAACTGTGCCAAGTGTAAATCCCCCTTGAACTACGATGACACTCTAACAGCGACAAATCCAGTAATTGCAGAAGAAGATTGGGCAGGCATCCAGTGCAGAGTATGC
>CAJPFJ010000040.1 GCA_905339155.1 Methanosarcinales archaeon
ATTGTAATCAGCATTGAGTGTTCGAATAGCCATCTGCAAAACTTTTGAATATACAGCTTTATATTTTGGATACTTTTCTTTTGTCTTCGGCAAATCGTTTTGTTGTTTTTTGTAACCAACGCTATAATATGGTTTTCCCCAGGGGAATACTTCAAAATCCGCTATAAGGTTATTGAGTATCGGGCCATCCTTTACATAGAAAATAAGCGTTTGCTGATCCTGGTGATAGAAGCTGGCCACAGAAAAAAGATCTACCGGAAATATTGAGGATCACTTATCAATCTTGTTCGAGTGCCTCAACTCCACAGCCATACCCTTCCCGCATCCTTTCATCTCCCATCCGCTCATATTCGCCCTTCCTACCCCCAAAAACCTCTCACCGACAACTATCACCTCGTCATTGGGGCGGATCTGCGGGTCAGCATCAATTATTCCAGGCGCAAGGATGCTGCTGTGAGGAATAAAATCGCCAATTTTTACCCGATAATACGGGTGATCACGAAACTGCATCCCACCATCAATGGTAAGGGCAAGAGCGCCGTATTGTGGGATCAATGTTGCCAGCTGCTTCCCTGCAAATAACTGGAATTTAGGGAAAGGCGCCCTGATAATAGCATCCTCGGGAACAAGTAGATCGCCTGCCCCTTTTCCGAACTGGTAATCCGCAGTTGCACGCATCAAATCAAGTTTTCCCTGCTCAGCAGTTCGTTTTTTTATGTTTTCAAACCCGGAAACAGCAATCTCCAGGTTGTTAAGAGATTCATGTGACGTTACCCCTGTATCAGCCGTATAAATAAATTCAAGCCCAAGCTCGCTTGCTACTGATTCGCATATCTGCCTGTATGCGCCATGGACATGCGCAACAATATTCTTGTAATTGTTTTTTTGAAGATATTGCCGCAGGCACCCACCCACCCATGCTCTCTCTTCGAGGTCCCAGTGGCCTGTTACAGGAGTATCGTAATGTGCTGCAGGATACATCAATTCAAGTTCGCGCGGGACAACTCCCATTGGGGAAGTGATTATTACCTCATGGACAAATTTGCGGTATTTTCCAAGGGCATTGATGAATTTCTGGTGCGAGAGGGATATCGAATAAGGCTTTTTTGCCGAGCATGGAAGAAGTACAAGCGTATCAAGATCTGGCGCAGTATAGCGTTCCAATACACGCTTGGCGAATCTTATTATCTCGACCCTGTTCAGTGATTCCGAGGTATTTGCATACAGGATATTTGACCTTAAGATCGGGGTTCTTTTTTCAAGAAAATCATATTGCACATCTATGAGGCGTAGCGCAGCTGTCAGCCATGGGCGCGCTCTGGACTGTCGTTCCACATACTCGCGAAGACTTCCTGACCGGATGTGCTCGCGGACATTTCTAAGTTCCTCGCCAAGTTTCAGGGAATTATGCGCCGCCATCAGACGAGCGCGGTCTTTTTTGGATAATTTTAACATTTCCTGCGGTGTTTTTGAAGAACATACAGGACATGCGCATGGGAATTCATGCAGCCTGTCAAGGTGGAATTCCCCGGAATTTGTGAGGTAAATGTCCTGATATCCTTTGATAATCGCGAGGGTCTCATCTACAAGATCCACGCCAAGATACAGGAGCATGGCCAGGTTTTCAGGTGTGGCAAGGGCCGGAGTGTAAAGAAGAGAGTCCGCGCGGGTGTTTTCTTTTAGCCTGATGATCGAATCCACGAGTTCCCGTGCCCTGTTCTCAAGCTGCTTTGCGGCGCCAAGGACGTAAAGTTCTGATTCCGGATATTCATTGGTAAATGGATGTAAGACCAGGCCGCTATGGGCAAATTCTGTATGTTCAGGCGGTACCTTTAGCTCTTTTATGATCTCTTCTCTTGTTTGCAGGGGGAGTGATCTATGGGGAAGTATGATTATTTTCTTATCATTTTTTTCGACAGCTTGTGCCCTTTTCCAGAGAGAGCCGGAGTCGGCTATGGGGCAATCCTTTTCATGTAGATTTATAATAGCAGGGGTTGACAGTTCTTTTTCAAGGACCAGTTTACCGATCCTTGCTGCAGCGTCACGATGGGTGATTTCAAATATTTTGCTCATTATTCTCATTTTCCTTTCTTTAATATCCATGCTTTTTTCTTGTAATACGATAGTGGGTGCGATATCCTGTCACACAGCGCCTCTTTTCCATAGCAATTCCCGTATGTTATCATGGTGGCGCATGATGGGGATGTATATGTTGTACCGGTTGCGCCGTGGATATGATTGACCTGGTATCGCGTCCGCTCTTCATCAAAATCCGGCGAGACCTTAAAAAGTTCAATTATCCCATCTGTGTTCATCCCGATATTTAACAGGAAGGAGACAAGCGCAAAGCGCATCGAATGCGCAAGATTCACCCCGGCCTTGACATTTGAGAGAGCATGGAGAACACATGGAGGGAAACAATCAGGCATTATTTCCTTGAATTCTTCAATATTGAAATCGGATTTTCGTGTTGCCAGTGCGTTCCTTATTTCCTCAAGATATTGCGCGAGAAGAGTGCATATCTTTGGGGGAACATCAAGCGGAAGACTATATTCAATACGTTTCCTGATGGCTTCTTCCATCAGGCGGCAGAAGTCTTCCCTTGAAACGGACACTCTTCCATGGTCAATAATCCTGTTCACGAGCTTCCATTTGGGTTCATGGATCACATTCGCATAGCGTATGTAATCCGTAAAATGAATGACGGCTCCCTTCTCCTCAAAAACAGGGTTTATATTAAAATCAAGAGCAAATTCTTTTAGTTCATCTTCCTGGAGTTCTTTTACTTTCTCAAAAGCTGATTTTGCTTCTGAAAGTGCATATCGCTTTATAAGATATCCGTCGTTGATGCACGATACAAGAATTCTTGCAACAGGATAGGAGAGAAGTTCCTTTTTGGCGCTTCCCTCATCAGGAGATGCATTTGTGGTGATACCATCCCCGATAGCCTCAAGCACACGGCGTTTACCGCGTTCTCTTACCTGTTCAAATGCCCTCTCCGAAAAAAGTTCATCAAGTTTGAAATCCAGCGCTTCTACATATTTTGCGGCATCATTGACAAAAGGAAAATAAGCAAATTTGAAAACATCCATGCTTATTCGGATTCAACCCTCGGAGCCAGCATATAACTGACCTCTCCGTGGCCTTGCGCTATTTTGATCCTGATCTTGAGGGGAAAATCCTTCCCGAGGTCGATTGTGACTTCATTTGATTTCCCGAGGATTTTACTCATGTCAGATAGATAATCAAGGGAGAATAATGATTTCGCATCAGTCCCCTGGAGATCTATCAACTGGTCTTTTCGCAATTCCACAAGCACCTTATCAGTATCTCCTTCCGCTTCCATGAAGAAAACATCCCCTTTTACTCCCATTGACATGTAATCGCTCACTTTCTCAGCAGCTTTTACAGCCCTTTTTATATCCTCTCCCCGGATAACGATGTGCGCTGGAAGGTCAAGGCTGGGAACTTTTGGTTCTTTGCGTATGGATGATGGGTCAAGCAGGGACATGGTGTAAGCAAGCCCCCGCATCCTTACAATTAGCTTATGGCTGGCCTCATCAAGCTCAAGCTCGATAGTGTCGCTCTTATCCGCCATCTCCATTACCCCGATCAATTTTGTGAGATCGATACCAAGTTCGCCTTCTGTTGCCTCAAAAGATTCAAAAGCATCTTTTGAAAGCTCAAAACTCACCATGGCGACATTGGCTGGATCCACTGCCTTTACAGATAAACCCTGGGGCGTAAGCCTGAACCTTGCTTCATCTACGAGTGTGGATATTGATTCTATTGAATCTTTCAGTTTTTCTGCGCCTATTAATGCCTTAAACATAATATGTATCCTCTACTAAACGATATTTAACTTTAATAGGAATTCTATCTATTTTATTCTATCTATTAAGCGTCGATACTTTCATATCCAACCTGCGCATTTATTAAAAAACATGACAGGACGTTCGATCGATATAGCCTTGACACAGGCCGAGGCAGGAGATAAAACGGAGACAGTGTATGAAAATGTATGCACTCTTTCATCAGAGCCTGAACTTTGCTTTAATTATGCAACAACTGATGAACTTAAAAAATGGGGGTTCTCTGAAGGTTGTTTTAGCTGTATGTCAAAGGATAAGCAGGACACGATCATACAGGTGATTACAACATACCGGGATGATGAAGGAGCAAAAAAGGCTTATGAAGCCGATGCTAAATATTTAAAACAGAATGGGTATGGGAAGCCTGTAATAACAAAAACCATCGGTGAATCGTCTATCATGCTAATGAAAAAGGATTCAGAGGGGATCACATATAATCTCCTGTTTTTAAAAAATAATGTTTTTGCCGCGATAAGCGCCAAATACAAAAAAGAAAATCCCGATAATGTAGGGCATCTTAGCGGGCTTGCCGAGAAAATTGAGGGGAAAATAATGCCTAAGAAGAATTAATATCAGCAGGCTTAATAGAAGTATCCTTAATAGAAGTTTTTTGTGTTGAAGGTACAGACCCACCAAATATTCTACTGAGTCCCCTATTGCCTATAAGTTCCAGTCCATGCTCGGTAAATATAAATGGGTGTGGCATTTCATTTATTTTTGTTATTCGCAATTTCTGGATCTGGAGATAATATGTGGGATATGGATCAATCTCATACCTCTGGCTCTTGTCGAAAAATATAATGCCATCGCCCATGAAATCAAATTCGTCATATTCCTTTACTTCAAGGCCATTTCTTTTTTCAGTGATCGCAAGACATGTTATTTTCTTATCCCTTATTTCTTTTAAAATGCTTCTCCATTGGGATGACCTTCGGAACTCATGTATATTAAAAAAAGTGTTAAGTGAATCAAAAACAATCCGCTTCGGCTTGAAAACATTGATTATTTCAATGATCTCTTCAGTTGAAAGCATTGTGAATCCGAAAATTTCCAGGTACCCCTTATCGATATATTCACCTATGTCCCATCCAAACCTTATGGACTGCTTTATAAGATGTTCCACTTTTTCTTCGAATGAAAAGAAAATACATCGTTCGTCCTTTTTTAAACCTTCCATCAAATACTGCAATGAAAAAGTGGTTTTTCCCGTCCCGGGCGGACCGGTCATCACGACTACAAAACCCTCTGGTATTCCTCCTTCCATCAGGGCATCAACACCAGGTATCCCCACATTTACCCTTTTTATCAATCTGCTGATAGTGTGAGCATCTACTTTTTCCTTAAAACGCAGTTTATCCATCCCGAGAAGTGCGCGCTCAAGGACTGTGTTCTTCGCACCAAGTTCTTTCTCATAACGTTCGAGTATCCTCAATGCTTCTGTACTTATGGTTGTGTGTATGGGATGTTTGTCGCGCATAAATTTTATGGTCAAACAAATATTGACTCGAATATAATGGTTTGATTGCACAATATATTAAGAACAGGTGTGAGAAAAGTGTCACACATTTAAATATATAATTAAAAAACTATATAAAATAAATAATGGGATAGCGCGGATTTGAACCGCGGTCTAAGCGTCCCAAACGCTCAAGGATGGACCAGGCTACCCTACTATCCCGTGGGGCGTCTCAATAACAGCCTTATAAGATAAAAACCTTGCTGATACTTCATCAATAGATTGCAGCATTGGTGTATGCATTGAAGAGAAGATGAATGATCCTCTTCTCTTATATGGACAATGCCAGGATAGATTTTTTTTCTTATCCTACTTTATAATTGTTATCTCCAAAATCACATAATTTTTGATAACATCTAACCAAAAAACTATATATTTAGATATCCTAATATCAAATATATGATAAACATAAATTTATTATCCAATCTTAATCCATGGTGGCGGGATCCTGGGGAGATAGAGAATGATGAAAAGGTCAAGGAATACCTGAGCAGGAAACACAGGCTTAAGATCGAACTTGAATCCAGAAATATGCTACTGTTCGGACCAAGACAGGTTGGAAAAACCACTTCATTAAAACTCAAGATACATGATCTCATAAGAACAGGCGTAAATCCTAAAAATATTTTCTTTTTTTCATGTGAATTACTATCAAAAAAAGAGGATATTATTGAAGCTTTACAGGAATTTGAAAGAATGTCAGATGGAAAAAAATATATTTTTCTTGATGAGATCACGTTTGTAAAAGACTGGCAGAATGCAGTGAAATTCCTGCTTGATTCGCCTTTGATCAGGGAGAAGGTAATTTATATTACCGGTTCTTCAATTGCAGGTCTTCGAAAAGAAATGTTCCCTGGAAGGGACATAGAGATCAGAAAAATTCTTCCTCTATTGTTTCGTGAATTCTGTTATCTTTTTGGAAGCGAACCTCTCAAAGGTCAAATCGAAAAGCAAAATGCAGTTTTCCTTCCCGATGTTTATTATTCCCTCATACCTTTTGCGCAGGAACTTGCATCGCTTTTTGAGAAATACATCATTTCAGGCGGTTTTCCACCAAGCATGTATGCGTTAATGGAAAATAGCCAAATAGCAGAAAGAATCTATGATACATATTTCAATTGGGTTGTCAGCGACATAGCAAAACTTGACCGCAGCGAGAGGATAATGACCTCGGTTATTCAGGGTGTCATCAAAAATTACAGCTCGAAGTTCTCCCTCAATTCGATCGCCAAAGAAATGGAAATCAGTTCACATGTTACGGTCAGGGATTATCTGGAATTGCTGGATGAGCTATATGTTGTAAAAAGCTTTTTCCAGTTAAAAAGAGAACATCCAGCCTTTAGAAGTGACAGAAAAGCATATTTTATCGATCCATTCCTGTTCAGGGTATTTTATAAAAGATATTCTGGAACTCACGAAGTCCCATATGAAATTATTGCTCATGTCGTGGAAGGTATTGTAGGTGAGCATCTGAAGAGAAAATTTGATATTGTTTATTTCTTTTCAGGAAAGAAAGAGATCGATTTTATTTTGAAGGATGCAGGAATAGAAGTAAAGTACGGTCATGCGACAGAAATGGATTTTCCGAGATATGATATAAAAACAAAGATCATACTATCAAAAACAGATTTTAAAACGACAGGTGAAGTGATGATAATTCCCGTTTCCATATTTCTTGCGACGCTTTGAAAAAAAAAGCCCATCAAATTATATTCTTTACTAGCCGCACGATTTCCGAAGGGCTTTTTGCCACAGTGATCCCTGCTTTTTCAAATGCCTGGATCTTTTCGAGAGCTGTCCCGACGCCCATTGAAATGATGGCACCTGCATGACCCATGGTTTTTCCGGGCGGCGCAGAAACACCCACGATATAACTGATGACAGGTTTACTCATCTGCTTAATAAAATCAATGGATTCCTCTTCCGCAGTTCCACCGATTTCACCTACCATTACGACAGCATGGGTTTCGGGATCATTTTCAAACAATTCCAGTATGTCCACAAATGAAGTCCCGTTCACAGGGTCTCCGCCAATACCAACAGAACTTGACTGCCCGATGTCATTTTTAGAAAGCATATCAACTATCTCATAAGTCAGGGTCCCGCTTCGTGACACAACTCCGATATTACCTGGTTTATGTATTTGATTGGGCATTATCCCGATCTTTGAAGCACCAGGTGTTGTAATGCCAGGGCAATTTGGCCCCAAAAGCCTTGCTGGCGACGTTTTAAGGTATGACCACACCCGCATCATATCATGCACAGGTATCCCTTCAGTGATGCATACGATCAATTCGATCCCGTTATCTATGGCTTCAAAGATCGTATCAGCTGCAAATTGCGGCGGGACAAAAATAACGGATGCGTTCGCACCTGTTTCTTCCAGAGCTTCTTTTACAGAATCAAAAACAGGCCTGTCATTAACCAGGCTCCCGCCTTTTCCTGGAGTGACCCCTCCAACGATATTAGTCCCAAAATCGATCATCTGTTTTGTCTGTAATGATCCCTCACGCCCGGTTATTCCCTGTACAAGTACACGGGTATTTTTATTAATCAGGATGCCCAAGCCCAACAACTCCTTTAGCTGCTTCTTCTGTCGATGTTGCCATGTGTATTCCGTATTTTCCAAGCATTACTCTACCCTCTGACTCATTAGTCCCTGAAAGCCTTACCACAAGCGGTATTTTTAATTCGGGGAATATTTCGATAATACCCTCTGCGGCCTCATCACATTTTGTGAGACCCCCGAAAATGTTAATGATTATTGCCTTCACATTCTTGTTGGATGAGACTATCTCCAGTGCCTTTTTTACCTGCTGTGCATTTGCTCCTGCACGAACGTCCATGAAATTTGCAGGTGTTGCCCCATAGTGTTTTATCATATCCAGTGTTGCCATAGCAAGACCTGCACCGTTAACTATGCACCCGATTTCGCCATCAAGCCCAACATAGCTCATACCGTTCTTTTTTGCCACTTCCTCAAGAGAGCCGGTTTCCTCTTCCGAAAAATCCTGCCTGAATAAGGCATTATCGTCGATAACCATTTTTCCATCAAGCGCAATGATCCCATCTTTCGTCTGGGCCAGTGGATTTATCTCAACAAGCTGACAATCATTGTTGATAAAAACACGATACAGTTTCTTAATGATATCAACAAGCTCCGGGGCTTTATTCCTGTCAAGAGAATTTGCAAGCATCCTTGCCTGGTATTCATGGATACCGGTAAGAGGATGGATATGTATCAAAGTTATTTTTTCCGGGGAATTTTTTGCCACTTCTTCGATGTCAATGCCACCCTGCGGGCTTGCCATTATGACCGGACATTTTTTCTTCCTGTCGATGGTGATCCCCAGATACATCTCTTTTAAAGGTTCCCTGTATTCCTCTATGAGCACTTTTTTCACGGGAAATCCTTTTATCGACATCCCAAGTATCCGCTTTGCCTGGCTCTTTGCCTCCTGGGGACTTGACGCTTTTGCGATTCCTCCTGCTTTTCCCCGCCCTCCTGTTAGGACCTGGGCTTTAATGACCACTTCCCCCATTTTCTGTGCAGCTTCTTCGGCGCCATCTGCATCTGAAACAAGGCTGCTTCCAGGGATCGGGATATTATATCTGGAAAAAATCTCTTTGGCTGCGTATTCATACAGTTTCATGAACAAACCTCACTCTGGGGATATACTATGAGTGTAATCTGTAATCTTCTTATTTAAAAGTGCTTGAAAAAAGCTATAAACCCATAGAGGAAACTTAAATAATACCTTCTTCTTAATAAGGGTGGAATGATAAAAGAGGAAATCTGGATCGAGAAATACCGCCCAAAAAAACTTGATGATGTAGTAGGGCAGGTCGAAGTAATAAAGCGCCTTAAATCCTATGTCCAGTCAAGGAATCTCCCGCACCTTCTGTTCTCAGGGCCCCCAGGTGTGGGGAAAACAGCCTCGGCAATTTGTGTTGCCAGGGAACTTTTCGGAGATGACTGGTTAAACAATTTCACCGAGCTGAATGCCAGTGATGAGCGCGGTATCGATGTTGTGAGGACAAAGATCAAGAACTTTGCCAGAACTGCGCCGCTTGGGGAAGCGGAATTCAAGATAATATTCCTTGATGAGGCCGATGCGCTAACTTCTGATGCCCAATCAGCGCTCAGGAGGACGATGGAAAAATACACAAGTTCCTGCCGTTTTATTCTATCCTGCAACTATTCTTCAAAAATAATCGAACCCATCCAGTCCCGGTGTGCAGTCTACAGGTTCAAACCCATATCAAGCGCAGCGGTTGAGGAAAGGGTGAAACAGATCGCCAAAATAGAGGGTGTAACACTGACCGATGACGGCCTCGAAGCCATACGATATGTGGCAGCCGGGGATATGAGGCGCGCCATTAATGCCTTACAGGCTGCTGCAATGCTTGATAAGACCGTTGATCTTGATGCTATTTACAAGACCACTTCTACCGCCAAACCCGAAGAAGTGATCGAATTGATAAAAGTTGCCCTTGAGGGGAATTTCATGAAAGCGCGCGCAAAGCTGGATTATTTATTGATCGAGCAGGGGCTTTCGGGTGAGGACATAATTGGACAGATATTTCGCGCCATGTTTGATATGCAAATCCCTGATAAGCTCAAAGTCGATCTGATCGACCGCATCGGTGAGATCGATTTCAGGATGGCAGAAGGAGCTAACGAGCGTATCCAGCTTGAGGCATTGATCGCACACTTTATTCTCTGCGGTTCCAAGAAATGACACTTGAAGCTTTTTTTCTGGAAACATTCCGTTCAATTCCCCCCTGGCTTGCCGTCATGATTATGGCAGCCATTCCTGTAGCGGAATTGCGGCTTGCGATACCAATAGCAATTTTAAAACCCCCCTATGGATTCGGGATGGATCCCGTTTCGGCCTTTTCTTTTGCAATAATTGGCAATATGCTGCCAGTTATCCCTCTTCTCCTTTATCTTGAGCCGGTATCGAACTATCTGCGCCAGTGGAAAACCTGGGACAGGTATTTTACCTGGCTTTTTGAAAGGACTCACCGAAAGCACAGTGAAAACTTTGAAAAATATGGCTCGATCGGACTTGCGATATTTGTTGGCATACCATTACCTGCTACAGGAGCATGGACGGGTTGTGCGGCAGCATTTGTTTTTGGATTCAAGTTCAAGAACGCTCTTCTTGCAATATTTGCCGGTGTTTTAATAGCCGGGGTTGTAATGACACTCCTGACAGTAGGAATAAATATATTTAATGGTATATAGTTTCTTCAAAACATTTATCCTTTTATAAAGCAAATATAGGATGCTATAAAGAGAGATTATCCATGGGAAAAAGAATTCGAATTATTAATGAACCTTCAGATATCGTTCCGCTTTTACGTGCCTTTGGCATTGATTCCCACAAGAAAGCATTTGAATGCATTCAGGCGGGCTGGAAAACAAGTCATGAGATCGAAAAAGAAATTGGTTTTGACCCCACTGAAAGTCTTGGTATTTTGAAAAAAAGCGGATTTGTTGAAAGTAAATGGAGAATGCCGCAGCCAGGACAAAAGCCTGAAAAAGAATATCATTCATCATATTCACGAGTACAGGTAAATTTTGAGTGCTCTGTTGAAGATCTAAGCGATATGATAATGGTTACTTTTAAGAGTGACAACGAATTACGCAACTATCTTGATCTAATAGAAAAGGAAGTAAAAGCCGGGAACCAGTCAATGAACGGTCTCCAGAGAGTCATTGATAAGAGTATTATGTACATTCGCGCTGTGGCAAGACGTTCTCCGATCCTTACAGTTAAAGGGCAAAGGATTGAGATATTCGGGGAAACCGAATGATATTGCGGATAACAAACAAATATAAAGAGATTGAACATGGAAACCACAGGATTTAAAGAATTACATTTATCAAGAGAGATACAAAAAGCAATAACGGATATGGGGTTTGAAGAACCCACCCCGATCCAGATACAATCAATTCCTCATATGCTGGAAGGAAAAGATGTTATCGGACAGGCGCAAACAGGCACAGGAAAAACCGCAGCCTTCGGAATTGCCACCATTGAGAAGATAGATCCGAGAAGTCTGGCAGTACAAGCCGTAATTTTATGTCCTACAAGAGAGCTGGCGATCCAGGTATCAGAAGAACTGAAAAAGCTTTCAAGATATAAAAAAGGCGTTGAGATCCTGCCTGTTTACGGCGGACAACCCATTGACCGCCAGATAAGAGCATTAAAAAAAGGCGTACAGATAATAATTGGCACCCCGGGGCGCGTAATGGATCACATGGAACGCCGCACGTTGAGACTGGATGGTGTGAAAATAATCGTGCTGGATGAAGCAGATGAAATGCTGGATATGGGATTCAGGGAAGATATCGAACTTATCATGAAGAAGATCCCGAAGGAAAGACAGACTATTCTTTTTTCCGCAACCATGCCAAGGGCAATTCTCGACCTGACTAAAAAGTACCAGACCAAACCGCAAATGATAAAATTGGAACATAAGGTAATGACTGTCCCTGAAGTTGAACAATTTTATTATGAAGTCAAATCCCAGGCAAAACCAGAGGTTTTGTCCCGTTTGATCGACATTAATGACCTGAAGTTATCTCTTGTATTCTGCAATACAAAAAGACAGGTGGATGACCTGGTCGATAACTTAAAGTCTCGGGGATACCTGGCTGATGGGCTGCATGGGGATCTTCAGCAAAGACAAAGAGATATTGTCATGTCAAAATTCAGGAAAAAAGAGATCGAAGTCCTGGTTGCAACTGATGTCGCAGCACGTGGGATCGATGTTGGGGATATTGAGGCTGTGTTCAACTATGACATACCTGCGGATGATGAATATTATGTACACAGGATCGGAAGAACAGCAAGAGCTGGAAAAGCCGGACGAGCCATAAGCTTTGTGACAGGAAGAGAGGTGTACAGGATAAGACAGATACAGCAATTCACAAAGAGCAGGATCATTCCCCAGAAAGTTCCGTCTGTAAGTGATATGGAAGAGATAAAGACAGGCCTGGTATTAGAAAAAATCACCGGGATCATCGAAGCAGGGCATCTGGGAGAATATAGTAATATGGTTGAAAAGCTTACCCGCGAAGAGTATACTTCCCTGGAGGTTGCATCAGCTTTGTTAAAGATAGTCATGGGTGATGGGAAAAAAGAAGAGAAACCTAAAATCAAAAAGTAATGGCCTGCTTCATTTTTCATAGGTCCTGAAGTATTTTTTCTTATTAAGCAGCAAGAGCAGGAGAATTCCGGATAATAGTGTAATTATCGAAATTGCATCCCCAAGCCAGGGAAATTCCTCATTTACCATCTGAACAATTCCTTTAGCAGGTTCAGGTACTTGTTCCGGCACTTTAACACTCACTACAGGGATTATTGTTGGAATAGCGGCCGGTTCGGAATAGAATCCTGAACTTTTCTCAGAAGCAAGAGGCTTATACCATTCAAATCCCTGGTTCTTTGATATCATTTCAGGAGCTTTAAATTCAATTATATTATCATTAACTATAATGGCATAGACGATCCGGGCATTCTCACGAGGTCTTAAGAAACCGGAAAAAGATAAGGTGCCTGAAATGAACGTTGTATTTTGAGGTATACTATCATTAACAAAGATATTGGTTGGGATGTCGCCATTGTTGGTCAATGAAAGGGAAACTAAAAGCGTATCGCCAATATTAATATTACTTTTATTGAAACTCCGTTCCATAACGATATATGGGCCTGATACGGATGTTCTTGAGACATTCGATTCCAAACGCAACGTTTCTCCCCATTCGTCCCAGGTAAGCTCTGCTTTAGGAAGATTAAAAATCCCCTGCCGTTTTGCTGTGATCGCATAAGAAAATTCTTTATGATCACCTGCATTTATATCGAAATCCCAGGACATAGAAGTCCTGTTCAAGCCATCTATAAAATTAAAATCCGGCGAAATAGTGTCCCTGAGTTTTACATTATGCACAGGATAATTCTGAAGATTAACGACACTGATAGTAATATAGGTAATATTCTTAAGAGCTCCAATATCCCTTACTCTTGAATATCCAGAATATAGATTTTCCCCCAGGATTGAGTTTGAAGTGATCTTTTTTAGATTAAAGGTATTCTGTAAGGAAATTGTGGTTGATGCACTTTTTATGTAATTATTTCCTTCTCTGTCTTTTGCACTTGCTATGGCTGATATTGTATACGTTTTTCTTGAAGATCCCGGTATTTTAAATCCCAGTTTTATGGATTCACCGTTCCCTGCAAGGATAATTGGATATCTTCGCTTCAGGCTATTTTTTACAGGTACCTGCAATATCAATTCTGCTGCATCGTTTGAGATATGGGCGCCAAGTATTTTTATCCCCATATATTCATTTTCTCGTGTATAACCAAATATTATGGAACCACCCTCCAACAGAACATCACTTTTTATTGATCCATTGTAACTGGTATTTATCATGGCAGTTTTATTTGAAAAATTAATTACTTTTATAAAGTATCCATTCTTGATAATACCTGGATTTGTTGGTGTAAGTTTATATGAACTGACATTTTCCCATTTGATTAAAAAGCCTGATGCAGTTACTTCATTCATAGGATGATCCTTAAAATCAAATTCATTCATAACCTCAAGACCCTCATGGATTATCCTGACTTGTGTTTCCAAAAGGTCTGAATCCCCTGGATTTTGAATGATTATATTAGCTGTAATTTTTGAATCTATATCGTTTTCTCTTTCTGCAGATATTGATATTTCAAGAGTGGGTTTTTTATTTTCGTCTGGTATGGATATCTTGAATGAAATTGCCGCCTGTGGATCTGATGGAAATGTTCCTATATTTGATGGAAACGAATTAATATTTGAAATCTGGTCTGCAATTATTTTTATCCCATTAAAATTAGAATTGTTGGAAAAATCGAATGAATAATATTCACCCTCGGATAACACTCCTTCTTTTATGATCCCATTTTTAGTTACCCTGATAGAACTTGAGCCCAACCAGTTAAAATCCCTGACCTCTATCAGATATTCACCTGATGTAATCTGGGGGTTTGTCCAGCTCAGTGTTGTAGTGGCGCTGCTATCCCAGCAAATTTTTTGTTCATTGAGATTCTCACAATCATCAGCAAGTACTGAATCTACAGTAAATAAGACCACAATTATTATGGCTGCAGCCCTAATTATGCGCATTATCATTATTATAAAATCGGTTTCATGGAAGAAATAGCTTTCTATTGGCAGGTGATTAACAAAAAGCTTAAATCAAAGTACACCTTTAAGGGTTCGCTTGATAATGCCGCCATAACTCAGTTGGTAGAGTGCCTGGCTGTTAACCAGGATGTCACAGGTTCGAGCCCTGTTGGTGGCGCTTTAATATTTAAACCGTTCAATTAAACCACAATGATATTTTGAGGGCCTGTAGCTTAGTCAGGTTTGAGCGCCCGGCTCATAACCGGGCGGTCACCGGTTCAAATCCGGTCAGGCCCATTATTATTTTTCAAAAAATAGATTTGAAATAACAAATCATTTTTTCCGTAGTGCCAACATTACAATGACAAAAGCTCCAGGAATCGCTTCAAAACCCGAGGTTTTCGGAGGCTGTGTTGATGATGGGGTTGAATCGGATGTTGTTGGTTTATCCACAGAGGGTGGTTCAACATTTACTTTCAAATTCATTTCAACCTGATTCAGAGGCGATCCTCCTCCTTTTGGTACATCTGTATTATCTAAAACAAGATAATAATCCCCTGCTTCCTGGAATGTATATGTATACTTTTTAATTCTTTGACCTATTATAGAACCATTAGCAATATAATTGATGCTGCCCCTTTGAGCGATAGCATTCTTATAATTCTCAAAATCCGAAGGTTTCATTAACAAAACATCAATATCGCCACCCGTCGTCACTTGGATTTCAACAGTGAGTATAGATCCGGCTTTTACTTCCTCCAGGAAGACCTGATTATATTTGCCTAGATCTATTAAAACTGGTCTATCGATATTTATTGGTTTTGCGGCTGCAATGCCACATAATGCAATTAATAACAAAAAAGCTAATCCTGTGTATATCAGATAGCTCCGATAACCTATCATTTCTTTTTTTCCAGTCATAATTTTAACCACCTAAAAAGTGTAAGATAATTATAGTGCTTTAGTTTATAAAAGTTTCTCTTTGATTTAAATCCTATTGGATAGTTATATATCTTAATACAGAAATAAAAAGACTACTAATTGTAGTACAAGGAAAACATTTTCAAAGGAGGATTTTTATGACACTTGATTCAAGGATATCAGAGCTTGCAAAGGCAGCAAAACCCGCAGTAGCGATCATTGGTATTGGAGGGGCTGGCTGCAACATAGTTTCATGGATAGCGCAAAAAGAGATGGCGGGAATTAAAATTATCGCAGCGGATACTGATGCCACTCATTTATTAGAGGTCAAAGCCGATGTGTTGGTCCTGATGGGAGAAGAAGCTTACCAGGGAAAGGGGTGCGGGGGTTATGCCGAAAGAGGCACAGAAGCGGCAAGACGTAGCATAAATGAGATAAAAAAGGAACTTGTCGGATCAACCCTGATATTCATTATAGCAGGAATGGGGGGAGGTACCGGCACCGGCGCTGCGCCAATAATCGCAGAGGCAACACACGAAGCAGGAATATTGACCATAGGCTGTGTCATGATGCCATTCAGTTACGAGCTTTCGAGGCGAAAGAAAGCTATCATCGGAATAAAATCCCTTGCGGATAAATGTGATTCCCTGGTCGTGATCGAAAATTCAAGGTTGAGGGAGATTGCCGGAGCCATGCCTTTGCGAGAGGGTTTTGAGGTCGCCAACGAGTTTGTGGGTTCATTCATAAAGAATATCTCTGAAACTATTACACATGCAAGTCTTGTGAACCTTGATTATTCAGACCTTCGAAGCATAGTTGAGCGCGGAGGAATATCAGCTATCGGAATAGGGCAAGCGCAAGGCGAGAACCGCATACAGAAAGCAGTTGAACAGGCTCTTGCATCACCGCTTCTTGATGTATCTGATATTTCAGGTGCCTATGGAGTGCTTATTCATATTTCCGGCGGCGAAGATATGACCCTTGGTGAAGTAACGCAAGCCGGTGAGATCATTCTCCAGAAGGCGCCAAATACAGGCCGCATCGTATGGGGCGCAAAAATTGATGGATCCCTTAAAGGAACCGTCAAAGTTACAGCAGTTCTGACCGGGATTTTAGATCCAAAGAAATTGGTATAAGGATTGAAATATGTTATTGACTCTAAAAGACAGTATCGACAACCTGTGCGATTACACATACAATTTTACTTGGCAGAATAATAAGATCCGTCCGGGAACAATCATCCCTTCCCAGGCTGGTACGAGTTACACTTTTTCTGATCTTGTAAATGAGTTGAGGAAAGGAAAGGATGTGCATATTTCAGGTAATGCAGGCAAAGGCCTGGGTTACGGCATGGGAGTGAACCTCAAACATTTCGGGGGGACAGGGGCTGTTGAAAATGCAGGAAAAATATACATCGATGGGGATGTCTCATCAGAAATGGGGATGGGTATGGTTTCAGGAATCATATATGTTAAAGGAAATATAAAGCAGCCACTTGGAAATATAATAGAAGTGGTATCTGATGACGCGGTTTTCAGGAAATTTCGATCTATAACAGATATCCTGTGCAAGGGAACAGGGAAAGATGTTCTTATTAACAACAAATATGATGAGCGAAAAAAACATTTGCTCCTCGATGACGGCATCCTGCGAGGGACAATAGCGGCACGATGCAATTGCGAGGCTGTTGTTACAATTGAGGGTGATGTTTACAATGGAACAGGGCTTTTGATGCAAAAGGGCAATATCCAGGTCACAGGAGATGCAGGCATGAACACTGGCGCGCATCTTGATGGAGGGCTTATAATCGTTGAGGGAACAACAGGTGAATTTGCCGGGGCATATATGAAGAAGGGCACCCTCATTTTAAATGATGCGAAAGGATATGCGGGCGCCAATATGAAGGATGGAGTGGTCCTGTCAAAGAAAAAAGTCAATGTTTCGTCTTCCATAGAAGAACTTGATATGGCACAGGAAGATGCTAACCTGATAATGAAAAAACTGGGTATCGGTCATGTCGAAGCTATGAGCTATCATAAATACGGGGTGGTGAAGGAGAGACTTGTAAGGATGCGGGATGGGTCGGTTGTTGTGAGAAAAGTTGGAGAATGATAAGGAGCAAGTATGAATTATGTATTCATGGTTTGGGCATTTCCATAATAGAATAAGAAATCTGTTTATCGCATCAAAAGCGCCTTCTTCAAATAATACCCCGTATACGATCCCTCGATCCTGGCCACCTTCTCAGGCGTTCCCTCTGCAATGATCCTGCCCCCATTATCCCCGCCTTCAGGGCCAAGGTCAATTATATGGTCGGCAACTTTTATCACATCAAGATTGTGCTCGATAACCACAACGCTATTGCCCGCATTAACAAGCCGGGAAAGCATATCAATAAGCTTCTGGATATCCGCAAAATGAAGCCCTGTCGTGGGTTCATCCAGTATATAAAGCGTCCTTCCCGTGCTTCGTTTACTGAGTTCCGTGGAAAGCTTGATGCGCTGCGCTTCCCCCCCGGAAAGTGTGGTTGCGGGCTGCCCCAGCCTTATATATCCCAGCCCGACATCAAACAGAGTCTCAAGCTGCCGTTTTATTTTTGGGATGTTTTCAAAGAACGTAAGCGCTTCTTCAACGGTCATATCAAGCACCTGTGAAATATTCTTTCCTTTGTATGTAATTTCAAGCGTTTCGCTATTGAAGCGTTTTCCATGACAGACTTCGCAGGGGACATACACATCAGGAAGAAAATGCATTTCTATAGTGATGATCCCGTCCCCGCTGCATGCTTCGCATCGTCCTCCCTTCAGGTTGAAGCTAAAGCGCCCGGGCTGATAACCCCGCGCTTTTGCTAATGGGAGTTTTGCGAAAATATCCCTTATTGGTGTAAAAAGTCCAGTATATGTGGCAGGATTTGAGCGTGGTGTCCTTCCGATTGGGGACTGGTCGATTATTATGATCTTATCGATATTATCAAGCCCGATTATTCCCCTGTGCTTCCCCGGTTTTTCTTTGGCATGATAGAACTTTTGCGCAAGCGCCTTATAAAGAATATCGTTGACAAGAGTGCTCTTTCCCGACCCCGAAACACCGGTGATGCATGTCATTACCCCGAGAGGAATGTTTACATCTATCTGTTTCAGGTTATTCTCTCCTGCTCCGACTATCGTTATTTTGCCTTTTGGTTTTCTTCTTTGGGGAGGCACAGCTATTGATTTTCGATGGCTGAGGTAATCACCTGTGAGGCAATTTTCACAATTGATTATATCCTCAAGACTTCCCGTCATCACGACTTCACCGCCATGGACTCCAGCTCCGGGCCCCATATCCACGATAAAATCAGCGCTTCGTATCATCTCTTCATCGTGCTCTACAACTATCACCGTATTTCCAAGGTCGCGTAGCCGGGTGAGCATATTTATAAGCCTCCCATTATCCCTCTGGTGAAGACCAATACTTGGTTCATCAAGAATGTAAAGGACACCCACAAGGCTTGAACCAATTTGTGTTGCAAGCCGGATCCTCTGGCTCTCGCCTCCCGAAAGGGTGCCTGCCGACCTGTCAAGTGTCAGGTAATCAAGACCAACGTCCATTAAGAATCCCAGGCGAGCTTTCAGCTCTTTCATGATGGGCTTTGATATGATCATCTCTTTTTCTGAAAAACTAATTCCCTCAAGGAACTCAAGTGCTTTTTTCACGGACAGCCGGGTGGTCATGATGATCGATCTGTCGGCGATCGTGACTGCGAGGCTTGATGGTTTCAACCTTTGGCCATTACATACCGTACATGGTTTTATGCTCATGTATTGCTGGATTTTCTCCCGCGCTTCATCGGATTGCGATTCCCGGTATTTTCTATTAAGGTGTGGAATTATCCCCTCAAAAACGCTTCTATGTTCCCAGAGTCCATCCCTGTCCCTGGGCACATACTTAAAAAGTATCGCTTCAATACTCCCATGCAAAATTATCTGCTGATGTTCGGGTTTAAGTTCCGAAAACGGCATATCCAGTGAAAAATCATAGTGTTTTGCGACAGAATGTAACATCTGGCGGTAATACCCATGCTCATAACCCCAGGGTTCTATAGCCCCTTCACTGATCGATTTTGTTTTATCGGGTATTATAAGGTCAGGATCAAATTCCATTGTGTTCCCAAGTCCCTGGCAGGTTGGACAAGCCCCGCGCAGGCTGTTGAATGAAAACATATTGGGTTCAAGAGGCTCAAAACTAATTCCGCATTTTACGCATGCTGCATGCTCACTGAAAAGAAAATCTTTGCCATCAGGCACTTGCGCCACTACGATGCCATTTCCCTCACGCAGGGCCGTAGCAACGGAATCAGCAAGCCTTTCCTCTATGCCTTTTTTTACTGCCAGGCGGTCTACGATAACGTCGATATCGTGTTTTTGCTGTTTGTTAAGCATGATCTCTTCTGTCAGTTCAAACATTTTGCCATCAACGCGAACCCTGCTGTATCCGGATTTTGATAGGTCCTCAAATATCTGTTTATATTCTCCTTTCCTCTGCCTGGCAATAGGAGCAAGAATATGAAGCTTTGTACTTTCAGGAAGCGACATCAGCCTGGTGACTATTTGTTCTACGGTTTGCGGCGTTATTTCGCTTTTACAATTTGGGCAGTGCTGTTTTCCTATCCTGGCATAGAGAAGACGAAGGTAATCATAAATTTCAGTAACGGTTCCCACAGTTGAACGGGGATTCTTGCTCGTGGATTTTTGTTCGATGGATATTGCAGGCGATAGACCTTCAATGTACTCCACATCAGGTTTATCCATCTGGCCAAGGAACTGCCTCGCATACGCTGATAGTGATTCCACATACCTGCGCTGGCCCTCGGCATAAAGTGTATCAAAAGCAAGGGAGGATTTTCCCGAACCCGAAAGTCCGGTTATTACGATAAGTTTGTTCCTGGGGAGTTCCAGGTCTATGTTTTTGAGGTTGTGGACGCGTGCGCCCTTTATTATTATTTTATCTATTGGCATAAGGGATAATGTAATATTGCGTTGAAAGGCTAAAGAATTATTGTGGGGGTTTCTCGAAATGGCTTTAAAACTTTAAATTGAATTATCTTACGAATTCTTTGATTGCCCATTTTTCTTCTAAAAGTTCATTACGGAAAAGGTCATTTTGCATCTTTAATGTGATTTTTCATGAATGCTACAAATATATTTAACTCGTTCAACGGTTAAGCTTCGTGTCCAGAGACCTTCCGCAGTTAAATTATGTATAGAATCTTTGTATGCCAAATTCAAAATAAGGCAAAGCGATGTGTTTTCATATTAAAACTGTCTTAAATTTTGGACTGGTTTTACTGCACGAGGTTTGTGGACACGAAGCCTAAGGGAAGTGGATTTCAAAGAAAACAGGTATGATCTTGTAATACTGGGACACATATGCCACTCTGAGGGTGAAGAAAAAACCCGTGAACTTCTTTTCCGGGTTCATAGGGCGCAAAAGCGGTGGAAAAGTGCTCATCGCAGAAATGATAGCTGATGATGAGCGCAAGAAGGTTGTCTTCCCCCTGATGTTCGCCGCCAATATGCTTGTCAACAGCACTGAAGGGAATACTTTTACAATAGTGGAATTCAGGGAATGGCTCAAAGAGGCTGGTTTTTTCCGGAATGAGCCTTATTGAAGCGACTGGTGCTTCCCCGCTTATTGTTGCAGGTAAGTAGCCTGCGATCCCTTCTCTTCTTCCCCGTGACCACAACCTCTTCTCACCACTGCTGCCGCTATTCGCTACAAACATTCCCAGGCTCCAGCTGCCTTAATGCGTATGCACACCTTCTCATATCGTCAGGCCAAGTTTTCCCCTTGTTTTTGTTATATGTTCAAGAAGCAATTTTGAAGCTTTCATGGGTTCTACTTCCACTATGAATTTCCCTCCGAATACCTCTTCTGACTTCGAAGTGAGTAAAGCTGCAACAACAGAGCTGCCAAGAACAGGGGGCGTCACACCAAGATGAACTGTGACTCCAAGTGCGACAGATCCTATTCCTATAGCTGCTGCTTTCTCAGTTACCCATTCAGAAGCTGAGGCTGCTATCGGCAGGTCCTTTATCTGGATGCCAAGTTTTTCGGCAAGAGCAGAGACAAGAATAACCACTCTTGCGTTATCAACACAGCTTCCGAAATGCCATACAGGTGGTAGAGGTTTCTTGATGCCTGCTGTCTCACCAAGAACTTTTAGAACGCTCTTTAGCTTATTGCCAGCGTATTTTTCTGTAGCTTCCGGTGTTAGAAGTCCTGCTCTCGCACATGCCTGGGCGGCGCATCCCGTTGCGATAAGGAGGACGTTTTGCTTCAGAAGTTCTTTTGCAATAGTAACATGGCTTGCATCAGCTGTCACTTTCGGGCTTGTGCATCCGGCGAGCAAGACAACGCCATAAATGTTACCTGAGGCTATATTGTCGATCAAGGGTTTCAGCGGGTCTTCTTTATTTATTTTTGAGAGCACACCCAGACAGGTCTCCACCGAAAATCCGGCCATAAGATCTTTTGGAGCTCCATGGGGAAGGTATATATTTTTTCCTCTTTTGGGGAAATTCTCGATCGCTATTTCAAGAATTTTCTTTGCAGTTTCATCCGCATTTTCTTCCTCGAAAGGAATATGCACTGCATTGGTAAGCTTAGCCTCTTTCATGGTAGAAATGATCCTTGTATGGAACTTCTTTGCTACATTTTCAACGTTCGGGAAAATGCACTGGATATCCACAACGAAAGCTTCAGCAAGTCCTGTCGCTATTACAAGTTCCTGTTGAAGACTGCTTCCTGCCAGCGGAACGCCGTGTCTCATCAATACTTCGTTTCCTGTGCAGCAGCAGCCAACTACGTTTATCCCTTGCGCTCCGAGGGAGCGTGCTTTATTAAGCATTTCCGCATCTTCGGAAAATTCAACTATTTTTTCCGACAGCAGAGGAACATGACCGTGGATTATAACATTCACTTTATTCTTGTCAAGAACATTAAATCCAATCTTTGAAAAAACAGGTTTTGGAATGCCAAATAGAACATCCTGGAATTCAGAACTTATTATCAGGGACATTATGTCAGCAACACCAAGCCTTGCTGCATGTAAAATAAGTGATTCCGGATCAGCCATATTTCCCATTGATGTTTCAAGCCCTTCATCTAAGAGTTCTTTTCCGACAGGAGCTGGTGTAATGCCGTTATTCACGTTGCTTTTTGGGCAATAAGAAGCTGCAAACTTCATTGAGTTCTCATCGCTTAATATATCAAAGAGGGCTATTGATGCTGTTTCTGCTGCTAGGGCCTCGATATCGTTTTCCGTATCCATCTTCAATTTTGATGCGATTGATCTCAGCTTCTCAGGCTCTTTTATCAAATAAGGCGTTTTTTTCTGGGCAGTTTTAAGGAGAGCTGATGCTGCATGCCGTGCATGTGCAGCATGGGATGCTGTTCCTCTTGCAACCATCATAAGAAGATTCCTTGCAACAATAGTATCTACGCTTGCCCCGCATGTCCCTTTTTCCAATCGTGGAGTAGATAATTTGTAAATGAATGGAAGATCTTCATTCCATATCCTGCATGGGCCCATCGCGCACTGTCTGCAGCAAATACCCAGCGACCCAAAGTTGCACCTTGTTTTATCTATCCCCAAAGTGGATTCATCATATTTCGCCTGTCTGCTAAAAACAGTATCTATGCCAATACTGTCTGCATGTTGAATCATTTCTTCGGTATCATCGTCAAGCGCTCTTTTTTCAATTCTTAATCGTTTTTCAGCCAAAAACAACTTACCTGCCATATTTTCACTCCTTTTTTCTTGAAATCTTGAGTATTTTTCAATAAACAAACCATCCAAGATTCCCACTTGATAATTATTAATTAATATAATTACTATATATAAGTAAGCACAAAAATGTTCAATGCAACACTATCAAAGGGGCGTGATCTGGCAATTTAGATAACATCTCTATTTATTGAATTAGCACGATACATGATATTGTTCCCGATTATCCTGTACCTGTTGAAAGCCTCAATTAATTTCTCTCCGAAATATGATTTGTAGTATTCCTCAAGAAAAGCAACTGTCGCTTCATGAGAGTAAGGTTTGTATCCATTTGCTGCCATGAGACAATGGATGCATTCCCTCATGATTTCATAGATATCCTCGAACAAAAAAGAAGAATTATCCTCAGTAATCGATTGTGATCTTACATATTCAAGTCTCTTGGAAGCTCGTCCGATCATTGCTTTTGATTCTCCTGGATCTTTTGAACCCTGCCTGACAAGACCAGATTCGACATAAAAATTAAAGGGCTTCAATTATATCACTTCCAGATAACCATAAATTACGATTCCATTAGCAAGTGTGTTGATAAAATCTTTCTCTTCATTCTTTATATTGTCGATTAAATGCAGACTTATTTTTCTTTTCAGATCGACTTCATAAACATCAAGCTGTGGATATTCTTTCATATTTGTCATAATGGCAATATCTATATCGCTTTCCCTGGTATCTTCACCCTTTGCATAACTTCCGAAAATGACTATGCATTCCGGTATCTTGAAAAAATCAACTAATTCAGAAACCAGTCCGCTGGAATTGAGAGAATAGAGGTTAAGTGCTCTTTTCAGAGCTATGAACTTTTCATTATCATAATTTCCGCGATAAACTACTGTGACTGCAGCATACTCTTTTTTCAACAGGCTCTCCTTCTCAAGCCCCCTTAAAATCTTCATTGCGCCTGTTGCTGATAATTCAACTCTGCGCGCCACTTCTCTTAAATGGAGGCGTTCATTCGGCCCCTCAAAGAAAAGTTTGAGGATGCGAATTTTGTTATCTTCAGTTAACACACGTCATATTTAGTTTACAACTGTTATTTATAGTTTACGAACCGATTTAAGATCTGTTTGATGCTACAATTTTATGATATAATTGTAGCATCAAAAATTTCATCATGCTATTTTTTTACGCATAGGAAACTGACTACGAATCAAATGATTCAAGTGTAGACAGTATAAACTGTTTTGTGGTGACATACTTTATTATGTACTACTGTAACTCCACCAAAACAAGAGGAAAAACTGACGTGCAAAAAAGCACCCAAGAATAAACTACTCAATATGCCTACAGGGTAATAAATATAAATTATGAATTATTCAAATATTTTTAAATATGCAACTGATTTTCATAAACGAGTCATTTGAAAATCCCTCCTTCCCCGGATCACCCTCATTGTAAAACAGTAGTGAAAGTAAACTGCATAAGATAATTGGTTATACGCGGTTTTAATCAGGCTTTTTGCAGGAAAACACCATCCAGAGGCAATATTATCTACCATATTTCATAACTCATATAATTGCCTCCTTCAAGAGTGTAGAATTAGGGTACGTTATTCTCAAATTTCATGTTAGTTCCCTGGCTTGATATTCTGGTTGAGGCTTAAGAAATTCGTGGGATCATATTTGTTCTTCAGCGTCACGAGCCGCTCGTACTTCTTTTTGCCATATGCTGCCATGATCCTGTCAGCTCCCTCTGCCATCAGGAAGTTTACGTACACACCGTGAAATAAAAGGAACACTGTCGCATAAGGAAGCAGGAGAAATGCAAGAACTTGTTAATGCGGAGTTTGAAAAAATTGAAGGTGAATGGTAAGCTGGCCGTCGATTCAAATGCTATAATCGCTTATCGTGAAGGTATTCCAGCTATATGTACTATAATCGATAATATAGACATACTCTTTCTTCCGTGACTTGAGAAAAAAAGGGCAACCCATTCCTGAAAATGATATTTGGATAGCCGCGATATGTCTGGAAAATGAAATCACTCTCATAAGCAGCGATGGTCATTTTGAAAATATTAATGGTCTTGAAGTTATCAAATGGAAGAAGTAAATTCAAGTGCTATTATTCTATGAATACCGCAAATGCACATCAACATCAGCCCTGCCCATAGTTGATTGGATTATAATCCCCTCTCCCTTTCTTGCTGTGACTTTATGGCGCAAGGTTTTTGTCTGCTTGCTCTCTAAAATGGAATTTACATAGTTGTTCTTCAGGAAGGTGTCATACTGTTCCCTCCCCGACACCAGATAAACGTCAATATATTCAGTCGAGATGATATCGATAGATACAGGCACATCGAAATCAAATGGATACGAAGGGTCGTATAAATATATGAAAGTCATGTATCCTTGATCCAATTTCATATTTTGATCATGCTCAAGCCCCGCGAAAACCATTACTGCATAACAGTTCTTCTGTTCACAATAAACTCCTGCCCCGCCGTCGCTGAACAACCTGTCCCTGTCCACGATGGGGGACCTGTGCCCGGGGCTTTTCATCCATCCATTAACGATGGTCTGGCTCATATTTCCCTCATCGCTCAAACCTTCTATCATATAAAGGTCCTCTGCAACAATAGTGTAAAATATTTTATTTTCCCGAAGCCGGTCCCCCACGCTCCTGCCTTCAAGGTCTGAATGTGCAAATCCCTCTATGGAAAGCGTTTTGCTGTAATTCATGGCAACCTGTGCGATCTTGCTATTCCATTTGAGCGTATTTGTCCCTGAAGCCTTTCTTTCCTCATTGATATTATCGAAAATCTCGCGCCGTATCTTTTCAATATCAATAACGGAAGCATTGAAAATGGCTTTATTGAGGTCGTTTGTGTGCAATGAAAAATCCATTCCGCTATAATTGAAGCTTTCCTTTGAGAATTCGAAAACGAAATCAAAAGCCTGGTTGTTGTAAGTCCCATTTATGGAAATAATTCCGGGTCTTAATTTCTCTATACTGGTGACAAAGCTTCCATTCGTAGCGAATCCCAAAAAATTATCGTTATTATAGACCTTTCCTTCAAGAGGTTCAAATGTCTCGTTCACGAAAAAATTCATTTTATAAGAGCTATCCCCGATGTATGATGTGCATCCTGCCGTGAATATTGCCAGAATAATAATGAGAAATCCTGTTACTGTATTGTTGCCCCGCATGATAATAAACTATAATGATCGTTTTTAAATATAATTTTATGTTTTACCTTTTATCAATTATAATGGTAATTAAATAAAGCTGAAAAATTATGCACAACCAAAAGAATTTACACACCACAATGTCAAAAGCATTAAGTATGTACAAATAATATGAATAGCTATAGCTGAAGTTGATGCTTTTGAAAAAAAGTTTTCATTTCAAAGCTTATTAAACAGAAAAGAAGTTGTTTGAATTTATGAAACCTGAAATCTCAAAAGACCGAATACGAGATATTATGATAACAATTCTATTGATTATTATTTATGTCCTGTTTTATTATTTCATGACCGCATCAGATACGGTTAGTGATGGAAAATCCCAACAAATGCAGTCTCCGTCATCAGAACTACAGAAAAATGCTTCCTTGGCAACCTCAGAAACGGTTAATGATGGAAAATCCCAACAAATACAATCTCCGTCATCAGAACTACAGAAAAATGCTTCCTTGGCAACCTCAGAAACCATTGAACTTCCTACTGCTGTTCCTGATGTGACTTTGACGCCTATTACCGTTGAACCAAAGATTCATTCGATAAAAATGGATGTGAGTCATGGTTTTTATCCTAATATAATAACAATAAACAAGTCGGATATTATTATCTGGTATGATAATGAAGATCAGCGGACTAGAATTATCCTTTTAAGCAGGGACGGTTTATTCGAAAACAGGACCATGCAATATCGAGACAGATATAATTATCAATTCAATCAACAAGGAAATTATACATTCAATCTGGCTGAATATCCTACAAATAAAAAATATAATAATGCGATAGGTAATGTGATTGTAAATTAAAGGATCATAATGAAAAGATTTTTAAACAGGTAAAATAGCAATAGCATTATGGTGGTTTAATCATGCAAAAATGGTTTGTTGTCGGCATGCTGATAGCAATTGTCATTGCCGGTGGATGCGTAAATAAAGAAGATGGAACGAATAAGACAGTACCTCAAACTAAACTTGAGGATATCAAGATCGGTGTATTGATAACCCAGACAGGCGGCCTTGGACCGATTGGTGAAGGGATGGCAAATGGCGCAAAACTTGCGGCTCTTGAGATTAACAAACAGGGCATAAACGGCAGGAATGTCACCCTGATAATCGAAGACACGGGAACAAATCCTGCAAAAGCAGCTGAAGCGGCAAAGAAACTCATAGAAATGGACAAGGTCCAGGTAATAATCGGCGCTGTGGCAAGTTCAGAAACACTTGCTGTAGCTCCCATAGTTGAAAAAAGCAAAGTTGTATTAATTTCCCCGTCATCAACAGCGCCATCGGTTACAGATGCCGGTGAATATGTTTTCAGGGTAATTGGAAGCGATAACCTGCAGGGTGATGCCATATCTCAGCTTGCTATGGCAGAAAATTTCACAAAACCAGCTACTCTTGTTGAGAACAACGATTATGGAATAGGTCTTGAGAACGTTTTCAAAACAAAGTTCAAAGGAACAGTAGTAAGCAGCATTCATTATGAGAAGGGCAAGGCTGATTACAGGACAGAGCTTGACACGATCAAAAAGGCAAACCCTGATGTGATAATTTTTGTTGGATATCCTGCCGAAGCATCTACTATCCTTGCGCAGACAAAACAGCTTGGCCTGAAGACAAAATGGATCGCTGCAGAAGGCATAGCAGACCCTGTGATGTTTGATAACAAAGACGTTGCAGCGCAAATGGAAGGAATGTACCTGACACGGCCAGCAAGCCCTGAAGGTAATCCCGAATACCAGAATTTCCAGAAACTGTACCGTGAAGCGTTCGGAAAAGATCCGGGCATATATTCGGATACAGAGTTTGATGCAACCATGCTTGCCGCAGAGGTGATAAAAGAAGTTGGCAACGACGGTGAGAAGATAAAGAATGCTCTTCCTCCAGTAAGCCGCCAATATAAAGCAATAACCGGGGACAAGGTTTTTGATGAGAATGGCGATGTCCCGCAGGACTACACTGTTCTTGAGGTAAAAAATAAAACAATGGTCACTATCGGAAGCTGGAGCCTTAATTCAGGGATAAAGCTCCAGTGAACTTCTTTTTTTTATTCAGGTTTCATTCAGTTTTTAGCATCTTTTCTTCCAAGATACAGCCGCCCAATCTCTTTATGGTCAAGTATCTCATGTGGCCCGCCCTCGAATACTTTCTTTCCCATGACCATTATATAGCCCCTGTCTGCTATGCCAAGTGCGCTTTTTGCATTCTGCTCAATAAGAAGAACAGAACATAGATCCCTCCTTACGATCTCGTTTATCTTGTTCATCATAACTTCTACCATCTTTGGAGAAAGACCCGCCGAGGGTTCATCGAGCAAAAGGAGTCTGGGCTGCGTCATCAAAGCACGCGCCATAGCAAGCATCTGTCTTTCGCCTCCGCTTAAGTTATGTGCTTTTTCTTTTTTCTTCTCTAAAAGCACAGGAAATATCCTGAATATCTCCCTAAAATCATGTTTTTTATATAAGTATCCCCCAATTTCGAGATTCTCCATGACAGTAAGACCTGGAAAAACATTATTTATCTGAGGCACAAAACCCATTCCTTTCCCGACAAGATCATAGGGCTTTGATCCTGTAATATCCTCACCGTTTAATATTATCTTCCCGGAATATGGTTCTATAAGACCGAAGATGGTCTTCAAAAGTGTGCTCTTACCGCAGCCATTTGGCCCTATAATAACTACGATTTCCCCGGGTTGTATATTGATGCTGACTTCGTTCACAACTCTTGATTGACCGTAACCTGAGGAGATATTTTCAACCAGAAGCACAATTATCCCCCAAGATACACATCAATAACGGTCTCATTACACCGTATCTCCTCAGGCGTACCTGAAGCAACGATTCTCCCCTTGTTCATCACATATATCCTGTCGCAGAAGTTCATCAAAATATCAATATTATGCTCTATCACAACAAAAGTGGTTTTTTCTTTCTCCCGTTCGATCTTCTCAAATATCTTATTAGCAAGAGTTGGATTTACACCTGCGACAGGTTCATCGAGCAATACAAGTCCCGGGTCTGCCATTTGCACCATCCCGATGCTCAGGAGTTTCTGCTGTCCGCCTGAAAGGGCGCCTGAATATTCGTTCGAAAGATGTCCTATTTCAAGCAATTCCAGTATCCTTCGGGCTTTTTCAATATCTTTTCTTTCCTGCCTGTAAATTTCCTTCCCTTTAAAAAATAAGTTGAATAAACCGTCGTCCTGTGCTTTTGAGGCAAGAAGCATGCATTCAAGAACTGTCATGCGCCTGAAAATCCTTGTAAGCTGGAAAGTCCGGGCTAACCCCAGGCGCGCTATTTCATGTGGTTTTGAGGATGTGATATCACGGCCTTCGAATTTTATGCTGCCGCTGTCCGGCCTCATAAAACCAGAAATGACATTAATGAGGGTGGTTTTTCCTGAGCCATTCGGGCCTATAAGACCCACTACGGTGTTCTCTTCAATGTCAAGTTTAACACCATCCAGCGCTTTTATTCCTCCGAAACTCTTTTCAATATCTTTTACCTGGAGGATCATAGGCGCCTCTTTCGCTCTTTGATAATGCCATCGGGTTTGTACAAAATGAATAAAATCAATAATAATCCGATGATGATTATTCTAAGGTTTGAAGGTTCAATAGGAAGCGCCACGAAGTCCTTGATAAAGCGTGTTCCCCTTTCAAAAACCTGTATCAAAACAGCCCCTGCGACCATGCCCAGATTATTCGCGCTTCCTCCGATGACCATCATTGTCCAGATAGAGAAGGTGAGTGATGGAAAAAACATATCCGGGCTTATGAAAGCAATATAATGGGCAAACAGTGCCCCTGAGACGCCAGCCATACCAGAACCGATCATGAAAACCTTAATCTTTATCCGGAATGTATCCCTTCCAAATGCAGCGGCTGCATCTTCATCATCCCGTATGGCTTTAAGCGTCCTTCCAAATGGGGAATTGATGATCTTTTCTGAAAAAATATAACAAATGAAAAGGAGAACAAATACAACTGATGCATAGAACAATAGGTAATTTTCCTGGAAAGCAAAGAATAGCGGCTGTGAGATACCCCGGATACCCATCGGGCCATTGGTGAGCCACTGCTCGTTCAGGAAAAAAAGCCTCAGTATCTCACCGAATGAAAGAGTAACGATTGCAAGATAATCCGCCCTCAAGCGAAGCGCGGGGAGCGCCACGAGTAAACCAAAAAACGCAGAAAGAAAAATGCCTGCAAGGAGTCCGATAACAAATGGCGCTCCTGCAATCGAAAGAAGCGCAGATGTGTATGCTCCGATTGCAAAAAAAGCAACTTTCCCGAAGTTCATGAGCCTTCCGAATCCTGCTTCCAGGTTCAGGCTTATGGCAAGGATGGCATAGATCCCGATATATATCAGGGTATCAAGAACATAATCCTGGAACATTATCCCTCCTTTTTACCCATAATACCTGTTGGACGAAGTATCAGTACAAGTATGAGAATAATAAAAGCTATTGCAGGCCTGTATCCGGTCGAGATTGATAGGTCTGAAAGCATCATTACCCCGAAGTTCTCTGCAAATCCAAGAATGTATGCTGCAATTATCGCACCATAAAAACTGCCAATGCCTCCGAGGATAACTACTGCAAAAGCAGGAAGCAATATTTCCCATCCAAGGAGCGGCACAAGCATGGTATCAGCTCCCCTGAATACACCTCCTATTCCTGCAAGACCGCCCCCGATGAACCAGACCCACAGGAGAATTTTCTCAGTATCAATACCGCTTGCCATCGCAAGCTGCGGATTATCAGATACTGCTCTCATGGCTTTTCCAAGTCTTGTACCTGTGAATAGGAAATGAAGCATGAAAATGAGAAGGATTGAGCTTAAAATAATGTATGTCTGCAGCTCAGTAATAGATCCCCCAAGAATATCGTATGTATTCCCTTCAAAGTCATACCATCTCAATTGAGGGCTCCACACTTCCTGTATGGACTGCCTCAATACAAATCCGATCCCGATGGAGGCGATCATCATTGATATTACATCAGATCCTTTGTTCCTGAGTTTAAAAAATACCAGCCTGTCGGTCGCAATTGCGAGGAAACCTGTCAACAAGAACGCTATAATAAGCCCGTAGATAATGTTCTCACCGAGTGACACGTTAATAATATAAGCCATGTATGCCCCGAACGTTACAAGTTCAGCATGGGAGAAATTTGCGAATTTGAACACTTTATAGACCATCGTAAGACCAATGGCGATCAGGACATAGATACTGCCTGTGACCATGCTGTTAATGATAATTTGCGAGGAGACTGGCATGGTCAATACTTGAAGTTATTGATTAAAAAGCTTTGCAATAGGAAGTTGCGAAATACAAACCCATATCTATTTTGGTGATATTTTGTCTTGAAGATGCCATCACAAAAAGAAGCAAAAATCTCAAATCTTAAAAAAGCGCTTAATAAAGCCCTGGTAATAGATGAAAAGAAGATCGCTGACAAGATAAAAGTAATAGGTTTCCTGTGCAAGAAATGCGCTCAATGTTGCAGGGCTGAATTTGGCGATAATACTGTGATACTTTTCCCATTGGAAATCAGAAGTATCTGTGAAAAAACAGGACTTTCCCGTGATGATTTTGTAATACCAACGCCTTCAGATGACAGGGATCCGGAAGGCAATATCCATACCTTTGAATGGGTTCTGAAGAAAAATGGCGATTGCATTTTCCTGAAAAATGACCTGTGTGAAATATACGAATGCAGACCTTATATATGCATGACTTATCCATTTTATCTGCTTGATGGGAAGCTTAAGGTTTCAGAATGTATGGGAATTGGAGGGAAGATCAGCAACGAAGAAAGCATGAAACTGGCGGCGCTTCTGAAACACAGATATATAACAGATATAAGAGAATCGATCGCTCTTCTTGAAAGGTTCAACGGGTTTATTCCAGGCGGCAGCGGCAACGTATGCGTGCATGATAGCGAGGGTGAACACTGGTTGGTGACTGATCTGGATTAGGCTAATTTAGACATTCTCAAAGCCTCTTCTGTCTTTTTTCGTTCAATAATATCAGAAAAAATCAATGCAATACCAATAACGTTATGATTGTCATCTTTGATGGTTGAACCGATAATATCAACAGGTATTTCAGTACCTTCCTTTGTTATCAATATTGTATTATCTGCCAGACCGTAGAAAATATTTTCTCGGATTGCCTTTGTTACAGGATTTTCTGTCGGTTTCTCCGTTTCTTTGCTTATAATATTGAAAACGGTTGTCAGAGGTTTCCCTGAAGCATTTTCTCGCTTCCACCCGGTTATTGCCTCTGCAAAAGGGTTCATATGTTTTATGATACCATTTTTATCAGTTGCGACCACAGCCTCACCGAGGCCTTTGATTATTGCAGTAAGCCATTTTTCACTCTCTTTCAGTTCTCTTTCCATTTTATGCTTGCACAGAGCTATATCAATATTGATCTGCAATTCTCTTTCACTAAATGGTTTAATAATATATCCAAAAGGCTCTGTTATTTTTGCACGTTCCAGTATTTTTTTATCTGAATAAGCAGTGAGATACACAACTGGAATATTGAAACGAAAACGAATTTGCTTTGCAGTTTCTATCCCATCCAATTCTTTCTGGAGCATAATATCCATCAGCACTAAATCCGGACTAGCCTCTTCTATCTTTTTAATAGCCTCTTCCCCGGATGATACTACTGCAATAACTGTATACCCTAAATCCTGCAAATTTTCTTTTATATCATCCGCAGTAATAATTTCATCTTCTACAACCAATATCCGTTTTCCTGCCATTATTTCACTTCTTTAAATTTGATTTTAAATTTGGTTCCTTTGCTACGATCCAGGTTGATATTACCATGAAGCTGGTTTTCTGCCAGAATTGTAACAAGATGCAAACCTAGCGATTTAGTTGTTTTGAAATCAATATCTTCATGAATCCCTATACCATTATCACTTACAACAAGTTCAATCATATTTTCATCAACTGAATGAAGAATAATTTTAATTTCACCTTTCATACCGTCTGGAAATGCATGTTTTAAAGAGTTAGTAACAAGCTCATTGATAATTAACCCGCACGGAATCGCAGAATTGATAAGAAATGAAATGTTTTCGATGTCTATGGTTAGTGATATTTTGTCCTTATCGACTCCGTAAGACCGGAACAACCCATTTGTCAGCTCTCTTATGTACTCTTCAAAATCAATTCGTGTAAAGTTATTAGATTGATATAATTTCTCATGGACAAGAGACATTGATATTATCCTGTTCTGGCTTTCCTTAAACATCTCACGATACTTTTCCTCCTTGATATGTCTGGACTGAAGCCTCAACAGACTTATGACTATCTGCATATTGTTCTTGACCCTATGGTAAATCTCACTAAGAAGGACTTCTTTTTCTTTGAGAGATTCTTGTATTTCCCTTTCTTTTTGCTTGCGTTCAGAAATATTTCTTATGTTGCATTGTATCAATTTCGTTTTATTAACAAAATATATCTCGGTTTCAATGCCCTTTCCGCCTTTTGTTTCCACTGGCACATCATCGTAACGGATGAAACCCGTTTCGTTCAATTTCTGAATGAAATTTTGAAAATCACCAATATCTTTCAATAAGCCGATATCCTGAGGATTTCTTCCATATAATTCTTCATATTTATAGCCCAATAACTTTGTAATAGCTGGATTGGCATCGACTATCTCTCCTTTTTGTTTTTCAAGAAGTAATATACCATCTTTTGAAGTTTGAAAAAGCCTACGGTAGCGTTCTTCAGATTCTTTTAGTTCCATTGTACGCTTGTCAACCAATTCTTCAAGGTGCTGGCGGTATTTTGTTAATTCTTCTTCAGCCTGCTTGCGTTCTGTTATATCTTCAATTGCAAGAAGAATTAATTTTTTACCTGCATAATCATTATGGATTTCACTAGCATTCAGCAGCATAAATTTGTGTCCGATAGTGGGGAAATCGTGCTCTACTTCAAAGCCAATGAAAACTGTTTTCTCTGGAAGAATTCTTTCAAGTAATTCCCGCAATTTGGGAATGTTCCATTGCTGATCTCCAATATTGAATATTGAATTTCCAATTGTTTCTTCAGATTTAACTTTGAAATTATTATAAAAGTTGCGGTTGGCAAAAATTATCTTCATTTCAGTGTCAAGCACCAATAAGGGTTCATGGACTGTATTTACAATAAGTTCAAATTGGTTCGCCCCACTGAACAAATCTATATGTGTCACTTTCTCGCCACCAACATGGTTGTGATGATTAAAAAGATCATGTATAAAGATTTCGGTTACCGAAATACTCTCTCCCCTTCCCCCAGACCCCCAACCTCTCACTCTGCCGCCACTGGGCCAGTTGTTGATGATGGCAAATTCTGGTAATATCCAAAGCAACCGGCTGATTCATGCTTATACTCTTATTTCGGAACGAAAATTTTATATTCTTGATGGTTTATAGATATATTAACGATGTACAACATTGAGGAAATGAGAAAGCTGTATCCTGAATGGTTCACAGAGACACACGATCTTGAGGTAATCTTCTATCTATTTTTATTCTACCTGTTAATGTTGGCATATTATCTCTATCTCAGGTATAAAATAAGAGCACCAATGATAATCGATAACAACAAGCAAGAAATTGGTGATGAAATAGATTATAAATTTCGTGGTAATGTTTCATCTTACAAATTAATGATACGAAAAGTTAGCGATAAAGAGTGGGTGGCATATAAACAATTCAGGTCAAAGCAAAAGGTATCATTGAGAAGAGGAGATTTAAGAAGAATCATAGATTATATGAACAGAAATTTCAGGTATAATGATAGGGTTATTGGATTTGATTAAAGATGGTTCATATAATTCGGATTATATGAAACATATACCTTAGGTACATAAGTTCTGCTTCCTTATTTGATTCATAATTATGATCGCGCGAGTACATCAATTAGTTTATCGCAACCACCGTTCTTGATAAATTCCGTATGATCGTCTATTGTCTTAAAAAACTGTCCTGATATTTTATGACACAGAATTTCAGAATCAGTCGCACCATAGAATGTTATTAATATGTTTACCGCGTTTGGATTAGAATAACCGGATTTCCCAGTTTGTTTTCTACACCAGGCAAGAGTGTTCATCCAAATCGCAGCACTCAGCGCACCGCAAGCATTGCCGCTCAAACCAAGACCTCCTGCAAATCCGGCAACCATAACCATTTCTTCATCACTAGCTCCCATTTTTTTGGCGACTTGCGAAGCGCAGCTTATTGGCAGTTGAGGTAAATCAGTTTGGTCGCGGGATAATCCTTCAATTGCTGATTGGATCGCTTCCGGAGCCCATTTTTCCGCGAGTTTAAAGCAGGATATGAATCTACCAGAGATTAAGTATTTCAGCATACTAAATTTGCTTGACCAATCACAACTGGTTATGTCCGAACAGTTGACGCTTTTTGCCGTATTTGAAAATGATTCCATAAGGTGTTGAGTTGCCGTAATAGCCATACCGATTGCTTGACCGCGGTCATCGCTCCTACGAAAGGCTTCCGCTCCTACAGCCAATGCAGACCCCCAAAGCATTCCGCATTGATATCCTTCTTGCATTAATCCACCCGCTAATGGGTCCGCGGCACGCTCCTCAGTTTCTAATGGATGACCGAATTCGCGGTTTAATAAATAAAAGAATGTGCGAGAGCAAGTACCTAATTTTAGAAATACTCTTTTGGTGTCTTGTAGATTCGCTTTTGAGTCGTTCATTTTCATACACCCTAAATTGACGTTTGCCAAGCAATAAAGGTAGTAGGGGTACCGCCCCGATTTCTGCGCACATACACGCTAAAAAAGAGCGCTAAAAGTAACATCGACCCTGTCGCGGTAACGATCCACGGCAAACCGAGAAGCAGTAAAGCCGTGGAAAAATTCGGATAAAAATATACTAAGGCAATCAGGGGAGTAACTAAGAAATTAGCCAGGAAAAACCACCTGAGCCACTTCTGCAGCCCATGTTTCGCAAACACCGGGACTGCAAATAAAGTCGCTAAACCCAATGCTATGTATCCCAACGCATCAACAGTCCAGAAAAGAGAATGAGGTGTTTGTACAAGAACCGGGTTCGGAGCAGCATAAGGAATCACAGCTGTCAATTGAACAACGTAATTCAAAGTGACGTATGTTGAGTACAATACCGCAAAGAGAACAGCCGCATGGCTCCAAAACTTCTTATCGTCTGGTGTCACATAGTGAAGTGCAAGCAACGCGAGCATAAATGGCGTCGCAATAAAAAGCGAAAATCCATAGATAAGAATCTCATCCCATGGATAACTAACAATGCCTATAAGCTGCAGAATTTGAGCAACATCGAATCCGAATGCTGCAACAAATGCAACAAGCGCTGACCAGAAACCGATTTTATATATTGTTTCTTCCATTTAAACAACCTCGCTTTTCATTTTTTCTGATTTCCTTTGAGAAATTCTAAAATTTTTCGGTTGACTGTTTCAGGTTGGCCGCCGGGCAATTCATGGCCAGCATGCGGGATCAATTCTGCCTGGATATTGGGAATCAGCCGTTTGGCGCGTTCTATCGCAGCGACGGGATCGTACAGCGACTCTTGCTGGCCGATGAGCAGCAAGGTCGAATTCTTTATGCCACGCAGTTCCTCATCCATGTAAGGGACCGGCAGAACTGTAGGTGGTAACTGGAAATATCTCACACCCGGGTAAAACTGATTTGTTATAAGATCGAACATTCGTTTAGTCTTTTCATTTTTCAAATTTGGTTCATAATACATCCAGTGCATCATGTTGTTCGACCAATACCGACCTGGTAGACGAGTCAGCATGCTGCGAACGTAGAATTGTGTCTTGAGGGGAACAAAACTGCCTATCGGAGTGAGAAGAACGAGCTTTCTGAGCCGATCTGGCCTGTGTATTGCATAATTGAGAGCTGCGAAGCCGCCATACGACCATCCTATTAAATCCATTTGACTTATCCTGAGGGCATCCAGTACACCATTCAACCATTCAGCCATCTCGCCTCGATCGCGCATAGGCTGGTCCGGGATGCTCTTACTCGGCTGGCCCATCATATCCAGCGCGTAGACGCGGTAAGCGCGGCTTAGATCAGCAATGTTATAAGCCCAAACTGTCAGGCTCATAAAGAAACTATGCAAAAGGATTAGAGGTGGTGCATCTTTGGGACCGCAGACGACAAGGTGCGTAATGCCAAAACGGCTCCGGATGTCCATCGCTTCATACGGCACAGCCCAAAGCCGCATGGTGGCTTCGTAGGCAGCCATATACTCAGCTTCGCCCTTTGGGCTTTTGAAGTGAGATGGTAAGTTGTTCATGGTTTGTTTTCCTTTCTTTTTCAACTCTTAAGATGAGTCAATAATTCCTTAGCTGTTTTTATTCCGTTCGCAAGTGCTTCTTCCAATGTTCCCATGGCGGTGCCTTCCGACAGAGCTTCTCCGGCAAAGAATAATGTATCTTCAACTGGTTGGGTTAATACCTTTTTTGCTTCATTTGATTCTACAGTTGCGTAAGAATAAGCTCCAAGTGAAAACGGATCAGTCTGCCAGTTTACAACCTTTCCTGCACTCAGATTCTTTATGAGGAACGATCTGTTTGTATTAAAGATATAACACAAAGCATCGAGTGCCATAGTTATTATGTTCTCATCTGATGTGTTTTTATTTCTCTCCGCTTGCGGACCGGCAAGCCATCCTGTAATAAGTGGAGTCTTATTCGGCAGTTGAGTCCAGCAGGCAGTAAAAAAAGTATCGGAAATAAGAAGACCAAGTTCAGGCGTCTTGCGTATTTGATTTTCAGATGATTCCCAGAAAGCATCCTTGAATTCAAGAAATACTTTTATAGCAGTGCCGTACCCGATTGATTTTGCTGCCTCCAGTTTTTCAGGCAATCCGGGGCAAAAATGAAGGTGAGCTTCATCGTCCGGCTTTGATTGAAGAACTCCAAGCGGTACAGTAATCAACGCTTTGCGTGCTGAATAAATTTTACCTTTATCACTAATAACTTCAACGTTGTCTGGCTTCCACCGGATTTCTTTTGCAACAGTTGACAAAAAGATTGCACTGTTATGCTTTATTATTTCCTTTGAAAGAAAGTCTATAAGCTTAATGTGACCACCCTTCAAACGGTACTGATCCGATTGGCCGAAAATTTTCCATTCTTCTCTCAGAGCAAATGTGCTGGCTCTTTTAATATCGGCCGCATCATAACCTTCGACAAAACCAATGGCAATTTCCCTTACAGCTTTATATTTCTCTTCGTTCAGGTATTGATCCAAAAATTTACTGAAAGGCATATCCTGTTTAAGTGAATCTGCTTTTGAAAGAAGTGTCGAGAAAGTAGTCCACAGATTTTCAGATTTCTGGATTTTTCCATTTTTAATCATATAGTATTTTCCGGCAATAGAGTAAAACTTAATACCACCTTCTCTTAACAACGATTGAGTTGTAGGCATGTCACCGTGGACAAATTCTGCACCTGCTTCTAAAGATGTTGAGAAACCTGGAACGGTTAAAGTATATATCCTGCCGCCAAGCCTGTTTCGGGCTTCGAGCACGTAGACTTTTTTTCCTGCTTTTGCTATTTCCTTTCCGGCTTCAAGTCCCGATGCACCCCCGCCTATAATTATTACATCCGCTTTATCCGGCGAAGTTTTATCATTGGTTGATTCATCCATAAAAACTCTTTTTTGTTTTGACAGACGCAGTTGTGCCAATTTTGTCTTTAAAATAATTATTTCAGACTTTACCCAATCTATTTTTTAGACGCAACATTGCATTTATCCTCATATATCAAAAATACAGACAGTTTCAATAGGTTTCATTTGGATTTTATTAACCCCCTTTTAGTTTTCTTGTCCAGGCAATCAGACTCTCCAGCAATTCTTTTATTTTTTCCCTTGTTTTTTCATCTCTGACTCTACCCTTATCATCTATTTTATCAGCGGCAAATGTTACAAAGATCTCTGGTTTATTAACCGGGTACATATTGAGAAAAACGAACATCTGTCTTAGATGATATTGCACTCTTGCCCCTCCCAGCATCCCGGTAGATGCGCTCATTATCGCAATCGATTTACCTTGAAACGAATTATCTCCAGGAGGGCGCGAAGCCCAGTCGATTGCATTTTTGAGAACACCTGGTATCGAATAGTTATGTTCAGGTGATGCCATCAATATTGCATCCGATATCCTGATTTTTTCTTTAAATTCTTTGACTCTTTCCGGCATTCTGTCCTCTAAGTCCATATTATAAGGCGGAATTCCTTCAAGGTCAAAGATTTCAAGTTTTGCCTCTTCTGGTGACAACTCCAGAGCAGCACGTAATAATGCCTTATTGTAAGAACCCTTTCGCAAACTTCCAGCAAAACCGAGAATTGTTATCTGTTTATCCATACTTAACTACTTCCCAATTGTTGCATGTCTGACAAACAATAAATACTTTGCTTAATGCAGTATCGGGACATATATCTGCTCGCCCTATCCTCAGATAATACCTCCGCAGCCGGGACGATCGGAACACGCATCGCACTCTTATCAAAACCAATGTGACGCTCCTCCAGCCAGTGCATCACCACATCCCGCTGCAGCCCAAAGGAAGCTTTCGAAAAAGACAAAACTAACAGGCAAGGGAGAGATTATTAAGGAGTATCTGTGAAAAAAAGCTCCCTACGCTATTATAGCCAGACTCCTGGATGTCCAGCTTGACTGTTGCTAGTTTTGTCAAAATTCGGAGGTTAAGTATTTAACTAATCCATATTGAAGAATTTTTTAATTATTCTCCAATATATTTTGCCTTTTTTGCATTATCTTTTCAAGTCTTTTTGCCCAGGCATCCTCATGAGTATATGCACACTCAAGATAATGATATATAGCAGCAGCTACTGCATCCTTGGTGCTTTCTTCATTTGTCTTTTGCTTCAGCGCTGCAAGTTCATTTTCCATAAGGACTGTTTGAACATGCACTATTTTTGTCATTTTTTTATACCTCTTTTTTTTATTTACTCATGTCTGTTAAGCTCAAAGATTTCAGTCTTAAAACAGATGTATCACAAGCTTGAATGCGCGGATCTTCATTAAGTTAGAATATCTCAGTCTTAAAAATCGACACTTTTATGATTATCATAGTGATATTATAGCTTAAATACTTTTCGATATGCTGGGACAAAGCTGAGATATGAGCTTTTAGAATCTATAATACTATCCATCTATTTTCACCCACTCAAAAAAAGTCTAACCTTTTGTTATCATCTCGTTTCAAAACAAGTTTGATCTGCTGGTGAAAAGTTTAAAGGCTAAGGAATTAGAAAATAGAAGGAAAGGAGGTTTGAAAAAGTGATTGTCAAGAAAGAAGATGGCTATTACGTCCTCTCCGAAAAAACCAAACGCAACTTAGGCGGACCTTACAAGACAGAGGAAGAAGCCAAGAAAAGACTACGCCAAGTAGAGTTCTTCAAAAATCAAAAGGGCTAAGAATCTATCTGAAAAATTCCACTGTTGCAATCTCCCTGGAGGATACTACAATTTTCGTAGTTTCCATGTTTCTTCTTTATTCGGGTTTATTTTCAGAGCCTTATGGTATGAAGTGCTGTTCTGGTGACAGCAACGTTGGTATTGGGCCTATCAATTCATAGTTTTGTTTTAAATTTAACTATTTTTTTTGCATATCAATAGCCTGAGGTTCGATCTCTCTTTCTTTTCTATCAATATATACAGCGTAATCATTAGGAATTATTTTATTCCCAAATTCTGATGCATATACTTCTGTAAACTCAGCACCAAAGTAAAGTATGATAGCAGAATAATAAACCCAGAGCAGAATGACAATTAACGAACCTGCAACTCCATAAATGGATGCAGTGGAAGAACTTCCAATGTATGCACCAACCACAGATTTTCCCACCATAAATAACGATGTGGTAAACGCTGCCCCGATAATTGCATCTTTATAACTCACCTTACCATCAGGCAAAATACGAAATATAACGGTAAATATTAAAGTAATGGTAATAAACAACACCACAATATTCAAAGCATAAAACAAGAATACGGTTATATCAGGAAAGAAAAATTTCAATCGTTCAATAAAAATATTAATTAATGAATTTATTACTAACCCAACACATAGCAGAAACCCCATAGAGACGATCATTGAAAAAGATATCAACCTGTGTTTTATAAATACCATTAATCCTCTCCTGGGTTTGGCTTTTAATCCCCATATTAAATTAAGAGAATCCTGTATTTCTACAAATACTCCGGTAGCACCAAAAAGCAATGTAATAATTCCAATAGCAGCGGCAAAGCTATTATTGTCTGAAAGTTTAACATTCTTAATTATTTCCTGGATTTGCATAGCTGCTTCATTTCCTACTAATCCTTTAATCTGTCCGAAAATTTCTCCTCTTACTGCTTCGGCTCCGAAAAATATTCCACCCAAATAAATAATAACAATAAGTAAAGGTGGCAAAGAAAAAATTGTATAATATGATAAAGATGCTGAAAATTTTATTGCATTATCGCTCATAAATTCATTGACAGTTTCTTTTAGAAGGTACCAGATTTTATTTCCAAGACTTCTTAATGTCATGACTAACTGCCATGTATGACATCCTGTTCACTATACCATTTCAACGCTTTCAATAAATGTTCCCATCTGGAATAATGCCAATATGGTCTGGTAACCTCATTATGCCTGCTCCCGTGGCATGAACTATGCGAAACGGGATTCACCGTCGAAGCGTGAAAGCTTCTCATTCTAATTATCTGCGATGGAACTACCTGATTGGTTATTGATTTAATATATTTCACATTACCTCCCTTTATTGTATTAGTGATTTCTTATATTAGAATATATGCTATTTTCAGAGTGCATTAAATCAACCTTATTCTATATGTCATATAAAAGATCTCATAAATACGATATGAGAAGTTACCATTTATGTACAAATTTATGAAGAATGTTGCTTTTTTCCTGTTTACAACGGAAAGCCCTATTAAAGATCAGAAACTATGGATGAAGGGTAAGAATGGAAGAGGAAATAAAAACTCCCACACCAGTGCATAGGCCGGGAACGAGAGAGATGCTTTTTTTTTGCCTCTCCGGGATAATAGTCAGTATTCCGGTCACTCTTTCTTTCAGCATATTTTCAAGTCATTTAAATTTCTTTTTGCCTGTACTTTATACGGAGATAGGCACATCCATCATCTTTCCCCCATTTATCGAGGAATTTGCAAAAGCCTATCCGCTCTTTTATCGCCACGGGGAAACTGAGAGGTCTATATTTACATTGGGATTTTTGATAGGGCTTGGATTTGGCATTACAGAATTCTTCTTTTATGTTTTCGGTCAGGGAGCTCCGGTATTTGTGAGATTGCCCGGGATTTTCTTTCATGCTGCAAGTGCATCCATAATTGCTTACGGCATTGCAACAAAAAGGCCGATGAGATATTACATGATAGCGGTATTTTTACACCTTACAAACAATATATTCGCCTCTTCCGAGCTTTTATATATGGTAGGTGGTTATGCAGACCTGATTATAACATATTACCTCTCATGGCACTTATACAAGAAAACGTCTGAACGTTTCTATTAATTTATAGTCGGAGTACCTGAAAGGTTTTAGTGATGAAGCAATTGATACCCTTGTCGAATATGCCGCTAAAAGACCTTCATCGATGTCGAAGATAATGATTGGTCAACTGCAGGGAGCCGTGAATAGTGTCAGCGACGATGAAACCCCATACAGTCACCGTGACACACCCTTTATCATTAACATCATCTCCATGTGGTCAGATACCACGAAGAACGAAGAAAATATCAAATGGGCGCGTGACCTCTGGAAGGCGGTGCAGCCCTTCGCTACAGGCGGAGTGTATGTGAACTTCCTGATGACTGAGGGTGCGGACAGGGTCCTGGCTGCCTACGGTAAAGAGAAGTACGAGCGGCTCGTGGCGCTGAAGAACAAATATGATCCCACGAACTTCTTCAGCCTCAACCAGAATATCAAGCCAGGGAACTAATATGAAATTTGAGAAAAACGTGCCCAAATTTTTGTTATACATGCTCATAATACAAATTATAATAATTATTTATATTCAGAGATATATTTATATGTTAACCCAACAATTGTATACTAATAATGTATTAATAATTATAGATAAAATTGTTTTTATCTCAGGATATAATCTTATGAAATCTCAGTTTGTTCAATCAGTTCTCCCCCTGGAAGATGTAATCTCTTTGAAAAAAAAGACAGGAAAGTCATCAATCAAAGAAGCCATTGCAAAGGCAGTTTACTTTTATCTAAAGAATAGTGTGTCTAATACAAAACGATATTAGAGAGACTCAGGCAAAACACTATAAATATAAATTGATATATTATATTTATAGTGTCTGATATTTATATGAATTAAGAATTTCGAAGGTTTTATTGTTAGATCTATAATAGAATAACATCAAATATAACTACAATATGGCTGAAAACAAAAGACAAAAGGCAGGATCTATGGTAGATGGACAATCTTATTTCATAATCCTTCTAATCCTGTCCATCTGGTTAAATTTCGTATTCCCTATCCGAGTGATCCTTTATGCCCCATACACGTATTTCGGGATAATAATCATGGGCTTCGGAATAGTCATAGGTCTCTGGAGCCGCTCATTATTTTTAAAGAGTAAAACAACACTATCGCCTTATGAATTGCCTACGTCACTCGTGACTTCAGGTCCTTTTCAAATAAGCCGAAATCCTATGTATCTTGGAATGGCAGCCATACTATTAGGTATCGCTATATTTCTAGGAACACTTGTTACTTTTACATTCCCGGCCCTATTCATAATGATAATTGAAACTTTACTTATTCCAGATGAAGAGCGGAAGCTAGAAAAAATATTTGGAGAACAGTACAAGGATTATAAAAATAAAGTACGACGGTGGATATAACTAAGGTTCATTAGGGTATCCTAAATACACTTCATTTTCAAACCAGTCTTTACGCGGTTTTTTTATTTCATAGATTAAAGAAACAGTATGGTTTTTTGAAAAAGCAAGGTACTTGCTGGCTATGATATTTACCATGTAGTTAGCTAAATCTTAGTGGATGCAATTACAACGATAATAAGAGCCAATATTGTTTTTTCCAGTAACGGCCTTATACTTCCAGTAAAGAAGGGATCCAGTAACATAGCTATCACCACATAATCATGAAGATACTATCTGCAACTTTTTAAAAAAATATAATTATAAATAATTTTTCCGATGATGGGAATTTTAACGTGACATCTTGTATCATCTATCTTTTTCACTTGGTTTGTATAGCAAAATTATTACTGGTACCATTATATGTATTATTTGTCGTACTTACCATACTTCTTATTTTCACCTGATAATCGTTTCCTATTTCTATTGACCGCGGAATTGCCCAATTATAAGAACCGCTGCCATTAGTTCCTTTGATTATAGTTGATATTATATTTTGATTGAATGATCCTCCCTTAAGTAATTCAATCGTCACATTAGGCCCTGGATTTCCTGTATAGTTCCATTTGACTGTCTGAGTAGTTCCTCTTGGCCAAATATCTCCTTTTGGAGATGCAACAGTTATGCTTACTGGGATATGAAGTGGTTTTCCAGGATTTATATCAGGATTTGCCCAGAATGCTGTTCCATTGTGACAATTTTTACAATCTCTTTCGTATATTATTGAACCATTGATGAGAAAAGGGTGACAATCATTACAAATATATTTTCCTATTTGAGCAAAATATGCATGTCTTCCCGCAGTGAACGTATTATTATGACAACTTCTACAATCTTCATATGGATCTGATGTTGGCTTAGGTGTTGGTTTAGCCGCTATGCTCGTTGGTATCAATATAAGTATTACAAATACTGATATCAATATTTTATGTATTTTGTTCATATTTTTATATGCCTCCTTTTTTATTATCTCTTTATTTATTCTATCCTTTATATGACTGCGACAGAAACGTTGTTGCTGACAATGTTCGTGATATAGGTATCGGGTGCCGCACCTGCGCTACTCATTAGCAATAAGATATATCCAATAGCAATTTTTTGGGTTCACTAATACTGCTCAAATTTTTCTTTTTAATCTTTTTTTGTTAGAACCAGGTTATATATAAAGCTTTTCATAAACTATAATAATTTTAATTATAATGCTCATGTAATTTTTAGAGAAAAGTTCATTAAGGGTATCACCAGTATTTCTATTTGATGTGACCCTAATGTCACTCGTACTTCTGTCAGTCCCTTCCCTCTACAGTAGTTACCCTGCTTCAACAGTACTACGAACTGATCCGACTCCCGGAATGCTATTTGCAATATCTTACCGTTTATAGGCTTGATATCGCATACTCCTTTGGGAGGGCATCCTGGGTCTCCCGAGTTCCCATATTCTCCATTTGATACCATGCTGCGGTCTTAGACCCCGTTGACTCACATCACCTTGCCGTTCGCAGCTCTCTGCTATATTCCAAGACCGGAGATGCTTAATTTCGGTGGTGTGATTGCTGCCTTCCGTTACACAGATAACGTCGGCTTCCAAGATCATCAGAATTTCGGGGCTTATAACCTTCACTTCCATTGCGGCCTGGTATCCCCCCCCAGCTTCACATCGGTCTGTTACCAGACCGCATGTGGGGTTCAGTTCTGAGGTGGCGGCTAACAACCTTTCCTCATGCTGGATTTTCACCAGCTGGCGACTACGAGCTTTGCTCTGCGCGCCTGTGTCCTCTGTGGTTTCTCTTAGAAGAAGATTTAATAAGTTTCCCTAACTGGCGATGTCAAGTCTTTAAGAGAAAAAAAGCTAATTAAACGCTAAATTGCCCGATAGGGGCTTTCCTGGAACCGACATTAAATATCCGGCTAATTCACAGCCGTAAATTCCTTACCCTTGCAATATCTCTGAATTTCATCATCCGTCGGTATGGTGATAAGACGCACATTGCATTGAATTAATTTTGTCCGGTTCATTATATTTACCTCAGTATCAATTTTTATTCCTGCTTTAGTTGTCAATTGCAATGGAAAATATTTGATTAATCCATATTCCTTCAACAGCTTAAGAATATTTTGAAACTTTGCGTCTTTTGTCAGACCAACTTGAAAGAGACTTCGGCCCAATAATTCTTCGCTTGAAAAACCTAATAACTCGACGATTGCCTTGTTGACATTAACTATCTTTCCGGTCATATGATCGATAAGTAATAGTCCATCTTGTGCGGTTTCAAAGAGGCGCCTGAAACGTGCCTCATACTCTTTGTCCTCCATTTCCTTTTGCCTGGCCACAGTGATATCTTCCATGGCAAGAAGGATTTCCTTACTACCTCCATTTATTCCTTTTATCAGATTTGTCATTCGGGCATTAATCTTCATAACTTTGTGACCGATGATCTGGAAATCATGCTCCACTTCGAAGTCATTGAATACGGTTTCTTTTTTAAGCAATTCATCAAGCAATTTTCGTAATTCAGGAATGTCCCACTGGCCGTTTCCAATAGCGAAGATTTTTTCTCCTATAGTTTTTTCGGATTTTACCTGGAAAAACTCAAAAAAGCTGCGGTTTGCCCACAATATTTTCAGATTATCATCGAGCACCAATAGAGGATCACGAAGTGTATCTATAATAATCATATTTATAATATTTCTTGCATTGTCTTTGTTTTTTTGATTTATCATTATTTCACACCAAAGTTTGTTGGGACGGTTGTAGTATTGATGGATTTTCATCGGTGATAAGACGCACATTGCATTGAATTAATTTTGTCCGGTTCATTATATTTACCTCAGTATTAATTCTTATTCCTGCTTTAGTTATCAATTGCAATGGAGAATATTTGATTAATCCATAGTCCTTCAACAGATTAAGAATATTTTGAAACTTTGCGTCTTTTGTCAGACCAACTTGAAAGAGACTTCGGCCCAATAATTCTTCGCTTGAAAAACCTAATAACTCGACGATTGCCTTGTTGACATTAACTATCTTTCCGGTCAAGTGATCGATGAGTAATAGTCCATCTTGCGCGGTTTCAAAGAGGCGCCTGAAACGCGCCTCATACTCTTTGTCCTCCATTTCCTTTTGCCTGGCATCAGTGATATCTTCTATGGCAAGAAGGATTTCCTTACTTTCTCCTTTTATTCCTTTTATCAGATTGGTCATTCGGGCATTAATCTTCATAACTTTGTGCCCGATGATCGGGAAATCATGCTCCACTTCGAAGTTATTGATTACGGTTTCTTTTTGAACAATTTCATCAAGCAATTTTCGCAATTCAGGAATGTCCCACTGGCCGTTTCCAATAGCGAAGATTTCTTTTCCAATAGTATTTTCGGGTTTTACCTGGAAAAACTCAAAAAAGCTGCGGTTTGCCCACAATATTTTCAGATAATCATCAATCACCAAAAGAGGATCACGAAGTGTATCTATAATAATCATATTTATAATATTACTTGTATTGTCAGCCCTGGACTTTATAGGTTCAGGGTTTGCATTGTCATTGCCTTTTTGATTTATCATTATTTTTCCCTCCGGGTTATGTCCCTTAAAGTTCCCATAATTACCTCCCTGCCTCCATAAGTAATAAGCCCGGCAGTTATAGTGGCAGTTGCGCTTGTCTTTTTATTCTTTCCCAGGATGTGGAACTCAGACGTCATGGGTATGTGTTTTCCAGCCTGGCATCGACCAAAGCTATTTATAACCAATTCTATATCTTCAGGCGGGACAAATTCCCGGATCTCCTTTCCGATAACTTCTTTAGTCGTGTATCCTCCAATTCTGGCAAATGCCTCGTTACAAAAATGAATCATGCCATCCTGGATAATAAAGATACCATCCTGAAGATTTTCGAACAATGTTCTGTATTTTTCCTCGGATTCCCGCGACGCCTTTTCAGCCTGCCTGCGCTCAAATATGTCATGAAAAACCAGAACAGAACCAATGATATTTCCTTGATTATCTTTAATGGGATTGGATTTGTCTTCAACAGGTACTTTTGTGCCATACTTATCTATCAGTACAACCTGGTCTACCTGATCGATATCAATGCCTTTTACTGTCAGTTTCTTTATAGGATTTTCAATCCGCTCATTCGTTTCTTCATTAACAATAGAATAGACCTCATTCAACGGTTTCCCAAGGGCGTCTTTCAGATTCCATCCTGTTAAGAATTGAGCGATAGGATTCATGAATACCACATTACCTTTTGGATCTGTTGCGATCACAGCATCCCCCAGGCTATTTAATGTCGTGGAAAACCATTCTTTGCTCTCCCTCAACTCCTTTTCAATCCTGTGCTTGTGGAGAGCGATCTCAATATTAATACGAAGATCAATTTCTCTGAATGGTTTCATGATATATCCAAAAGGCTCTGTTATTTTTGCGCGATCCAGAATTGTATTATCGCAATAAGCAGTGAGATATACGACAGGAATATTAAAAACGGAGCGAATTTGTCTTGAAGTTTCTATTCCATCCATTTCACCTTTTAATAAAATATCCATCAGCAGTAGATCAGGTTTGATCTCTTTTACCTTTTTGATAGCCATTTTCCCTGAACTAACCACTGAGGCCTTATATCCCATACTTTGTAAACTTTCCCGTATATCTTCTGCAACAATCCTTTCATCTTCAACAATCAAAATCTGAGTTTCTCTCATTAGTTTGCCCCCTTAAATTTAATTTGAAATTCAGTTCCTTTGCCCCGAACCAAATTGATCTCACCTTCGAGCTGGTCATCTACCAGCATCGTGATCAAGCGTAAGCCCAGGGATTGGGTTTTTCTGATATCCAGGTCTTCAGGAATACCCACGCCATTATCACTGACAACAAGTTCAAAATTATTTTCATCCGTTTGCCTGAAGGCTATTTCAATTTCACCTTTTCGGTTGTCCGGAAATGCATATTTTATGGAATTAGTAACAAGTTCGTTGATAATTAACCCACACAGGATCGCGAAGTCCATTCCCAGGGTAACAGTATCTACATTTATTTTTGAATTGATTACGGATTTATTGATGTTATAAACATGGAACAAATTGTTTACCAGGTCTCTGGTATATTCCTTAATATTGATTTTGGATAAGTCTTCAGAATGATAAAGTCTTTCATGAATAATTGCCATCGATTCTATCATATTCCGGCTCTCTTTAAATAAATCAAGATATTTATCATCTTCAATATATTTAGATTGAAGCTTCAGCAGGCTGGAAATGATCTGCATATTGTTCTTTACTCTGTGGTGGATCTCTCTCAAAAGTATCTCTTTTTCTTTAAGTGATGCCTTGATCCTGTCATCTGCCTGCCTGCGTTTGGTGATATCCTGGAAAACTCTATAAATCGCTGATTTGCTTTCATAGTTAAAGGGAATCGACATTATTTCGATATCTACATAAGTGCCATCAAACCTGGCAAATTTTGCATCAATTAGCTCCTCTATTTCCCCATTTCTTTCTTTACAGTTTTGTTCATCGAAAATCTCGAGATAATCCGGGTGTATAAACTGGGATATCGTTTTCCCAACAAGTTCCTCAGGTTTTGTCCCACCTAAAATTTTCATTGCCGCCGGATTTAAAAAATCAATTTTATCATGGGACTGGATAATGATTCCAAAAGGTGAGAAATCTACGAGACGGCGATAGCGTTCTTCGTTTCCATTTCGCCCCTTAAGTTTATGTTCTGTGATGTTACGGATGTTGCATTGAATAAGTTTCTTATTGTTAATCTGAAAGGAATTGCTGATAAACTCCACGTTAATGTACTTTCCACCTTTAATTCTAAGCTGCAAATCTTCGTAATGGATATTTTCTTTGCCCGCAATTCCAATAAAAAAATCTTTATTATCGCCATTGTCTTTAAAAAGACCAATATCCCAGATTTTCTTTCCTAAAAGCTCTTTGAGAGAATATCCCAGAATATTAATCAAAGATGGGTTAATATCGGTTATCTGGCCTGTTTCCTCATCCAGAATTAATATTCCATCTTTAGCTACTTCAAAAAGCTGTCGATATCGACTTTCAGAAGCGATCAGCGATTCCTGAATTATCTTGTGCCTGGTAATTTCGCTTATATTGCACTGGATCACTTTTGTCCGGTTAGCCAGGAACATCTCGCAGGAAAACTCCACATCAATGGGCTTTTTATTTTTGGTTTCAAGCGATAAATGATCGTAGTACACACGTTCTTTATTCTCCAGTTTAGAAAAAGCTTCATTCGAATTGAAATCCTTGAAACTGCTGATTTCCCCTAGCTTCTTCCCAAGAAGCTCTTCGCTTGAAAACCCCAGCATATTTATCAAGAAAGGATTAGCGTCGGTTATCTGTTCCGAACTTGCATCCAGAATTAATATTCCTTCTTTTGCTGTTTCAAAGAGCCTTCGGTAATAGATCTTAGACTCCAGGAGTTCTTTCTTGGTATTCTTGCCCTCAGTGATATTTCTAATAATACCAGAGAGACTAACTTTATCATCTGAATTCAATCTGGAAATGTTCAGTCCCACAATTTTTATCTTCCCATTAAGGATCTCGTATTCAAACCACGGGGTGGATTTACCTGAATAAATTACTATTCTTAAGAAATTTCTATCTTTTTCGGATTTGACCTCTATCAAGCCATCACACAATTGTTTTAAGGTCGCGATCGATTTTTCATCATGCACCCCGCTTTCTATAACATATATTCCAAGTCCCCCAGCAGCTCTGATACGGCCAGTATAAACATTCAGGAACCTGAAAACTGTTTGAAGGTTTGAATACATCATTATTGTCGAAAGTGAATTTATATGAAGCTGGATATTAAAGATATTTTTCTTTATATAGAAATCTTCAAAAAATTGGCTGATCTTAACTCCAATTCCGGTCAGATCAACCGGGCTGTTTACTATTTTTATATTTTTGGTTTCAACTATATTGTTGTCAAACATTTGTGAAACACAATCCACAATGCCCACATTTGATAATGGTAAATCAGGCGTCATATTCTTCAAATAATCTAAAATTTGAATCCCGGGTTCACGAGTGGTTACCATCATTACTGCATTATCTTTTTCTGTCGCTCCATAGGATATTATTTGATTCAATATTGCTTCTTTTCCTGTCAGAGACGGACCTATTAACAATAAATTCGAGCCTTTTTTCATCTCTCCGATCGCATCATCAAGTTCCTTTAAACCCAAAAAATAATTGTTCAAACATTTCACCATTTCAAATTATTCTATTTCCTGAAGTTCACTCGAATGAATGAATATACTGTATAATCATAATTATTATTTAAAACCTTCCAATCAATCAGTTATTATTAAATGATGTAAAATATATTTAAAAATATAATCATGAAACGAAAAATGAAAGTGTGGTTTCTTATCAAATAACGTCCCTCGGGTCTGAAATTTCCCCTTTCAGCGCGCTTGCTGCCGCAGTCTCAGGCGAAGAGAGGTATATCAACCCCCCCGCCCCCATCCTGCCCTTGAAATTGCGGTTGGATGTGGAGAGGCATGTTTCGCCCTCGCATATTACACCCATATGGGCGCCAAGGCACGGTCCGCATCCGGGTGGCGCAATAATGGCGCCAGCTTTAAGAAGAGTGGCAATGATACCCGATTCAATTGCTTTTATAAGGATAGAACGCGATGCAGGAAGCACAATTGTCCTGACCTTCACATACTTCCCCTTAAGGATCCTTGCCACAACCTCTAAGTCCTCAAATCTCCCGTTCGTGCATGAACCTATGAAAACCTGGTCAAGCGGCGTGCCCGTGAGCGTTCCAACTCCTGATACATTATCCACCTCGTGCGGTTTTGCAATTTGTGGTTCAATGTCTCCTGCATCAAAATTATATTCCTGGCAATATTTTGCATCCTTATCCGCATAGACAGGCTCGAATTTATCCCGCGCTCGCCCCAAAAGGTATTTGAAAGTTTTATCATCAGCCGCAACGATGCCTGTTTTTGCTCCCATCTCGATAGACATGTTGCACAGAGTCATACGTTCTGCCATTGATAGTTCACTAATGGCGCTTCCGTAATATTCAATTGCCTTATAATTAGCCCCGTCTGCGCCAACATTCTTGATTATGAAAAGTGTCATGTCCTTTGCTGACACGCCTTTTGCGAGTTTTCCTTCCACTGTGATCCTGATAGTTTTCGGAACACGCAGCCACAACTTACCGCTTGCGAATATCTCGGCCATATCAGTTGCCCCGACACCTGTGGCAAAGGTCCCGAAGGCGCCGTAAGTGCATGAATGCGAATCCGCCCCGATTATAAGTTTTCCAGGCATGGCAAAACCCTGCTCAGGCAAGACCTGGTGACAGATGCCTTCGCCTATATCGAAGAAATTTGTGATCCCCTGCTCTTTTATCCACTGTCTGGTGCTTTTATGAAGTTTTGCCGCAGTTTCATTATTGGCTGGCGCTATGTGATCAAAAGGTATGATTATCCTGTCCGGGTTCCATACTTTCTTTACACCCATTTCCTTCCAGGCCTTCACGGCCAGGATGCTTGTCCCATCATGCGCCATCGCATAATCTATGCGGGCTATAACAAAATCATCGGCCTGCGCAGGTTTACCGGAAGCACGGGAAAGTATTTTTTCACTTATAGTAGACATTTTCGGATTAAAAGGTTTTCAAGAAATAAATAAGTAATTGCCAGGTCTTAAGGGTCTACCCATAGCGTCATGATTCGCCTGGATTATATAAATAAGCATCAATAAATAGATATGACACTCGCTTCTATACCCAAAATGGATTAAAGAGCAGGTATTATTTTATAGGATGAATCTGGATAGTCACAAATTTTTTATTATATTTTATTTGAAAAAAACCACAGAGAACGTACTATTAACTCTTTTGGTCAACATAATTCGGAATGAATTATTTTCTCATTTCTTGTAACTTACAGCGCTGGGGTTGCGAACCCCAGACCCCAATATTTGAGGAATAATCCAGCGCAGAATATGGTGTCTGGACTTCGTCCAGAGTCAGGAATTGGCGTGCTTCGAAGCACAAGAAAGAAAGTAGAAAACAGGACATTTGAAGAAAATGTTACGGCGTGAGCAATAACATTGGTGTCCGCAGGGTTAAAATCCCACCGCATGGGTCTGCTCCCATGTGAAGAGAACGGGAAGTGC
>CAJPFJ010000041.1 GCA_905339155.1 Methanosarcinales archaeon
AAAGGAACTTCTGTGACCTTATTTTTGTAAAAATGCTAAAATAAGCATTCATTCATAATATTTTATTGGCAGCTGCTGCTCCATTGTCTCTTATATTTCTCCAAGAAAATAATAAAAATCAGGTTACTCTCAGGCGGTCACAAAGATCTTTAGTTCTATTTTCTATAAATTTCCACATTGAATCAGAAAAAATAACGACCTTGCGACAGGAGATTTGGAACACGTTCGTATCTTGAATGCGTTTTTAACTCGATATCCTGTCTCTATATTCCAACGTTTTCGATACTCTTCGGGAATTTTTTTGAGAAAATCTGATGCATTATTTACCGTGAGATTTGTTGCAAACAAGTGATATTCATTGTTCCACTTTGTTAGGATACAAATCAGTCGAGGAATTGTCAAAAGTAAGAGAACCATTTATAGAAGCTTTCATCGTGGAAAAAAGTCGGGAAGCTCTTGTTCATGCTTACATACATGCAATGGAAGAGAAGATTGGTTCTTGTTTTGAGATTTCATTAAAAAAGCAGAAAATGACTGACAGGGTAATTATTATGTGATTATTTTGCATATTGAGAGGGAAAGTAATTTATAATGCAATACGGTTTATGTAATTATGGATAAGATATTGTATCCTTACATAATTACAAACACCAATTATCATGGTCTGTTTTTTGTCTGATAAAACTCAATTTTGATTACCTGGAAAGCTGAAAAAATCGTCTTTGAAAAAATCAATATCAATCGATCCATCTACATGTAGATTGGTGCCATCAGTACTCATAGGGCTCATCACATTTCAGTCCTGGTTTTTATCATCATCGGCACTTTTCTATCTCTTTGGCTATCTTTTCAGCTTCAATGCCCGGGTTCTTTGAATTATAAATGCTCCTGCCCACAATAACATGATCGGCGCCCGCCCGTATAGCATCTGCTGCGCTTCCTCCCTGCGCTCCTACGCCTGGTGAAATTATCGTAAGCTTGCCAACAATTTCCCGTATCTCCCTTACTCTATCAGGGCGCGTGGCAGGCGCAACTACGCCAGAAGCTTTGCATTCGACAGCAAGGGAGGCAAGTTCGAGGGCTTTTGGCTGCATGAATTCGACTGCACCGGGATGGCTCATTTCCGTGACTACAAAAATATCCCCCTGGAAATATTTCGCTGTTTTGACGCATTCCAAAACGCTGTCATTCCCTGTAAAACCATGAACTATTACAGCACTGGCGCCAGCTTCAAAGGCCTGGCTGCATATCAGCCTGTCCGTATTCGGAATGTCAGCGACTTTAAAATCGGCAATCACAGGTGCAAATTCGCAGATATCATTTATTATCTCCAATCCTGCGGCCAGCACAAGCGGATAGCCTATCTTAATTGCGTCAACATGGTGGGCGGTCTCTTTTGAAATGACATGAGCTTTTTTCTTATCGGTGACATCCAGTGCCAGGATCAATTGCGTGTTCCTGCGTAGCGACTTCATGCAGGCACCAACGTCTTTTAACCTCATTAATATTGTCATACCGGATCAATTAAATTAACATTTTCTGAAGTAAAAAATATAAATAGTATGAACCACTAATAATAATCTTATGAAAGTAGTTTTCAGAATTATTGGCTCCGAGGAAGACCTCAAAGATGTTGAAGGAAAAGAAGAAAATGTTCATTTCTGTTTCAGGCCATCTGAAAAAAACATATTCGAACTGGTAAACACAGCCCCAAAACTAAAAAGAATACAGTTGCCTTCATCTTACCAGAAAACAATATCAAATACCACAAAAACACTTTTGAAAATGAAAAATATAAAACTATTAACCGGAGATATCTGGGGTCACAGGACAGACATTGACCGGTTTGCAGAGATAGAAGTTTGAATCAGGAATTATGTAATTCTTCCCATACATATACATTGTGTTCTATTGCACATGCATCTGCCTACTCTGTCGCATTCATGTTCGTCGCAATTTAAAGGACGGCAAGACATGCAGTGATCACAAGCTTTTTTAGTCGGGTCATTATGACATGCGGTGTTACCGTTGAACCATGTTTCTAAATTATGTAAATTATGCATTTTATTCACCTCTATTATGTTGTCTCAGTTCGTTCGAGCACCTAATTTCATATTCCAGATTCTCGATTTGGTTATCGATTTGTTCCTGTTTTTTATTTGTCACGTTTTTCATAGTTCGATCACTCTTTTTTTTATTTTTCCTTGCATGGCTTCCTGGTCCATACCTTTGAATAATAATTATCATTATTTTTCATATGATAAGTATCATTATTATCATCATAATAACAATATGTAATATCAGCATATATAGTTTTCGACCTAATTCAAGAAGTTACCCAAATGTGTTAAATCTGAACGGGAAAAAAGGATTTATTCATATCCCTGTAGCTTTTGTTGCTGCTATGACCAAAAGTTGCTCAAAACTAATTCTCTCTTTCTTTATTTCTTTTATATCATAACCCAGTTCGATCATCTTTGATTTTACTTCTTCTATTCCCGTAAAAGAGGATAGAAGAATAAGGATCCGCCCATTATCTTCAAGATGATAAACAGCATCTTCAAGGAACCTGTTAATTATTTGCCTGCCATCATTTCCGCCGTCCAATGCGATATTTATCCAATCCTTCGTCCGTTCAGATTCATACGTCGGGAGATAAGGCGGATTGAATATTATTATATCAAATTTACCCCTGATACAGTTCAATAAGTCCCCCCTTATCGCTTCGACTCCATTATCTCTTGTGTTTGCTGCCGCATATGGATTTATATCGATCCCAATGATCGCTGCACTGGTGTTTTTCTTAATGACCGCTGAGATTATGCCGCTTCCGCACCCGACTTCTAAAATCCTTTCCGAACCTTTTATCTGGTCTAAAGCTGCCTCTGCCAGCAGAAAAGAATCTTCTTCAGGATCATAAACATTGTGATTTGTTTTGATAATCGTATTTTTATAGTGAATAATCATCTGGTGAGTTCCGGTTGTTTTTTTATCAGATAATACTAATGTTTAAAAAATATAATGGATGATAATGATAAAATAGGATAAGATATAAGTATATTGGTGTAAATTATGATTCAATTCATTATTATGATTTAATTCATTATTATGATACAATTCATTAAAAAAAATAGATGTATTCAAAGAGCATTGGTAAATTATAATAGCATGTGAGGTAGTGAGGATAGGAAAGAAGCTCATACAAATATTATAACCAGTGGAGAAAATAAATGACCCCAAAGAAAGGAAGTTTCGTAATTGAAGAATTGGAGAACGTCCAGATAAACATAGGAAAGGTGGGCGCAGAAGAAGAACAAATCGCCCAAGGGCCCACACCAAGGCCTGAAATCATAGGTCTTCGAAATTGGGATTATCGTATTATTGACAGGTATAATCCGGTTTATACACCAACAGGCGATACATGTGATTTCTGCACATATGGTAAATGTGACCTTACGGGGAATAAGGAGGGAGCGTGCGGAATAGACCTGGAAGGACAGTCAGCACGGCAGGCTCTGTTAATAAGTATTATGGGCTCTGCATGCCATTCCGCCCATGGAAGACATCTTCTGAATTACCTTATCAAGAAATACGGCGCAGACTTTCCAATTGATGTTGGTCCAAGCAATCTCAAAGCTCCCCTTACCGAGACAATAATGGGCATTACTCCAAAAACAATTGGAGATTTTATCCCTGTTCTTGAATATGTTGAAGAACAGTTGACACAGCTTATTGCGGCCACTAATACAGGCCAGGAAGGAGCAGCGCGGGATTTTGAATCAAAAGCCCTTCATGCAGGAATGCTTGATCTTCTCGGTATGGAGGTTGCTGATATCATCCAGATATCCTGCCTTGGATTCCCCAAATCCGATGAAAAAGCCCCATTGGCAGAGATGGGGATGGGAATACTTGATCCCAGGAAACCTGTCGTGATATGCGTTGGGCATAATATTGCGGCGCCTGCATATATTCTTGATCACATGGACAAGAATGGGTTATTTGATAAAATAGAGATCGCAGGATTGTGCTGTACCGCCCATGACATGACACGTTATAATAAGACGGCAAAGATCATTGGTTCCATGAGCAAGGAACTTAAATATATCAGGTCTGGAATTCCCGATGTCCTGGTCACAGATGAACAATGCGTAAGAGCAGATATATTAAAGGAAGCACAGAAACTTCATATCCCTGTAATCGCCACGAATGAAAAAATCACATATGGTTTGCCTGACAGGTCAAATGATAACGTTGATGATATAATAGATGACCTTGTGAGTGGAAAACAGCCAGGCGTAGTGCTTCTTGATTTTGAAAAGATCGGGGAACTTGTTCCTAAACTTGCAATGAAGATAGGGCCTATACGGAAAGCAAAAGGGTATACAGCGCTTCCAGATGAAGAGGAATTCAAGAAATTGGTATCAAAATGCACAAAATGTCTCCAGTGCACACGGGACTGTCCCCAGAGCCTTCCAATATCTGATGCAATGGCGGCTGCTGTGAATGGCGATTTGTCTTTGTTCGAGAAACTTCATGATAAATGCGTAGGATGCGGACGATGCGATTTCAGCTGCCCTGTAGATATCCCGGTATTGAATGTTATCGAAAAGGCTTCACAGCGGGTGATAAGAGAAGAAAAAGGTAAAATGAGGATCGGGAGAGGTCAGATCGGCGATCCCGAGATACGGGAGGAAGGGCGAAATCTTGTTCTTGGAACAACGCCGGGTGTACTTGCTTTTGTAGGCTGCGGAAATTATCCGGATGGCACAAAGGATGTTTATGATATTGTTGAAGAAATGATACAGCGCAGTTATATTATAATCACTTCCGGATGCGCGGCCATGGATATTGGAATGTTCAAGGATAAAGACGGAAAGACACTTTATGAGCGCTATCCCGGAAGATTTGTCAAAGGCAACCTCCTTAACACCGGTTCCTGTGTTTCAAATGCGCATATAGCTGCAACGACCATAAAAGTAGCTTCTATATTTGCGGGAAGAAAGACAAAAGGCAACTGGGAAGAGATCGCAGATTACGTCCTGAACAGGGTTGGAGCCGTAGGAATAGCATGGGGTGCTTACTCCCAGAAAGCATTTTCTATCGGAACGGGCTGCAACAGGCTTGGGATACCTGTTGTTGTCGGGCCTCATGGTACAAAATACAGGCGGGCTTTTATAGGGAAACCTTATAAGAAAGATGACTGGAATGTTCTGGATGGAAGGGACGGTTCGGTTGTAAATGTTGAACCGGCACCTGAACATCTCATGATAACCGCAGAAACAAAAGATGAGGTTATGCCGCTCCTTGCCAAACTATGTTTCAGGCCAAGCGATAACAGCCTTGGACGTGCTATAAAACTCACCCATTATATTGAACTCAGTGAAAAATACCTGAAAAAAATGCCTGACGACTGGCATATCTATGTGCGCAGTGAAGCAGACCTTCCGGTAGCAAAGAAGGAGCAGCTTATGAAATTACTGGAAGAGAAGGGATGGAAGATTGATTGGGAGAAAAAGAAAATACTAGAAGGGCCGCTTCGTAAGGTTGATGTTTCATTCCAGCCAACTAACGTTTTGCGCCTGTGTAAGGAGGTCAAGAAATGAACACGAAAAGCGAAGTAAAACCGGAAGTAATGGTAATTGACACTACCCGCCAGGCTGTACCATATCAAACCGGCAATATTCCAGGGCCCAAAATGGCGCATGCAGTGATGCCGGCAGTCCCGGGGAAAATGCTAATAAAGGCCAAGCGCCCTCTATTGATCGTGGGTTCTGAAATTGATGATGAGGATATTCTGGCAAGAGTTGTCATGTTTGGCAAGGCCGGAATACAAATAGCGTCAGTCGGGGATTCATATAAACATCTCTCAGGCAAGGGACTTGATGCACATTACATAAATATGCATGCTCTTGCATCATATCTTTGCGACCCTCAATGGCCAGGACTTGATGGAAAGGGGGGATATGATCTGGTTGTATTTTTCGGGATAACCTATTATTATGCATCCCAGGCCATATCAGCTCTAAAGAATTTCTCCAATTTAAAAATAATTTCTATAGATAAATACTATCATCCGAATGCGGATATGTCATTCGGTAATCTCAAGCGGGATGTGTTCATTGCAGCGCTTGATGAAGTAATAGCCCAGTTACCAAAATAATATACTAAATAATAAAATTAACAGAAAAGAGACGATAATCATGGCAAACGAATTTCCCTTTGAAATTTCACCCATGTTCGAGGGTGAACGTGTACGAAAAGATGATATGTTTGTTGAACTCGCAGGCCCCAAATCGCGTGGATTTGAGCTTGTCAGGGCAGCAGGGGTAGATGAGATAGAGGACGGAAAATTTACTCTTATTGGCCCCGACCTCTCACAGATGCAGGAAGGTTCGCGTCATCCTTATGCGATGATCTACCGGGTTGCAGGGAAACTTGTAGAAACCGACCTTGAGGCGATCGTGGAAAGGCGAAATCATGATTTCCAGAATTATATCCAGGGTTACATGCATCTTAACCAGCGGTATGATGTGTGGGTGAGGATAAACAAGGATGCTATTAAGAAAGGTCTCACGTCTTTTGAGCAGATAGCTAAAGCCACAATGATGCTCTTTAAGAATGAATTATCTTTTATTGAGAAGATCGATGCCACTTATATAACTGATCCTGATGAAGTTGAAAAACGAAGAGCAGAAGCAATAAAGATATATGAGGCAAGAGACGCAAGGACGCGCGGCCTTCATGACGAGGACGTGGATGTGTTCTACGGCTGCACATTATGCCAGAGTTTTGCCCCGACAAACGCATGCGTTGTTACACCGGACAGGATATCCCTATGCGGCGCTATCAACTGGTTTGATGGCCGTGCCGCTGCAAAGGTTGATCCTGAAGGACCGCAGTTCGCTATTCCAAAAGGCGAAGTGATCGACGCGATAGGAGGAGAATATTCAGGAGTCAATGAAAAGGCAGTAGCGCTATCGGGCGGTGAATATTCACGTATCAAGATACATTCTTTCTTCGAATACCCGCATACGAGCTGCGGTTGCTTTGAAGTTGTAGGATTTTATATTCCTGAAGTTGATGGTATCGGCTGGGTTGACAGGGATTTCACAGGTATCGCCCCTAATGGTCTTGCTTTCTCAACAATGGCAGGACAGACAGGCGGCGGTAAACAGATCATAGGTTTCCTTGGAGTTGGCGTAAATTATTTCCGCTCGCCAAAATTCATTCAGCCTGATGGCGGATGGAAGCGGGTCGTGTGGATGCCAAAAAACTTGAAAGAGAAGATAAAAGCGGATATTCCTCCCGATCTTGTGGATAAATTACCCACCGAAGAAAATGCCACTGATCTTAAGACCTTAAAAGAGTTCCTTGAGAAAAGCCAGCATCCGATAATGGAGCGCTGGACAAAGGAAGAAGCTGCTCCCGAAGAAGAAGCGCCACCTGAGGCACAGGCAGCGGCGTCCCCTGGTTGGTCAATGCCTTCGTTGTCCATGCCTGCCGGAATGCCCATGATGCCGATGCAATTTGGCAGCGGGGATGGAGGAGTGAAGCTGAGTTTCAAGAACGCTAAGATTTCAATAGAGCGCATTGTGTTCAAAAAAGAGAAATGAAAATAATCGCAATTACCGGAAAAGGCGGAACTGGAAAAACAGCAGTTGCCGGAATGCTGATCAGGCATATCTCAACAAAGAATAAAACCCTTCTTGCAATAGATGCAGACCCCGACTCAAACTTGCCCGATGTGCTGGGTGTAAAAGTTGAAAAAACAATAGGCGACATGCGCGAATTCATGCTACAGGAGCGGGATAAGCTGCCGCCTGATACAAACAAGGAAAGCCTGCTTGAATCAAAGGTCTATGAAGTCCTCTGTGAAATGCCGCGTTATGACCTTCTCGTGATGGGGCGGCCTGAAGGTTCGGGATGTTATTGCTTTGCAAATAATCTTCTTCGAGGTATAATGGATAAAATCCTCAAGAATTATGATATTACGGTTATCGATACTGCGGCGGGGCTTGAACACCTTTCGCGCAGGATCATCCGCGATGTCGATGAACTTCTTGTGGTAACAGACGGTTCACGCCGCGGCCTTCAGACGGCCGAACGTATACGGGAGCTTGCAAAGTCACTTGACCTTAAAATAAAACAAATGCATGTGGTCGCGAATAAGGTTACGCCGCAAAACCAGGCGCAGATAGAGGAATATGCACGTGAATTAAAGATGGACCTTGTCGGCATTGTGCCTTTTGATGAGATGCTTGCAAAATTTGACCTTGAAGGAAGGCCGCTTGCCGAATTACCAGATGATTCCAGAGCCATGATAGCCACAGCAGAAATTGTAAAGAAAATGGGATTATAGAAGTTTACTCTTTTTTAAGCCCATTCTCGATCTTATTACGCTCAAGAATATCATAGAAAACCAACACTACTCCTATAATATTTCCCTCATCTTTGATCGGCGAGCCAATTATATCAACAGGAATTTTATTTGCGCTCTTTGTCACTAATATAGTATGATCAGAAAGACCGTAGAACATCCCTTTGCGGATCACTTTCTCAATAGGATCTTCGACTCGTTTATCTGTTCCTTCAGTTACAATATTAAAAACATTTCCCAGTTCTTTTCCCAGGGCATCTTCTTCCTTCCAACCCGTCAGCATTTGGGCTATAGGATTTATCAGTTTAATTATTCCTTTTTCATCTGTTGCGATAACTCCATCCCCTATACTATCAATAGCAGCGGCAAGCCATTGTTTACTCTTTCTTAAATTCTCATTGCTCTCATTTAACGTCTTTTCCATCCTGTTTTTATAGAAAGCGATTTCAATATTTACCTGTAATTCCCTGTCTTTAAACGGTTTTATTATGTATGCATAAGGCTCAGAGATTTTTGCCCTTTCGAGAGTTTTGTCATCCGTGTATGCCGTGAGATATATTATTGGAACATCGGAAAAAGCATGGATTTTTGCTGCAGCTTCAATTCCATCCATTTCGCCATACAGGTTTATATCCATTAAGACAAGATCAGGATGATTTTCACTAACCTTCGTAATAGCTTCTTCTCCAGAAGATACTACAAAAGGGACAATATATCCTAAATTCTTTAATCTTCTTTGTATATCCATTGCAACAATTACTTCATCTTCAACAACCAGTATCTGTATATCTGCTGTCATTTATACACCTTTAAAAACAATTTGGAATTCTGTTCCCCTGTCCCTATTCAGAATAAGCTTACCATGAAGCTGGTTTTCTGCAAGCGAAGTCACCAGGTGCAAACCCAGTGATTTTGTTTCTCGAATATCCATATCCCCGGGGATCCCTATACCATCATCACTTATTGAAAGCTGGAACATATTGGAACCTATACTTTTAAATGCAATTTTTATTGTTCCATTTCTCCCTTCCGGAAATGCATATTTTAAGGAATTAGTGATAAGTTCATTGATTATCAATCCACATGGAATTGCATAATCAATATTTAATGGACAAATTTCAACATCCTGTTCTAATTTAACGTTACCTTTACTATAAGAATTGAAAAGGTTTGATGCCATATCATTAATATATTCATTCATATTAATTTGTGCAAGGTTCTCGGATTGGTAGAGTTTTTCATGGATAAGCGCCATCGAATGTATCCGATTTTGACTATCGCCTAATATTTCAATAAATTTCTTATCTTCGATATTTTGGGATGAAAGCAGGAGAAGACTGGAGATTATTTGCATATTATTCTTGACACGATGATGAATTTCACGAAGAAGCACTTCTTTTTCCTGGAGAGATTTCTGAATTTGTCGATTTGCAATTTTGTGTTCATTAATAGATGTTTTCAAATCTTGTGTCATTTGGTTAAACGCAATACTTAGATCTTCGATTTCATCTTTAGAATTGATCTCTATTTTAGTATCCAGATTTCCATTGCTTATTTCATGCGTGGCATTCTTCAATTTTGAAATTGTTGTATGTAAACTACGGGATATGTATAAACCTATTGATATTGCCACAACAAATGAAATAAAACCAATTAACAGGGAACTAAACAGGATTCTTTTAATTGTATCGTTCACATCTTCCGTTCTTTCATTAAGCTCTACTCTTTCCTGTTCTAATGCAATATCTACAATGTTCAAGAACTCTTTTTCACGGTTATCGAGTTCAAGTTCTTTTTCTTGAATTTCCAATTCTTTATTACCTTGCTCTTTTAAATAAATCAATTCAGAACTTAATCCCATAATATCATGGGAATTTGTTCTTATATTTTGGAGGATTTCAGTTTCGTCTGGAAAGAACGTATTTACAAGGATTTCGTATTTTTCAAACGATTTTTCAAGGATTAGTTTTGCTTGCACAATTTCTTGCTTTTTTTTATCCGAAATTATTTTGTCCTCTGATACTATTATTTCTTGTGTGTCATGAATAATTTGTATAACTGAAAATTTAATAATATTTTGATTTTCAAATACAGGTAATGTTTCGTCTGCGACTCGATCATATTGATTCTTTATAGAAATAGCTCCATTATATCCATTATAAACTAAAAATCCCATCAATATTGAAATAACCAGGAATCCCATGATAAGTTTATAAACAATTTTCATATTTCCCTGAATCTCCAATAGTATGGAATACTTCCATTCATTATTATCATAATGATATTAGCAATATTTATAGCTTTGTAATCCAGAAATGATAATTAATTCTTCCAAAAATAAGTAATTATTTATAAAGTAATTTTTTCCGATAAATCAAAATAGTACTGCATCCCTACTTGCTCCGTGATATCCGGAGAACTCTACGCTTTAGCCGCTGCATTTTGTTGGTCAATTGCAGCTGTATTCTATAAAAAAGGCATAGGAGCAGGTGCAATACCTGCCGTGCTGATACGCACATTTTTTGCTATGCTTTTCCTGTTAATACTTTTCATATTTATCAGAGGCGGGCATTTCAAGTTTACACTAATGGGATTTATATTCCTCAATCTTGGTGGTCTTTTCAGGCTTATCCTCGGAGGGGCGGCTTATATGAAAGGATTGGAGAACATATCTGTTTCAAGGTTCGTCCCGATCCTGTTCACATTCCCACTGTTAACGATTCTTTTAAGTGCGCTTCTCTTGAAAGAAGAAATCCGGCCTGAAGTTGTTTCAGGTACTGTTTTCATAGTGGCCGGCATATGGATACTAAGCAGGGGTAAAAGCACAACGGGTGAGAAAAACATTAAACTTGGGATTTCAGTTGCAGTTCTCGCGGCATTTTTATATGCTTTTTCCATAGTTGCCACAAAGACCGGTCTAAAGGATGTTGATCCTTTCCAGTCAGCGCTTATCAGTATGCCGGTGCCATTGGCGTTATTATACCTTTATTATTCAATGAATGAAGGTGCAAAGACCATATTTAAATTCAAGAAAGAAGCATATATTTTGCTCGGGCTTGGCGGGATCACAGGCATGGGTTTTGGAAGTTATTTTTTCTTTGTCAGCCTTACCCAGATCGGGGCAGCAAAAGCTACAGGACTTGCGGCAATAACTCCTGTTCTTTCAAGCCTGATCGCGCTTGTCACTTTAAAAGAAAAGCTAAATATGGCGCTGCTGCTTGGAACAGGAGCTACGATAGCAGGTATATGGATAATTATATAATATTCATGCATCGTCGGATATTCAGGGAAAAATCAAATAATGAAATCCAGGTCTACTCAATTATAAGGCGGTAATTCAGGACTGAATTTTGAATCTTACCAGATGCATTACGTGGGCCGTCATAGCTACCTACTAAAGTGGATGTTAATGTGTTTGGCAGTGTTATATTTGAATTGTTATAACTGCCATCATCCTTAATATTAAATAAGTCTATCCTTGAATTATTATTAATATTTGAATATGGATTTGATGCTATCGAAAAACCATTACGGTTTGTTAACGTAATACTTTTAACATTAGGACTACCAGATTTGAATTCAAAGTCAATTGCTACCAGCCAATAATTACCTGATTCGTCCGCAATATTGAAATTAATTGTATTGCTGTCTAATGTAGTTGGGTCAATGTATGATATGTTAGTCACAATAATTTTAGAAACATCTTCTGGAACGGGTACATCGTTCCAGATCGTGCCCTGATTTATGATCTCCTCCCCGCCACCTTTTAATGAAGTTAATTCCCCGGTGGCCCTGACCATAGCCGTGCCTGCATATAACCTTCCTGCCTGAGTTGCCTGTATTGTCTCATCCGGTATATCAATCTCTTCTCCTGCTGAGGTATTAATAATTATTTTATTACCCTGACCATCCTTTCTTACATATGCCGTTGTTTTTGAAGTATTAGAATTCTTCAGGATCCTGGTCCATACATCAGGATAATTTGTGTCTATTGTTATATTTGCATATTTAAAATATTCCACCCTGTCATTTTTGCTGGTAAGCTCAACCGGATAGATGGGAATTATTCCTGGTTCTACTGATATCCTGCTAAAGCCTGAACCATTCATTATCAGGAACGGTATGTTAATGTTGTTTCCCACAATCAGTGTGTTGGAGCTTGAAGTGGAGTTCGGACGGCCAAATCTCGAGAAGTCTCGTATGATGAGACCATGCTCATATACGAGATAGGGGTGTGCGCCGGGAAGTTCGTATTTAATGGTGCTGGAGCGGTACGACTTTGTGATTACACTATTAGAATTCGTCGTGTAGGTTATATTCACATAGACATTGGGTTCTATCCCCAGATTTCCAAATAAAGTGTTCTTGGGATTAAAAAAAATCCCTCTGCTGGGATATGTAAGACCCAGCCTGATCCCGCTTGTCCTTGGAATACCCGATATCGCAGCGCTTTCAATGTTTGATGAGAACAGCACCATGTCCTGATATACATCCTCAAAATGCTGGCTTTCGGTTTCGGCATTCCATACGGGAACATAATATGTCTGTATATACCCTAAGGTGCTGACGATGATCGCCAGAATAAGAGCAAAACCTATAACCGGAGATACAGCTTTATCATTGCGCAGGAAACAAGGGTTCATGTAATATAATATAATCTTTAAATATAATAATCTATGGATGGATCTTATGTCAATGATGATGAATTTTTATCTCCGTCCTGAAATGTGCCTCACATTTATTACCATGAATCCATCAGTATCCGTAACTGTTGTATCGAACCTTACAATATTATCATTTGCTATATGAGGCATAAGTCCAAGGAATTTTCTCATATGGATCGCCTGTTGTCTTGAAAATCCATCCTGCACCCACTCAAATACAAGTACCCCATCTGCCAGATCCATAATCTCCTCTTCCTTTCTATTTGCCAGTATTCCTTTTCCGAGCAACAGATACACGAGACCATCCCATTTTTTTGATCTGCTCTGCAGGTTTTCAAGGAACAATATAAAAAAACGCCAGTCAAAGTCACATGCACGAATAAGCTTTGTTAATGAATCGATTATTACGATACTATTGGGGGCGTGCAAATCCAGTTCCGAGATTAGATCTTTCAGCAAGTTCAGGTGATCTTCATCTGTCATTCTTTTAATGGTGGGCCAATTTCCCTTTAAATCCCATGCCAAAGACATGTTTTTAAAATACTTTGACGAGAAATCTTTAAAAAAAATATTTTTCAGACTGCCTGAGAATTCCTGTGCAAATGAGCGTTCCAACTCCATAATGAAACTTTCTTTTGATCGGCTGAATGATATATAACATATATTATCAGGGAGTTTCAGATTTTCATCTTTTATTAGAAGACTGTTAAGCTGCTTTATCATTGTACTATACTTTTCCGGGTCATTTTTAATCATAGAAAGCATAGCTGCCGACGTATATGCAAATTCCTTATTTCCCGCCCCTACTTCTCCACTCAAAAGCACCAGGGAACCGGAGGGAAAACCCCCTCTTATTATGGAGTCAAAAGAGTAAATGCCTGTTGGGATCCTGTTGAATTTCTTGATCTGGGTGGTAATAGCCTTTTTTTCCTCTGAAACCATATTAATAACCTTATATCAATACTTTTCCAGGTATTTCAATAACGCGCCTGGAAAAACATATCAGCAATTATTCATGATTATACTGATCATAATTTAAGATTATCATATTTAAACATTTTGGGATTCTTATATTCTATCAAGGATAATGACAATTTCGGTTTGCTCAAATATATTATCAAAAGAGAAAACATGGGACAACTATTAACAAAAAAGGAGACTATATGACGAAAAAAATAGTAATGGCAATTTCAGGTTCATTGAGAAAAACATCATTCACAGAAAAAATGCTTGATCTATGTATAGAAGGAATGGGAGAAGACTTCGAAGTGAAAAAGTTCTACCCGCACAAGATGAAGATCGAGCCATGCAATAGTTGCTGGTCGTGCTGGGGAAAGAAAAATCCCGGGGTGTGCGCACGCAAAGATGATTTCCAGGAAATTCTTGACGTCTATAAACAGGCGGATTATTTTCTCCTGGCGGCCCCTCTATATATTTACAGTTTCCCTGCAACTGTAAAAAATGTTATTGACAGGTTTTTCATTCTTCTTGAGCCCGCACAGGTTAAATCCAGCAGGGGATTTACGGAACATCCAAAGAGATTTGACAGGCATCCGAAAACAGTATTGATCTCTTCATGCGGATTTCCGGAAATAGAAAATTTCGATCTTCTCAGACAATATTTTCGCAAAATAAGTGATGAAATGGGATGGATATCCTCGGGAGAGATACTAATATCTGCATCCGGGATTGCAGATGTCCCGAAGTTATTCGATAGAAAATACGAACTAATCAAAAAGGCAGGTGCAGAATTGGTTGAAGGAGGTATAAGCAAAGAGACAACAAATGAAATTGCACAGCCGGTAGTGTCATCAGATGACTACAGGATGATGTCTACAGCAAGTTTTTCGGGAGGGATTATCGATAAAATAAAAACAGTATCTATCGCCATGAAAGCCATCCTGGAGGCAAATATGAAAAAATTATAGTTTCTGAGAAGATTGATTTGCGATCCGGTTTCTATCGACCCAAAAAGCAAGTGCAACAAGCGCAATCTGGCCTGCGGTCATAGTGACGGCGACAGAAATCATATCTGGGGGCGGGGGACCGAAGATGTTGGCTATAAAAAAGAAAATAAGCATCAATACCAGCAAGGCAAGCCCATATTTTCCCGATGATGAAATACTACTGGTCGCGTTCCTGTAAAGAGCAATCCCTATGAACAAAAGTCCCAGTTCTACGATCATTGTACCTTCAAGGCTGTTCCAGAGAGAGAGGCCAAGTTTAAGTGAATTGTTTCCAAATATGGTCATATCAGGGGTATGCGAGATGACGTCCAGAATAAAATGCGAGAAGATCGCAGCCGCAAGAACGAATGCTGGCCGCTTTCTCCTGGTGCGATCCCCTTTTGGCCAGAGCCAGTATGCAAGAAAGGCAGCTGTTGCCCAAAGAAGTGCGCCCACCGCGCTGTGGCTCAAGGGATAATCATAGAATTCAAAAGGTGATACCACTGTGGCGCCCGGAACGATCTTTGCGTGCTCTAACCCGGTGAGTAAAAAAAGCCCGAACAGAATGTCAAGCATTATCGCCCCGAAAATAAGTAATCCAAGAGATAATCTTGGTTCTATCTTTTTGAGCGCAAACCCGATGCCATAGTGACCGATAAACATTGTTCAAACCTTGTTCGATATTTGTGAGGATGAGATATAACTCTTTTCTGGGAGTTGCTTGACTACTGTAAGATAAATAATACTTTCACACTGCTTGGCATTTAGATTTATGTTCATTGTGCTATCTGTTGTGATAACTTGTATCAACAGATTATGTTAACAACGACTCTAATTGCCCTGAGTTCGTTACAGTTCGTTTTGGTTCGTTGTTTATCATAGATGATATGATGGATTTAATATATAAACAAGAATTTTATGACATAAAATCAGCCTGTATAGCCTTAAAATATGAACTTGGTCTTGGATTCTTAGAAAAAGTATATGAAAACGCTTTAAAATTTGAACTTGAAGATAGAGGTTTCATAGTCAAGCAACAATTCCCGATTAAAGTTACTTATAAAAAAATTGTTGTTGGGGATTACTATGCAGATTTATATATTGTAGATAAAATAATCATTGAGATAAAAACTGCAAACGAAATAACAAGCATACACAAAGCACAAGTTTTGAATTATCTGAAAGCAACAGGGATTAAACTTGGAGTTTTAGTTAATTTTAGCAGAGAAAGAAATACAGTGGACATTGAACGGATACCAAATTTAATTTAAATAATACTATATAGAAAAAAAAACAACGAACTCAAACGAACTGTTACGAACTCCGGTTGTTTTTGGTTTAGAAAGATTGGTTGGATCGCTCCCCCGATACCTGACATGGTGGTGATTCACTTGTTTTATTCTCCTTCCGCCAGCAACTTAAGAGCGTGATTCATATCTTCAAAACCCCTGCGTGTTTCAGTATCCAGCCTGTACGCAAAAAGGGGAACAAATAAGCCAGTAATGATTTCACGCTGTATGAATCGCACACCTCCGGCAACAAGCGGCTCGATGATGAAAATGTGCTCACCGTCGAAAAGGCCGGGTATCAGTAAGTGCCCAAGCCAACGCAGTTCACGACCAGGCTCTGCCGTGAGAACAAGGGGCCGAAAAGTCATGCCTCTTGCACCTTCCGGCTGGACTGGAATTGTATTTTTATAAAAAGTTCGTAAATGAATTCAGTAACGCGATCTATTATATCAAATAGGCCAGATATCACCACAGCCTTTGGATGCAGGAATCAGTATATAGGGATTGGCCTGTGGCGCCGTATTCATCAAATCAAAGGGAACACGGATGTCACGGATTCAACGGATACGCACGGATTTGGAGGCTTCTGATTCAGATCTTTCTATATGTTAATTCGCCATGAAACATTTTTGTTTCTCCTTTTTGATTGATCACGAAAATCCGATAAATCGTATCCGTGTCATCCGTGTTCGATTCAAACTTTTCAAACTAATCTCATTAGTCCTGTTTATTCTCGATCTCAACTAATTTGTTGATTCTTTGCTCTACAATATCCATCGCATCTTCAAACAATTTCTTGTCAATATCGATATTAAAGTATTTCTTAAGTTTTTCTTTCGGGGGAAGCGTAGTGCCTACTGAAAGATATTCAATATAATTCTTATTGAATTCTTCCGGATTATCCCTGTATTTTTTGAAAAGAGAAAGAGAAATGGCTTTTGAAACCGCATAATTGAATGTATAATAATTATTTGTTAAATATATGTGGTTAATATATGTCCATTCCGAAGAATCCTCATTATAATATTCGATTGAGTTACTTCTATATTCTTTTGAAAGATTGGTCCATAGTGAATTTAGTTCCGCGCCGCTTACATTCTCATTTGAATCGGATATCTTATGCGCTCCATATTCAAATTCCGTAATTAAAGGCTGGAATGTGAAATAGTTTTGATATTCCCCTATATGCTGGGATAAAACTGCAACTGCTGTGTCTTTATCATAATTCTCGATAACATAATCAACAAATAATTCCTCATTAAAGGTGGATGGAATTTCCATTTCATACTCAGGCCCGCTGCAATAATAAAAATCAACGTTATTCCCCATCAAATAAAAGTTGATATCGTGGCCTAATTCATGAGTGATGGTTTTCTTGTCATCGATCAATCCATCATAATTCATAAAAATAATGGATGGTGATTTTAAGGCACACAGAGAAATCGCATAACCACCAGGCTGTTTCCAGTTTTCAGGGGCAGGATAAACATCTATATAATTTCCAGTTACAGTTTTTATAAAAATTTCATTGAAGACCGGATCCATTTTTGAATATGATCGCTGTATCTCTATTAATGAATCCGTGTAATTGTATTTCTTATCTGGTTCATCCATTAATTGCATAAATAGGTCATATGGCCTGAGTTGCTGGAGTTCAAGTTTATCCTGGCGGAATTTGAAATACGGGTCAAATACATTTTTCCTTTCCTTGAAGACCGAGTTCATATTTTGTATCTGTTCTTTTGTAAGATACGAACCAAACATCTTTTCTTCATAATAATCTGAATAATTGAGTTCTCTTGCGTAGAGGTCATCCAATTTTGCTTTCTGGGAATACAGTTTTGCCATTCTATCGGATTCATTGATCAAATGATAGGATCTGCTGTCAAAGCCGTTTTTTCTATTATTCCTGTTCTTGTCGGTTGAAAGAAGGGTATAGTACGACTGAGAATTGATTGCATATTCTTCACCATTCTCAAGAGTTATGTTCCCGGCAACTGTAACGTTATTAGTGATCTCTTTAAATGCAATGGTCTCCAGTTTCAAACGCTTGTTTGAAATATTTGCCAGATATGCAGCATGTGATTCATTTTGAGGCCGATGATCCATATATCGAATATATTCCGATTCGAGATAGGGTCGATATTTTTCAAGACCCGGCTCCTGCGCAAATATTTTATTCCAGTCATCTTTTGAAACTGATGTGAGTTTTATTGAGGCAAATGAAGTGGCCTTCTCGTGTTCTGTAGCCAGGTCCTGGATATTTGAGATAAAGGTCTCATAGAATTTGTCATTGACATTCAAACTGTTCTGGGCATAACCGAATGCCCACAGGTTATCTAAAGATTTCAAAAATTCTTTTTCATCTTCCAGATAGCTTAATAAAACAGTACCAGTAAGGTTATCGAATTTCAGGCGATATGTTTCATTGATGTATATTGTGCGAATTTTTAAGTCTTCAAGCCTGGAAGATGCTTCTTCTTTCGTGCTAAATAGAAACGAGAGATTCCATGAAGTTGTAACATTGCTGACATTTAATTTTTCAAATTTGTCAGAGGGATTTTTTCCGGTCGTTGATTTATTTTCTATGCATCCCGAAATTGCCATGATCAATGTAAATAAGATTATTAAGAACAATATTGTTTTTTTCGTCATATTTCTCCCATTCATTACTCTGTACTTATAATTTATTAAAAAAAATGAACGATATAATTGGGAGTGAACCCTAATTTTTCATCTTCCTTAATTCAATGTGCATATTCCCGGCAGCATCGATGACCACCAATGGATAACGAGCAGCCATATAGAGGGTCATTCAGCCTACGACTTTATTGGCACTAATTATATCAAGGCTTGGGATAATCATTCACCATGGATGATAAAATACAGCTTCTTACTGGAAAATCAGGTGAAAAAGATGTAGTTATAGACGCCCAGGAACTGGTTACCGGAAGAACCTGTGTAATAGGTCAAAGCGGGAGCGGTAAAAGCTATTTGATTGCAGTGCTCTGCGAGCGATTGCTGCAAAATAATATCGCCTTTTGCATAGTTGATACTGAGGGGGAGTATTTCTCTTTAAAGGAGAAATTTCAAATGCTCTGGGTTGGCGGGGAAGAAGCTGATGTAAATATCGAAATTGATTTCTATGACCTCATAACAAAATCAATAAAAAACAACGTTTCCCTGATTCTGGATGTATCAGATGCCCTTGATCAAAGAAAGGTTATTTCTGATTTTGCAGGTAAATTATATAAAATAGAAAATCAGGTAAGACAACCATATTTGTTAATCGTTGAAGAGGCTGACAAATTTGTTCCGCAAAGCAAGGACTCCTTAAAGGAGATCGAGGAAATTTCAAAACGAGGCAGAAAAAGGGGTTTAGGTCTGCTTGTTGCGACACAGAGACCTTCGCTTGTAAATAAAAATGTCCTCTCCCAGTGCGGAAACCAGTTTATCGGGAAATTAACAACAGAAAACGATTTGAAAGCAGTTGATTTGTTTTTTGCAGACAGGAAAGAATTGGAGTTATTGCCTAAATTGAGTATCGGTGAATTTTTTGTCATGGGAAATAGTGTGAAAGAAAAAACCAGGATGCAAACTGCAGGGAGAATCACGCAGCACAAAGGACTTACTCCAAAATTGATTCAAAAAGCAACAGGTAAAATTACCGAGCTAAAAACAAGTCTTGGTTTTGTAGAGAGTCCAGGAGGATTAGATAGGGAAAAGGTAACAGTAGCTGGTGAAATCGGCGGAGTAAAATTAAACAGCGTCGGTGCAAACATTTTAAAAGAGCAGATAGAAGCTATTGTTGAAGAAAAAAGGAAGAAAAAATACTGGCTGTTCGGGGAAAAGGAGCATGTAAAATCTATCGAGCTTATCCATCATCCGTTTGTTTGGATTGAAATAAATTCTCCCGAGGGATTTATCATGAAGAGTCTTACATCGCATTCATTTATTGTGGATTCTGTAAGCGGCGAATTTGTGGATATTAAAAATGGATTAAAATACTCAACAGGTATTTCCAAATTAATTGGTTTAAATGAAAACGAAATCAAGATTTTATTGGAAATTTTCAGGAATAATAAAATTACTATCGTTGACCTTGAAATTAAGACAAAGCTATCTGAGACCACAATACGAAATATCATCCGCCACCTTCAGGACAGGAAGATGATAACGTTTTCAAAAGAAGGGAACTTAAAATTATATTCTTTTCTTATTAACTTTGAAATCCCGAATATAAAACAATCTCTTAATTGCCCTGAAATACAGCAAATTTCGGGAAAGGCGAATACACAGGTTCTTACAGAGGAAACACTTAGAAAAATAATAAAAGGTATAGATGAGGAAGCCGATATAACAAAGTTTGAACTTTTTTATTACCCCATCTGGTTTGTAGCCCTGGAAAACAGGAAATTAAGAATAGATGGTGTCACAGGGAAAGAAATTTGAGGCATGGCACTGTGCGGAGTCCGTGATATAATAAAAAGGTACGGATGAAGTGTGCCATTTAAATAAGACTGCAAAGATCAATGTCGAATGATATCTCTTTTTTAAGAGGACCCTCGCTTTTATAATTCTGTCACTTCCAAATATCTCCTCAAGGGAATACCCTGATTTCTTTTCATCATCGTAAACGGTAGTCTTATCTATTACTGCTATCGTCTTTATGTTTTCTAACGAATAACTCCAGTCACCGCCATCTCTTAACGAGAGCTGGATAAATGCGTCGGCAGGTATGTCAAAACCTGAGATTAATGGCAGGATATACAGGGGTTATGGCAGGGAGGAAAAAAATCAAAACGGCGAATAAGGTCGCACAGTACACAGCAGCTTTAGTCTCAGAGAACAAAGTGTTCGGCCAGTGTGGATTCAATACCCACTTCTTCCAATAAGGAGGATCATGTGAGCATGGGCATGGCAGCCGCATTGAAAGGCCGGAAAATTTTTGAAAATGCCTCATACCTGGTGGCAATAGAACTTCTGTGTTCAGCTCACGGTCTTGATTTTAGAGAAACACTAAGAGCAGGTGCAGAAGCTGCATACAAACTTGTACGGTCTGAGAGCCTGTCTGAAAAATGACAGGATACTGCACTATGACATAAAATAAAGCCAGAGATATGGTTCTTAAAAGAGAGTGCTTTCAGCTGTGGAAAATACGTATAGCGAAAGAGAACCGAATAATAGTTTTTCGTAAAATTATATGCATTAGAAGTTTAAAAAATGGTAATGGAAGAACTGATGGTGGCTATTCTGTATTCGCTATTATACTTCTGTGAAAAGCGTTTTTTGGGAGTTATTAGCAGATTCCTGTCGAATTCTCTTCTTTTTTATCCGTGCTTTAACTGAGTCACTTGGTTTGGTTTTGGATTCTTTACTTTCTTTCACCTGCAAAGTTTTAGACATTTCACTTTCGAGATTTGGCAGTACTTCCACAATAGATGGCTTCGATTTAAACGAAAGTTCTTCTTTAGGTTCTTCGTCTTTGTGTTCTTTTATCGATGTAGCATCCATCGGAGTCATAGATTCATGTGCTGTATTCAATTCAGAAACGGAGGATGGCAGTGAATGAGATGGTTTTTCTTCCATCAGGGCAGGATGGAAGACTCCAACCTGGGGTTCATGGCATCTCCCTTCAATCAGAGGTATTGTCTCGATTGATGTACCCTCTCCTAAATCTATATAACTTACCACTTTTTGGGGGGCTATGCTGCTTGCATATATCATTATTTCCTCCAGCTCAGGGCTGTCTGGTCGTTTGTCTTTAACAGTTGGTTGTTCGATAATTATCTTGTCAGGAATGTCTTGTTCTTGAAGAGGTACTGGCTCTATTGGAATCTCTTCTTGTTGTATGCTTGTCTCTTGCGGCATATAGACGAGTTTTGTTAAAGCATCCTTGCACAATTGCCTGTATCGTTCTTTCTCTACTTCTGGCAGCCGGCTTTTTTCAACCCGTTCCAGAGTCCTGGCTGCAGTTTCTATTACCCAATAGTCTCGTGTTTCTGCCTCAATCTCTACGATGGTTTCAGGTCTGATAGATATGATCGTGTTTTCCTCATCAGGTCTATACGCATTGGTTTTGCCTACTACCGCTACAAAGCAGGGTATGGTAAGATTGGATAGGGATACTAGAGCCTCTGGCTGGTAATGGCCTGCGTATATGTTGAATGCCCCTGTGGGATCAACTATTCTTCCTCTCATGTATTCACCCGAAGTACCCACATTATCGACCTCTACAAGAGCTCCCATCATAAGGACCCTCTTTGCTTTGACCCCAGTTGGAGTTAGTTGATAGCGAATTTCGAATTCTCTCCCTTCAACGTGGTCGATAATCGTCTGTTTTGATTCTGCAAGCTCAGCCGCAAAGAGCCTGAGGGCGGGCTGTCTTATGAATTTTTCATTTTGCGTTGTTCTTTTCATATTCTATTGTAGGCAATGCAATTCCTAACTATGGTAGGCATGCTGCAAACTTAATTATTTCGGCTGCTAACACTGATTTATGACGTTTCGCTAATTATCGTGATTGCAAAAAGCTACAGCTTCATTGTAATCATGATTTCTACTAAAATTTAGTTAAAAAAAAATAGCTTCAGTAGAAGTAAATAATATATAAATACTATCAATTCACTATAAGATTTTATGACTGAAACTACAACTTTAACTCTGAAATTCAAAGGAATTGAAGCACATCTTCTCAAACAGATGGTAGATCTGGGCCTGTTCAATAGCAAGTCCGAAGCGATCAGGTCGGCTTTAATAAAGTATGCCATAGACCTTAACCTACTGGATCGAAAAACAGTATGGCACGAGATACAGGCCCATAAAAAGAGAAAAGTCAGCCCTGAGAAACTGGCAGTTGATATACAGAGCATTCGCGATGAAGAATAGAATTTTTTTGGATACCAATGTCTTCATATTCGCCTTTGAATTTCCAGACTCAAATTCCAATACTATCATAGAACTGTTAAATGACGTAAAAATAGAAGCTGTCATTTCGGAGCGAGTAATAAAAGAAGTCTATCGCTACTTTAGAAAGTATCATGATAAAAATCTTGCAGACAATTTCAGAAAATACCTATATGAAGCCTGTAAAATATCACTTGCCAGAGACGTTAAGGATACTATGAAGGAGTACACTGGACAGATAAAAGAAAAAGACTTAGAGCAACTGGCCGTTGTGAAGAAATATGGAATTAAATATCTTGTTAGTCTGGACAGGGATTTCATAGGGCAGGAAGAATACAAAACACCCGGGCAATTTGTAGAATTGATCTGCCGCGAAAGTCAAGAAAGTGATTTCTGAAATCTGAATCTTGAACGATCTCCCAAAAAACGAGTAGCTAAGATGGGGAGATAAGGAGACACTTTTCATGAATCTGGATAGTTACCATTCTTAAAGTAACGATTACCTTCTAACAACCCAAGACTTGACAACATCGCCCATGGTATTACACCTTTTTTTCAAGTTCTTCCCTTATCTTTTGAAAATCCTCTTCCAGGCCTGACCTGTACGCAGGATTATAGAGCACTGCGGCAGGATGGAAGGTAGGTATTATAGTGACAGGCAGGCCAAGAAGGTTCTTTTTATAACCCCGTCCTCTAACTGCGGTCAATCCATCGACCTCTATGTTCACCTTTGAAAGAATATATCTTGTTGAATGCTTTCCCAGCGTTGCGATAATCTTCGGCCTTATTATCTGTATCTGTCTATCTAGATATGCAGTGCATGCCTCAACTTCGTCCGCTTTTGGCTCCCTGTTCTTCAGAGACCTGTGCTTGACGATATTACTGATATAGACCTCTTCCCTCCTGAGAGTGATGCCTGAGATAAGCTTGTCCAAGAGCTTTCCCGCGCTCCCAACAAAAGGTCTTCCTTCCAGGTCTTCCCTATATCCCGGTGCCTCGCCTATCAGCATCAGGGAGGCTTCAAGGCTTCCCTCTCCGGGAACAGGGTTTCTTGCGTACTGCCAGAGGCGGCATTTCCTGCAAACCTGCACCTCACTAACTATCTCGTCCATAAGTTCCTGCTTTGACATGATCTTCAAGTTCCTGCTATATCCTCCCTGAAAATGCTGTTAATTTAAAGAGGTACTGCAATCCACTTTAAGATTTCTACAGGCTGATGGGAACGAAAGAATTGTACTGATGAGCGATTTCATTCCGGTTCGAATCCGGACTTTTGCTTATACATGCATTATAGTGTAGAGGACAATATATTTGAATACTCACTTATGATTAGCATGGTTTTATTTACACAGAGTTAAGATATATATCTGGTGAGAGTGTGAAGTACATTGAGCTTGTTGACCTCTACGAAGCGATAGGCGCAACAACGAAGCGCCTTGAGATTACACGCTATATTGTAGATTTTTTAAAAAAGATACCCGGCAGGGTGATAGATAAGATCGTTTATCTTACTCAGGGCAAGCTTTACCCGGATTTTGCCGGTGTAGATATGGGGATAGCTGAGAAAACAGCTCTAAAGGCACTATCTGCAGCTACAGGGCTTTCTCTGGAGAAAGTAGAGAGGGAACTAAGGAACAAAGGGGATATAGGCACTGCTGCACAGAGCCTTCTAAAGGCAAAAAAGCAAGTGACACTTTCTGAAAAAGAGTCTTATGGTACAGGATGTCTATGATGCTCTTGATAAGATTGCAAGAACAACTGGGGTGGGAAGTGTGGATGCTAAGGTAAAAGTCCTCTCCGGGCTGCTTATGGATGCAAAGCCCGTAGAAGCTAAGTATATTATGCGTACGGTCACAGGAAAAATGAGACTGGGCATAGCAGATATGACTATTCTTGAAGCCCTGGCCCAGGCATATGCACAGAAGGAAGCCAGGAAAGTGATAGAAAGAGCGTATAACCTTACATCTGATCTAGGAGATGTTGCTAAGACGCTGTGCACAGAGGGTATAGAAGGCATAAAGAAGTATCATGTTAAGACAGGAAGACCTGCCAGGATGATGCTGGCCCAGCGCCTTGAGAGCGCACAGGATATCATCGAGAAGCTCGGGAAAGCGATATGCGAATGGAAGTACGATGGCGAGAGAATCCAGATCCATAAGCAGGGAGATAAAATATTGCTATTCTCAAGACGGCTTGAGAATATCACAGAGCAGTATCCTGATGTAGCAGATCTTGCAAGGAAGAATATCGAAGCAGACAATGCTATAGTAGAAGGGGAGTGCGTTGCGGTTGATAATGATACCGGTGCTATGCTCCCGTTCCAGGTATTGATGCACCGCAGGCGAAAATATGGAATTGAGAAAGCTGCCAGGGAATTCCCCGCCCATATGTACATTTTCGATGCCCTGCTTATCGAAGACGATGACCTGACCCAGATGCCGTTAATTGAACGCAGGGAGATATTGAAAAGTTCAATAAAAGAGACAAATGGGTTAAGGCTGGCGCAATCCATGATATCGGATGATGTCAGGGAAGTAGAGGTGTTCTTTGAGGGCGCTATAGAGAACGGGTGCGAAGGGCTTATATTAAAAAGCGGTGCATCGGGTTATCAGGCAGGAGCTAGAAGCTGGCTCTGGATAAAACTCAAGCGTAGCTACCAGTCAAAGATGATCGAGCCAATAGACGTAGTAATAGTAGGCGCGCTTATGGGCAGGGGCAAGAGGTCAGGAAGCTATGGAGCACTTCTGGTATCTGTTTATGACCCCGAAAAGGATGTTTTTCCCACAATAACCAAAGTGGGAAGCGGCTTTACTGATGAAGACCTGAAAAACTTGCCTGAACTCCTGGAGTCTTATGAACTTAAACACAGACATGCAAGAGTTGAGAGCAAACTTGAGGCTAATATCTGGTTCGCTCCTGCTGTTGTAATTGAGATAATCGGGGATGAACTTACCTTAAGTCCTCTTCATGTATGTGCTTATAACATGATAAGAAAGGATGCCGGCATTGCTGTCAGGTTCCCCAGGTTCACACACAGGTGGAGGAAGGATAAAGCACCGGAGGACGCTACTACCGTGAAGGAGATAGTTGATATATACAGGGCTCAGTTGAAAAAAATTAGCTGAGCAGAGGAGAATTTTAGCCAAAGATAGACACAGCCGAAGACATAACTGAAAGATTCCCATGAAGAACCAGGAAATAGCCAAAATATTGTATGAAATCGCCGAATATTTGGAAATGGAAGGCGTGGCTTTCAAGCCCCAGGCATATAGAAAAGCCGGTCTGGAACTCGATACGTTCGATCGCGATATAGAAGATTTGTATAGGGAGGAGGGGTTTAAAGGGCTAAAAAAAATCCCCGGGGTGGGCGAAAGCATCGCGCAAAAAATCGAAGAATATCTTAAGACAGGCAAAATAAAATATTATGAGGATTTCAAAAAGAAAATACCGGCTGATGTCGAAATCCTTACCACTGTGGAAGGCGTGGGGCCAAGAAAAGTTAAGATCATCTTCGAAGAATTGGGCATCAAAAACCTGGACGAGCTGGAGGAGGCAGCAAAAGAAGGAAAAATAAGGAAATTACCCGGTTTCGGGGAAAAAACAGAAAAAAACATCCTGGAAGGTATCGCGTTCCTGAAAAGAGATAAGGGCAGATTTCTCCTGGGAGAGATCTTGCCCATAGCTAAAGAAGTATTTGCAAAACTGGAAAAGTCGAAAGAAGTAGAAGAGTTATCTATGGCCGGTTCGGTGAGGAGGATGAAAGACACCATCGGCGATTTGGATTTTTTGGCCATTTCCGAAAATCCTGAGAAAGTAATGGATATTTTTGTTTCATTGCCTGGTGTAGTCAGGGTATGGGGAAAAGGCGCTACCAAATCATCTATACGTATGAGCCAGGGGTTCGATATGGATATCAGGGTTATTCCCAAAAAGAGCTACGGTTCTGCTTTGCAGTACTTTACCGGTTCAAAAGACCACAACATACATCTGCGCAAGATTGCCATCGAAAAGGGATTAAAGTTGAATGAATATGGCGTTTTTAAAGGGCAAAAGATGGTGGCGGGAGAAGATGAGGAAGAAGTCTACAAGGTTTTGGGCTTGAGCTGGATGGCGCCGGAATTACGGGAAAACACAGGCGAAATCGAAGCCGCTATTCGCGAAGCTCAAGGTAAATCCAATGGTTTACCGAAACTTATTGATTATAAGGATATCAAAGGAGATTTGCATTATCATTCGCGGTGGCAGGAAATCGATGGTACGCCGATTGAAGAGGCAGCGCTGGCTGCCAGGGATTTTGGCTACGAGTATATCGGCATTTCTGAGCACACCAAAACTTTGAAGATAGAACATGGTTTAGACGAAAAACAATTGCTTCACCATATTTCTGAAATAGAGAAAATTAATTTTCGCCTGAGCTCTGGTGGACAGTTGAAATTCAGGGTATTGAGCGGCTGTGAAGCCAACATTATGCAGGACGGATCCATCGATATAGACGATAAAGTTTTAGCCAGACTCGATTACGTGATTGCTGGAGTCCATTCCCAATTCAAGATGCCTATGGAAAAGATGACAGAGCGGATTATCAAGGCGATGGGAAATCCCCATGTGGACATCATTTCCCATCCCACCGGAAGGCTGATCAAGAAGCGCGAAGAATACCAGATTGACGTGGAAAAAATCCTGGAGGCGGCCAGGGAAACGAAAACTGTCCTGGAAATAAATTCCTATCCAGAGCGGCTGGACCTGAAAGATGTCTACATTAAAAGAGCCAAGGAAGAAGGGGTGAAAATGATTATCAATACGGATTCCCACAACCCTTCCCAATTACATTACATAGAATACGGCATTTCCCAGGCGCGCCGCGGCTGGGCCGAAAAAGAAGACATTATAAACTGCTGGCCAGTGGAGAAATTGCTGAAGTTTTTTAACGAATAGGAATTTATATAAACGAAATGGGTTTTGAGTTTATTTTCACTCCGCTCTCACGAGCCCATCCAAAAATTCCCTCTCCTATTGTAACTGTTACACTATTATTAACTTTTGATGATTAAATTATGTGGCAACCTCTATTTTGGAAAAATGGAAAACCGTTTATCACTATTTCCGCCTTTGGCGCCTTAATGGGACTTGGGAACGAATTAACGCTAGCTTGCGAACTGAACTTCGGACTACACACTGGAAATAGTCAAACGAAGCTATGACGTCAAAGGTTTTCAAGTACTTCCTCATCGATGGGTAGTAGAGCGAACATTTGGATGGCTTGGCCGTTATCGCCGTTAAGTAAAGACTACGAATCTAGCAAAGCATTGATTTATGCTGCACTCATATCCTTTTATTCGCTTTTACCACTCCTTCCCCTGCCCTCATTATTTTATCTATCAAACCGTACTCCACTGCTTCCTCTGACGATAAGAAGAAGTCCCTGTCCGTATCTTTCTCAATAACTTCCATGGGCTGCCCTGTGTGATGGACCAGGATTTCGTTAAGATGTTCTTTTATTCTTGCCATCTCTTTTGCCTGAATAGCGATATCAGATGCCTGTCCCTGTGCTCCACCAAGTGGCTGGTGTATCATCACCCGCGCATTGGGGAATGCCATCCTTTTTCCCTTTGCTCCTGCTGCCAGTAAAACCGCTGCCATAGAGGCAGCCTGCCCGATACAGATGGTTTCGATACTGAATTTAGTGCACTGCATGGCATCGTAGACGGCAAGACCCGCAGTGACCAGTCCTCCAGGGCTGTCTATGTATAAATGGACATCACCTTCGAAGTCTTTTGCTTCTAAATAAAGAAGCTGCGCTATAATACTTTCTGCCGTATCCTCATTGATTTCACCTGTGAGGAGTATTATCTGGTCATCCAGCAGGCGGGAATAAATATCCAGCGTGTGCGGACCATGGGGGTTTGTTCGGATACATAGAGCCATCTTTGGAATTGCCATTGTTTTGTCCTCCTTTAATGTTTAAATTAATATATCACATCAAACTGAAATCCATTCCCAAAAAGACAGCGATCTCTGCCAATCTAAAATGTTTTGAAAGATCTTTTCTTTTTACATACACATTGGCAGAAAAAAGGATAATAAAACCTGCAATCTGAAAGACTAAGGTTATATCTGCAAATGAGCTTGCCACAGTTCCAGGAAAGCCCATATAGACTTCGTCCTTTTTAAATCTCCAGATACATTTCTATCTAAGGTCACTTGACCATATGTAATCATTGGTTTTGTCTTTGAAGATATCTTTTGGCAAAGCGTGGCAGTCGATGCATCCTTCTACCTTTCCTTCGGCATCTATCGTGCCATCTGGTTGGTACTTAGCCCAGAACCAGTCATTATGAGCCGGATCGTAGCCTTTTTCTTTGTACATAACTGTTATTGCGGCCAGTTTTTTGTCAGGACCATAGTTTTCTTTTACTATTATGCTCTCATCAGGCAAGATTCCCTTTTTGCCATCTATTGCAGCGAAAGCGTCATCGTTTACATATGTTGTCAGAAAAGCGCCGTGTGGTTCGCTTGGTTTTTCTGTTGACCTTGGATACATTTCGCCCGTGCCTGGCCACTTCTTCCAGTTTTTATAGTCCTCTTTTATTATAAAGTCATATACAGATTTCCCATCAGCCTTGAGTTCTGTCTCTGGCGGCGCACTTACACAGCCCAGAAAAATTGACACCATGAATATAGCCAATATTGCGTATGCAATGTTTTTCATTTCCATAATTTCTACTCCCATCTATTTATTCATTGAGATGACATATATAACTATCTTTCTCGAACTATTAATTGACCTTCGATTCCTTTATTGTGAATTCTTTAACTTCGCCTGTGGAAGTTATTGCAGCGGCAAAATATATACTCTTTTACTCCCAATGCTATAACAGGGGAAAGTGAACCTTGCTTTCACAAGGGGCTTCCTGCTTCATAGAATACCTACTGGATTCTCAGACAAGCTTGAATTCCGGCGATACCCGCCGTACTATGTCACATCCCTTATCCAGTTCGGCTTTACGAAAGACGGGAATAGGATGTTACGTTTAAGTCGTTT
>CAJPFJ010000042.1 GCA_905339155.1 Methanosarcinales archaeon
TTAGCCCCAGTAACAAGACATGCAGGCTGTGAGAACATCAGGTACGTCTTTCGGTAGTTTATCCACATCGGTTATTATCTAAGACGCTGTTTGTAAAGGGTGGGCTGTCAATAGGCTCATTTTCCTTCGGAGATACTGATAATTCACCGGAATATTTTATGGTTGCTCTCATATAACCGAAAATCAAAGATATCTTTAACTACAATGAACTTGTTAAAGGCCAGAAGCGGCGGGAGAAATCCCGCAGGGATGTGGCCTGATAAGGCTGAACCGTAAAACTAAATTGGAGAAAACAATGAAATCAATGTATGCGTTCATAAGGGACGCCTGGAAAAAACCCGACGAATCAGGTATCGGTGAACTCTTATGGGAAAGGATGCAGGTTTGGAGACGCGAACCGGCAGTTACAAGGCTGGACCATCCGACAAGACTTGACAGGGCAAGAGCCCTTGGTTTTAAGGCAAAACAGGGTATTGCAGTAGCACGCGTGAGAGTAAGACGCGGTGGAAGGCGCAAATCGAGATGGCAGCGCGGAAGACGAACCAAGCACATGGGCGTCAACAAGATCACACCAGGAAAGAGTATACAGAGTATTGCTGAAGAGCGTGTCGCACGAAGATTCCCGAATATGCAGGTATTGAACAGCTATTGGGTAGGCCAGGACGGCAAACACAAATGGTATGAGGTAATAGTCGTTGATGGTAACCATCCTTCGATAAAGGCAGATAAAAACCTCAAATGGATGTGCAGTAATACCCAGAAAGGCCGTGTATTCAGAGGAAAGACAAGCGCAGGCAGAAAGGGCAGGGGCCAGAGACGAAAGGGCATAGGGACTGAGAAAACAAGACCCAGCCTGAGATCTCACAACAATACTGGCAAATGAGTATACATTATATCACTTTTCGGGCCAGCGTTCATGCCACCGAAAGTGATGACAGGGTAAAAACTGCCCTGTCGCTTTTTCTTTTTGATAATAAGATAAATGAATCACAGACAGAAGGTCATTTTGGCAATCCGATCACCTTACTCCATGGACAGATCAAAGGTAAAGACTGCACACGTTTTATTGATAATTTGAAATCACGTCTTCCGGAATTTGAACTTAAAAAGCTAAGTAATGAACGGTGCGAAAGGATCGATGATGAATGCTGTTTGCATATCAGGTTCGATAAGCAGGCTGCTTTTGAAGGGCAAATCAGGCTTGCAACGACTGCCGATACGATCACTGCAAAAATAAAGCTTAGAGCATATCCGGCCAATTACGATAAAGCACTTGTTGCTGCAGAAGCTCTTTTTTAATCCGGCATAGCCCGGTCACTTTTTTTACCACTAACTCCCGAACATAGACCTGGAACATGGAGTCCAGGAGACCGCAATCTTTATTCTGCACATGCTCCTATATGAAAATGGGAGTAATAAAATTATGACACAACAAAATAGTGTAGAGGAAAACCTGCAACTGATGAAAACGTTAGATGACGCATGGAATTCCCAGGACTGGGATACGTTCAAGAAACGTCATGCTGAGAATACTGCTGTGTACTGGCCGGGGCAGCCGGAGCCAACGAGAGGAAGAGAGTCGCATCACAATGAAGCTGTGGAATTTTTCAAGACATTTCCTGATAACCATCTTGTGAATAACCCATATAAGATTCTTTTCGGCCAGGGCGCCTACACGTGCACAGTAGCCGATTTTACTGGCACCATGAAGGGGCCAATGAAGGGGCCCGGCGGCAAAACGATCCCGCCTACGAACAAGAAATTTCGGCTCGAATTTTGCACGGTAGCCAACTGGAAGGATGGGGAGATCGTCGAGGAGAGGCTCTTCTACGACCTGGTGGGAATGATGAGGCAGCTTGGTCTGGGCTAAATTGTTATTACGATGCATTACTGATTAACAAAAATGCAGATTAAATACCCATGAACCAGACCAAAAAGGTGCCACGACTATATAATGGAGCATTTTTTCCGACAGCAGGGGACTATAGTATTGACCCTGTGCATAGCTTTGTTGACTTTATTATTTCCAAAGCTTTTTATTTGTGTACCATGTCTTTTGAGAGGAATATGAGAGCCCTCATTCCATTCAAGAAAAGTAATGCAAAGTCAAGATTAGGCTCATTGCTATCCGAAAAAGAGCGCGAAGAGCTTGCAATGGCTATGCTGAATGACGTAGCTGGAACGCTTGTCACTTCAAGATGCTTTGATGTGATCGATATTTTATCCACATCAATTATCGAAGTAGAAGGGGTTAATATAGTGCTGACGGAAATGGGTTTAAATGAAGCCCTGAATGAATATCTGGACAAGATGTCTTCACATAAAATAAATGAGCCAGTTCTTATAATTATGGCAGATATCCCCCTTGTCTCAACAAAGAACATAAAGGACATTGTATCCACAAAGGCCGATATCATGATCGCACCCGGCAGGATGGGAGGCACGAATGCAATATTTATCCGCGACCCGGGAAGTTTCCATGTGGATTATTATGGGGCGAGTTTCCTTAAACATCTCCGGATCGCTTCAGGCCTTCATATAGAGATATTTGACTCTTTTAATCTCAGTACGGACATAGATGAAGTTCCTGACCTCATAGAAGTCCTTCTTCACGGAAAAGGGCATTCTCAGGAATACCTGAAGACAATCGGCATAGATATATCAGCAAACGGTGGTCGTGTGGGAGTTAAAAGGTAGCCTTATAAAAATAAACTTACTATTAACCCGACAAGGATTGCAATAGCAAAACTGAGTAGAGTTCCGATCAAAACATATTCTCCCACTTTGCGCGATTCACTGAACCTGAAAATTGATTTCGCCGCCACCAGTAAACCTATCGCCCCATACTGCCTTAGAATGACAAAAGTGAGAATTAAGAAACGTTCCAACCAGCCAATCCATCTCCCGGCTTTTTCTAAGCTTTCATCTTGCTTGCCTGTAGCTTCTTTTTCGATCAGGTTACTCCATTTTTCTGTGAGTTTGCTGATTAATACACTGGTTGGCCAGATTATTACAAGATAAGCTGCTACTATAACCCAGATTTTTGTTCCTGGCAGAAAAATTTGTTTTAAAACTTCTATATCTTCTGATTTTGGGTTAATTATCCATATCCAGATAGCCAGGAGAACTATAAAATGCCCTGACTGATCAATTAAGAAGGAATTGATATTATTTTCATATTTTGCTTTTATACCGTCAATTAAAACATGTGTGACCGCAACAGCAACAGGAATCCAGATCAGATTCAATAGTCCGGAGAAAAAAAATGCAAGCATTCCAGCAATTATCCCATGTAGATAGAGATGTTTTGAGTGCCAACCATTCTTAAATCGTTTGTTTATCCATGAGTCGCTTTGAAATACAAAATCAGTAAGTAGATGTGCAATTATTAAACGAATGAGCAATGATATATCCATTTGTGTGATCATTATAAGTCCTCTACCTTATTTTACATGATTATAAGTGTCTAACCTTATATTTACACCTTGCCTTGAACAATCGTTTTAAAACGCTCTAAAAATGCCTGAACTGCCCAGTAGCCGCCAGTTTTTAAACGCTGGAATACAGCCGATTGGCTTATGTTCAGAATCTTAGCCGTCTCTGCTTGTGTTAACCTCTGATTTGAGCCCGCATCCTCTCGGGCAAAGCTCAGAAATTCTCTGGATTTCGGGCTCTGAATTTGATAAAAATTTGCTTCAGCTTGTTCTTTCGTCCATCGTTGAATTAGCGCATCAAGCAGGGAACATTCTATTTGTAATTCTTCGTTTATCTCAATCCATGGCGTCTTTATTATTAAATTTTGTTCGCCTTTTTTCATTTTATCAAGTTCCGGACCTGAATTTCTAAAAGCTTCACCGTCACCCTCTCCAGCTTGGTCCCGGGGTAAATAATCAATTGTTCCTATACCAATGGCGATCCTGGCATCCAGACGGGTTCTTTTTCCCTTAAATTTTGATAATAAACTGGCGCGAATAATTAATGCTGCATTGAGAGCTTCGTCAGGTCTGGATAATACTCCCTGAAAGCTATCACCCCTGAATATCACAAACTGTGATGTAATTATGTCAGGGGAAATTATTTTGAATGAATCTTTAAGAATAAACAAAAGCTCTTCCCGTTCTTTTATGTTAAATCTCGAAGAACCAATTAAATCGCCTGTTAGAACTGCGTATATTTTATTAGTTTCCATAATGACACCAGCGCCAATAATATAAGGCTGTAACCTTATTATGTTATATTATAAGCACATATACTTATATTAATCTTCCGAATGCGCTATTACGCTCAAGGTTGAAAAGTCAATTGCTGCAATTAAAAAACGGCGCAAAGTATATCTTATATAATTAAGCAGTTAAGACGTTATGCAACTTGAAAATCTCAGACATGGAACTGAACTTTTAAAACGCGGTTTTGCAAAAATGCAAAAAGGCGGAGTCATTATGGATGTCACAACACCCGAAGAAGCGGTTATTGCAGAAAAAGCCGGAGCTGTGGCTGTAATGGCGCTGCATCAGGTTCCTGCGGATATAAGGAAATCCGGGGGAGTTGCCAGGATGGCTGACCCACAGGTAATTGCAGCAATCATTGACGCTGTGACAATACCTGTTATGGCAAAGGCCAGGATCGGGCATTTTGTTGAAGCAGAGATAATTGAAGCGCTCGGTGTTGACATGATAGATGAGTCTGAGGTACTTACACCGGCAGATGAGATGTACCATATCGATAAAACAAAATTCACAATACCTTTCGTATGTGGAGCCCGTGATCTCGGAGAGGCGCTTCGAAGGATAAACGAAGGCGCAGCAATGATAAGAACAAAAGGTGAAGCTGGAACGGGAGATGTGAAAGAAGCGGTCCGGCATATGCGTGCCATTATGGGCGCCGTGCGGGAGTTAAAAGGTAAAAGTTCAGAGGAATTGATAGCAGTTGCGCGTAAAATTGAAGCGCCAATTGAGCTTGTAAAAGAGACTGCAAAGCTCCAGAGGCTTCCTGTCGTGAACTTCGCAGCTGGCGGAATAGCTACGCCGGCAGATGCGGCTCTAATGATGCGCCTCGGAGCAGATGGTGTTTTTGTGGGGTCAGGGATATTTAAGGCTGAAAATCCAGAAAAGATGGCTTCTGCAATTGTCGAAGCCGTGAATAATTATGATAACGCTGCACAGCTTGCCCGGATATCAAAGGGGCTTGGCGGTGTAATGAAAGGTATTGATATAAGGAGTTTATCTGAAAGTGAAGTTCTTCAATCAAGAGGATGGTGAACTCCTCCAAAAAGGCTTTATTTATTTATCGTAAATTTTCAATAAATATATTTCTCACACTATCTTCCGCTTGCCTACCGGCTGAAACAATCATATGTTTCCGGGGTAATTTCCTATGGTTTTTTTGCTCAATAATATTGTCATTATAATAATCATTTTATTTACCAAATAAGTATATGAATGGTTATAATCATAGTAATCATTACTAAGAAAAAACCCTGAGAAAATCATGGCTCAAAAAAACATCGAAATGACAAAAGAGAAGACTGAAAATATGACTGAGAGACAGAAACATAATGACGACAGAACAAGAAGATCTTTACCTATCTTTTTCTGGACAGATTAAGTCGCACAAAAAAGAAGGAGATTCATATGATTGAAAATGAAAAACAAAAAACCGACAAACAGGATATGGATATTAGGATCGCCCCAAAATCACTTGATATAGGCTCGAATGAACAGTTCCAGGAATACATGACGTTTTTTGGAATATATAATATTTCAAAATAAAACAAAAGAAAAAAATAAATACAATGCTAAAATCTATTTTTTCTTCCGGTTCTCGATCTCTTTCCTGAGCCAGGGACCTACATCAAGCCCATGAACAAGACTTTTAAGATCATCCGTCAGGTTGCTGGGCTTTAATTTGATCAACCAACCTTCTCCATATGGGTCTTCTTTTAATATATCCAGATCATCCTCGATATTTTCATTGACTTCTATTACAGTGCCGGAAACGGGCATCAATAAGCCTCCCACCCATTTTGCTGATTCAAGTGACCCGAATGCCTCTCCTGCCTCGAATTCATCATCATCAAGGGGAAGGTCAATATATTCGATATTTCCTGCCGCTTTTGTTCCGTAGGCATCAAGACCAACTGTAACAGTACCATTGTCTTCGATTCGTGCCCATGTGTGATCTTTAGCATAATACAATTCTTCCGGAAGTTTGTGTCCATCTATTTCGACCATTTTTTTTCCTCTTTTGTCAGGTTATTACATTTTTATATATAAGGTTAATTATCCGCATATCGTTCACGTTCTTTGGCGATCAATCTCGTATAATATCCTGTTGCTTCTTCCACTTTCATTACCTTGCTATCATCAAATTTTCCTTTTACTTTCACTATCCACTCATTGTAAGGGTCACTATTGATAATATTTGGGGCATCCCAGAGTTTTTCATTTACTGATGTGACTTTTATATCAAATGGAACTGATATCTGGGACACTGCCTTTATTGTTTCATATGCCACCAGCATGTCCCCTTTTTGGATTGATTCCCCTATTTCAGGAAGATCAATGTGTACGATCCCTTTGGATAATGATTGGCCAAGTTCCGTGATACCTATGAGGATTTCTTCATTTTCAGGCTTTAGCCATATGTGGTTTTTCATGTAATACCGATCCTCCGGGAAATCAAACTCATAAGCCTTCATGTTGCTTACAATCGAAAGAGAAGTATAAAATACTTTGCAGGGATCAGTTGAATCTAACCTGGTTGGATTATCTTTATTAAACCTGTGGATCGTTAAAGAATGTATGCTAAAAGCAGTGATTTTTGATATGGATGGCATACTTTTTGATTCTATGCCCTATCACGCAGACGCATGGGCAACTGTTTTTGCCAATGTGGGGATCAAGATACAAAGAGATGATATCTATAAAATCGAAGGTTCAAACCATATTGGAATAATCAGGCTAATATTTGAAAAAGCAGGCAGGATACCCGGACCTGAGGACTTTTACAAACTTGCAGAAGAAAAAAAGGAAATATTTTCAAAAATCAATAAGGTGATTGTTTTTGAAGGAATATATGAATTGATCGATATATTAAAAAACAAATATGCTTTAGCGGTAGTATCCGGTTCTGATAAAGCAGTTGTCAAAGAGTTAATCGGGCGGTTTTTCCCGAATACATTTTCTGTCCTGGTGACTGGAAATGATGTTACAGAAGGAAAGCCATCCCCGGACCCTTATTTAAAAGCTGTTGAAATGCTAAAAGTCCAAAAAAATGAATGTATCGTTATCGAAAACGCGCCTTTAGGTGTGGAATCGGCAAAAAAGGCAGGCTTATACTGCATAGCGATCCCGACATATATTGAACCGGAATTATTGAAGAATGCGGATATTATACTTCCAAACCATGCAATGTTAAAAGAATATATCAAGTGAAAAGTCCTCCAAAAAGGCGAAGCAGCAGGTGGACAGAGATCGCAATCCGCGAGAAAGGGTAGTTCACTTTACCCTGACATTAAGTACCTTGAACCATAATACGCTGGAAATCCCGGCCAGGAATACGATCATTATGTCACTTAAATGAAGTTTGGAAAAATGAAACAGGTTCCTTAAAACCGGAATATTCAGCACAAGAACAAGGCTTCCAAGTGCTCCAGCGATAACAAGCCACAATGCTTTATTTTCAGGATTGATCCTTATCAAGCTTGTTTCCCATGAGAGGCCTGCAATGATCAAGGTAAGATTAGCTATAACAAGGGTTGCAAACGTGAGGCTTCGGGCTTCCATATCACTTTTTCCCATCGTTAAAGCCAGAAGAAAAATAAAAATTACAACAACAAGCACGCTGATGCCCTGCAAAAGGCTGGCAAAAACAATTTTTTTGCCAAATAATTTCTCTTTTAGATCTCTGGGAGGTCTTTTCATAATATTTTTTTCTTCAGGCTCTGCCTCAAATACCGTAGAACAGGCAGGGTCAATTATCAATTCAAGAAATGCGATATGTGCAGGTAAAAGTATCAGGGGCAGGTTGAACATTATAGGAAAAAGGGCTAGCCCGGCTATGGGTACATGAACTGAAAAAATGTATGATATCGCTTTCTTAAGATTATCAAATATCCTCCTGCCCATCCTGACAGCTTCTACTATGGATGAAAAATCATCATTTAACAGTACTATTGCTGCTGATTCCCTTGCAACATCAGTTCCCCTTTCACCCATCGCAATACCGATATGAGCTGCCTTTAATGCATGTGCATCGTTAACCCCGTCGCCTGTCATTGCAACAATTTCCCCGTTTGATTTTAGCGCTTCCACGAGAGCCAATTTTTGTTCAGGCACAACGCGCGCAAAAATATTGATCATTTTTTAAACCTATTTGGCGTGCGATATGCTGCGCTGTCCCCGGATAATCCCCTGTTATCATAATAACTCTTATTCCTGCAGTATAGCAATCCGAAAGCGCTTTATTGACACCCGGACGAACATTATCCAGAAAACCAAGTAAACCAATGAATTCAAATTGGAAATCATGCTGCTTTTCAGGAAAATCATCATCATTAAAGCTTGATTTTGCGACACCCAGTATCCTTAAACCTCTATCTGCCCATTTTTTTCAAGATCATAATATTCACTATTTGAAAATATGTTATTCAGGATCATCCGGTTCATTGTCAAAGTCCCGGTCTTATCAACACACAGGACTGTTGCAGAGCCGAGCGTTTCAATTGCAGGCATGCGTCTTGTCAATACCTTTCTTTTTGACATGCGCCATGCGCCCATTCCCAGGAATATGACAAGGACTACTGAAAATTCTTCAGGGATCAATGCCATGGATAAACCCAGTCCAGCAAGTATCCCATTTAGCCAGTCACCCCTTGTATATCCGTATATGATCGCAACGATCATGCATAGTATTAACCCGCCAATAGCAAAATTACGGACAACTGACCGGGTTTCTTTTTTCAGCTGGGTTTCTTCCTGGTAAATAGTCTCCAGGGCTTTTCCGATCCTGCCCATTTGCGTTTTTGCGCCTGTAGCTGTAACCTGCGCGATTCCGTGTCCCTGAACAACCAGCGTTCCGGAATAAACAAAAGGCAGATCGTCGCCTCCTGGCTGTTTTGGGATTTCTTTACCGTCCCAGTCGCATTTTCGAACGGCAAATGACTCACCTGTCAGCATTGATTCATCAACGAGCAGATTTGAACATATGTGCAAAACCCCATCCGCTGGAACACGGTCTCCTTCTTTTAAGATCAGAATGTCATCCCTTACAACCTCTCGTCCAGGGATCCTTTTTTGCACACCCTCCCGGATCACAAGAGCCCTGGGGCTTGAGAGGTTCTTTAATGCTTCTAATGCCCTTTCCGATTTTCTTTCCTGGTAAAAAGTTATTCCTACAACCACAATAACAAAAAAGAGCAGCATTATCGCATCATTTCCTCACCAAGAATCAGATAAATGATACCTGCACCTATTAGCAGAAGCAGCATCGGTTCTCTGAGAATATTTATTAATATGCCAAGAATGCTCTGTTTTTTCTGGGATGGTATCTCATTATATCCATCTTCTTTAATTTTTTTTTTTCTACTTCTGCTTCCGAAAGTCCGGTAATATTTTCCTTATTGAAGAATCCTTCCATCAGTTTTTCCTTTAGTACAATTAGAACACATAGTTAATTTAATTACCTGACAGGGAATTCAGAGGGAAAAATAAAATGAAATTAAAGGACATTTATGACACAATACAAAATCCCTGTGATCCCCGGTGATGGTATCGGCCCTGAAATAATAAGAGAAGGACGAAAAGTCCTTGAAACTGCCGGTGAAAAATTCGGCTTTGATATAGATTGGATCGAATATCCGCATGGAGCTGACCATTATCTTGAAACAGGTGAGCTGATATCCGAAGATACGCTAAAAGACCTTTCAAAATACACGGCGATCTATTTCGGGTCAATAGGCGATGACAGGATAAAGCCCGGAATACTTGAAAAAGGAATTCTCCTGAATATCAGGTTCTATTTTGATGAGTATGTAAACCTTCGTCCTGTGAAACTCCTTGAAGGAGTATGGACGCCATTAAAAGATAAGACTGCAAAGGATATTGATTTTATCGTCGTGCGGGAAAACACCGAAGACTTCTATATCGGTATTGGCGGGCGTGCTAAAAAAGGAAACAGCAAGAAAACACTTGAAGTTATAAGAAATATGTATAATGTGAAATTCGGCCTTGATATCACTTCTGACAGTGATGAAATAGGCTATCAGCTTGGGCTTATCAGTAAAGAAGGCACAACCAGGGTAATACGTTATGCATTTGAGATTGCAAAGAACAGGAATAAACATCTTTCTTCAGTGGATAAGGCAAATGTATTATCTGATATCTATGGATTATGGCGTGAAGAATTCACTTCAATAGCTTCCGGATATCCCCAGGTAAAAACAGATTTTAATTATGTGGATGCAGTAACCATGTGGTTTGTCAAGAATCCTGAGTTTTTCGATGTAGTAGTCTCACCAAATATGTTCGGTGATATAATAACTGACCTTGGCGCAATGATCCAGGGAGGCCTTGGTCTTGCTCCTGGCGGGAACATAAATCCGGAAGGGACAAGCATGTTTGAACCTATTCACGGCAGTGCGCCAAAATACAAGGGACTTAACAAGGTTAATCCGATCGCAACCATCTGGGCAGGGGCGCTGCTTCTTGACCAGCTTGGTGAAAAAGAGGCTTCCACACAGATCGTGCAGGCTATCGAGAAAAATATTGTTAACAATAAAATAAAAACATACGATATGGGCGGCTCGAATACGACCTCAGATATCGGGGACGATATTGCACGGTTGCTTAAGGAAATATAAGTAAAAAATTTTGATAGCGGATGCACACGGATAAGGAAAAAATCGATTTAATTGAAACCGGGCTTGACAATTCTTTTATTTTTATTCCAGATGATTCCAGGAGATTAATTACCAAAAATCTTGTTCCCGGAATAAGAGTTTATGATGAAAAACTCATCAATATTGAAAACGAAGAATATCGAATCTGGGACCCGTTTCGAAGCAAGCTTGCGGCCCTGGTATTAAAAGGTTCACCGATCTCGTTAAAGAAAAATAATAGTGTTCTTTATCTTGGCGCAGCAAATGGAACGACTGTGAGCCATGTTTCAGATATTGTTACCAGTGGAACTGTTTTTGCCGTAGAATTCTCATCGCGGGCAATGAAAGATCTCATTAATGTCAGTACTTCAAGGATGAACCTTGTTCCCATATTGGCGGATGCTGCAAATCCGAAATCATATCAAAATATGGTTACTGAAGTAGATGTTATTTATCAGGATGTTGCGCAAAAAGACCAGGCCTGGATCGCTATCAGGAATGCCCGGATGTTCCTGAAAAAGGAAGGTATCCTGATATTGATGATAAAGGCAAGAAGTATTGATTCAACAAGAGATCCGAGGGATGTGACCGATATGGAAGTGAAAAAACTGGAAGGAGAGTTTGAGTTACATGAATTGGTGAATCTTGAACCGTATCATTCAGATCACTATGCAGTGGTGGTGAAACAAATTTTGTAAATTATTGCTTTTTTTTTAACCCCAGAGGTGCAGAGTTTTTATTAAAGGGAAGCTGAACAATACTAATACAGCAATATCCACTCCCACATTGAACCAGACGCCAAGGTAGGCCGAAAACAATGCTTCAACGATGAGCCACAGGACTATTCCATAAAGCATGGCCTTCATAAGCTCCGTATCATTTCTGTTAAAGGCGATGCGGCCTATCATCAAAAGTGTTACTCCCCAGCCCATCATAATTGCACCATAAAGTGCACTTTGCCACGGTAACAAAATATCCCTGTTCTTTACTGGAAGAATTTCAAGACCAAAGAAAGCAAACACTATCCCCCAGAGAACAAGAATAATGGATATGGTACTGAACCAGATTGACATTTGTTTTGTAGTCATATTTTTACCCTAATAGACCAAGTTCTTTCATGGCTCTCTCCTCGTCCTGGTGAGCTATGAACATTATGATTTTTGGCTCTGGACCGGTTTTTTGGATAAAATACGTAACATCAAATTCGATCAGTTTGTTTCCGGTCTTCGCAAATGTCGCTCCCCAGCGGACTTTGACCATTGAATATTCACCACTGATGGCGGTCTCATCCATCCGGAGGATTTTGACCGAGGTCTGGCCTACGCTCCTGTAAAACTGGGCAGCTTTACCTGCCATCCTGGCAAACTCATCCCTTCCCAGCGCGATACTGCCCAGAGGACCAGCGGAAATAAAATGTTCCGCAAAAAGAGCCACCTGTTTTTCAACTTCAAGCGCATTGAACGCTTTCTCATATTCCTCAAAAAGTTTTTTAATGGCGTCGGTCATAAATTATGTCTCCAAGAATTTCTTCAAGCCCCCAAACATCATATTCCACATCTTTTCAGAATGCTCACGGGCTTCTTCGGTTGCGTTGTTATCCTGCAAGAGGGAAACATGCGTCTGTTTTCCTTTGCCGGATAGCTCAATTGTCACAATATGATAATTCTCCGGCAAGTCCGGTTGGCCGGTAAGGGGGCTGAAATGGCTATATTGAATCCTGTGCCCAGGCTCCAGCTTGAGAATCACGCCTTTGTCCTCATACTTTTTTCCCTCCCACTCCCCTTCCCAAACAATAGGTCTACCTTCCTTCCAATCCGAAACGGCGTTCGTACCGAACATATACTGTTTTATCTTGTCGGGATTTATAAGCGCGTCCCACACTTTAGCAATGGGGGCGTTGATAGTAATTGATGCTTTGGCGATAAGTCCTTTACCTGCTTGTTGAGTTTTGATTTTCATAATGATTCTCCCAGAGGCCTATTATATTACCTTCCGAGTCTTTGAAATAGGCTGCGTAGCCCATATCTCCCACCTGTATTTTTCCCCTGACCATTTCCCCCGCCCATTTTCTTGACGTTCTTCATGGCATCGTCTATATTCTCGACGCTGATCGTGATAAGAGGGGCTGCGACTGGACGCAAGCGTTTCATCATCATATAAAAACCTCCCATTATAAGATTATGAAGCCCCACACATATATGTTTCGAATGCATGATACCCACTCAACGTAAACTATATACATCATTGTTCGTATATATACGAACTGTAGTGGGCAGAAAAATTAACTTTTTCTCCATACCACCATAATCCCCCTCCTGCTCACTATACTCCTATTCTTTTTTTCTGGAAGCTGATCTTCTCCCTTCCCCGGCACAACAAATACCTCACCTGGTTGTATACCGCATTCACCATGTAGATAGAAGACCCCCAGGATTCAGGCGTGAAGCTGTCCTGATTTTCCACTGGACATGATGTGTGAAAGTTCAAGAAAACAACGCAAGATGTCAAAGCTCCCGCGCGTGTGGAGGAAATAATATTAAAAGTGAGAGGGCTTGCAGTTGAAAATGATTTTGACCCTGATATCGTGGAGAAAATATATCGCACAATGATCGCTTGCTTTATAGAATATGAATTAGAGGTACACAAGAGATGAATACGTTCTAATGTATCCTGGCAATATAAGGAAAAAGCAGTAATCCAGCAAACAGCGGCGTCTATTCTCCTTCTCTTATAAAAACAGGGAATTCATGAAATTATATTTTCCGGCATGATTCAGGTTACAATAGTATTAGTTATCTCCCCGATATCTCTTTTGATCCTGTATTTACGGTTAAAGTATGATAATACATTATTAATATCCCTGCGAAGCAACTCCTGTGCATTCGGATGAGTTGTTTTGATGAATTGGGGCCAATCGATGATCTCACACCCTGCGGGATTAACAAAGATATTAAATTCACTCAAGTCACAATGGATAATCCCGAGTCCGTATGTGTTCTTTATCTGTGTAAATATCTCATTCAGATACCAATCAGGTTCATCAAGCCTTGTATGCGCAAGCTGCTGCCCCAATGCTTTTGACATCACAATCCCATGCCTGTTATGATCTATCGGTTCAGGAACGCTGACTTTCGGATAAAGAGCCACAAGTGCATCATATTCCTTTTTAGCTGCAAGACGTGCGGCATATAACCAGGATAGATGCCGTCTTTCCCCGATAGTTTCTCTTTTTATCCTGACATGTCTGAAACTCATTTTTCCTTCCCTGTGGAGTTTAATTATAACATGCCTGTCAATGATGCCGCCTGTGGCTTCATATACAACGGATTCCTTACCTACCCCGATGATTTCACCCAGGGCATTCACTGATCCTCGCTGCACGAACGCATTCAGTGCAAGCAGGTCATATGCTTCAAAGTATATCCTGTATCCTTCATAAGCCTGGACATTTCTGTGAATAAGCTTTTTTTGCGCCAGGTTTGAGAGAATATAATCCACCTCCTTCTTATCAAATGTCGTAAAATTCACGATCTCTTCGATTGGAACCCATTCATGGAATTTCATCTGGTTTTCGATGGCAACAAGAACACGAAATTCCTTGTTCGTGATAGAAAGAAATATTTCCGGAATATTTTCAAGCATTATTTACTATATAATACTGCTGACTATAAAAAAGGTTAATAAAAAACAAAAAAGAAGGAATATTACCTTCTTTTTCCTCCTCCACCTCTTTTATCTCTTGAATCCCGGCCGCGGTCCCTACCACCACTGCGGCCTCCGCCGGAACCACCTCTGCCTCCGCCGAATCCTCCTCCGCCATAGCTGCCGCCTCCGCTACCGTACATGCTGCCATAACCTCCGCTGCCGCCGCGGCCGCCGCTTCCCCCACTGTATCCTCCCGTGCGTCGTGGCCTGTCGGGCATTTCCACATGCTTATCAGACATATTAAGTTCGGTGTTGACTTCAACAACCGGTTCTTCTGACAATAACATCTTCCCATATTTGCCTATGTTCAATCTCATTGAATTCCTTACTACGGAAATATACCCATTCTGTATCGAAATACTATCTCCTGCTGCAATTTTGCCGATCTGGTCATCCCATAAGGATAATAAGATGCTTCCCGTTCCATCTGCAACTTTTACTTCACAGACTCGTTTATCACCATATTGTGATTTTATGTCCTTGACCTCTCCAATTTCAAGTACTTTTAGAGTGGCGTTAACATTTTTTGAATTCTCGGTCATATCCTTTACATTAAAATTTGTAGGCGTCGTTTCCATTGTAATACCTTGCTTTTATTTTAACTTCCTGCATCCTTTTTCCCAGATGTCATTCACCTGTATTTGAGTCAGAAGAAGCAAATATTAAATTGTAAACTTAGTTGATATACTTTCTGCACAATCTTATAACTGTTCTAATAAATTAATCTTATAAAATCCATTAGTGTTTAAGAATTATAATCTTAATATGAGTCCCCATGTCTTTTATTTCCAATATCTCATGATGATGTGCTTTGCACCAACCTGATATTGTCTCTTTTGCTGTGGGATCATTTGCTATTACTTCCAGTTTTTCATCGACAGGTATTTTTTCAAGTTTTTTCTTTGTATAAAATAATACAAAGGGGCATACTTTACCCTGAAGATCAAGGCATTCCATATCAACTACTATTAATGATTGGTATATTTAACCTTTATAATTTTGGGGAGAATGCTTGAGCATATAATTTCCAGTTGTTGATCAACGTAGTATTACAAATACCGCCATAAACAGAATAGCCATAGCTAAAAGCGAAAAGGGGAGACGGCGCCGGTTTCGCCGCAGCGCCAGTTTCCGTTATTTCTGGCGCGGGGTGTACTCCTCGTCGAGGATGTAGGGATTGGCGATGGTGAATTGGATGGGTTTTTCATGAATCCATTAGCATACATCTGCGGGCTATCTCACGATTTCTCTCATCCTCTTATGTGAAGTCAATTTTCTGGCTTGTATCAGAGTGTCCATACCTTTATCAAAATCGCTTTCCGAGAGATTCAGCGGAATTCCTGAAGTTTACATTTCAGATAATCATCTTTGATATTTATGCTTATTTCGATTTCAATATCACATCTTTTGCTTTTTCGATAACATTGTCACTTATTGATATCCTGAGTTTATCGAGCATCAGAAGGGCTTGGTCCTTTTCTATGCTGCCACTTAGACAGGCATCAATAACAATATGCATTGAAGATATATATTTTATTCCCACTCTTTCAAGAACCCTGTAAACCCTTGCATCATCTATCAGGACTATGAAATTGCCATCAATAAAAGCTGCTGACGCAAGTTCCTCAACAGGCGCGCCAATCTCGCCCTCAAGCAGCGCAGGAATCCTTTAATCTCAACATTCTTTTCCTTATTCATTTCGATCATCCTCTCTGCAAGCTATGCGAGCAGGTCATGCACAACATCGCTTTCCTCTGGCACAGCCGAGAGGAGCGCGCCAATGAATTTAAGGATTTTTCGACTGTCCGGCGCCGCGCTAAGAGAGGCGGCTGTCTGGACAGGATGAACAGGATTGGAAGCATTTATACTGTCCATCCTGTCTAAATAATCAGCACTCTGCGCGCCCACAAAGTTCCCGCATATAAATAAGGGGTCATTAGAGTACAGCGCCTTCGCCTGCTCCATAAGGGCGGCGCAGCCGTCAAGAAAAGTGGTGAGGGAGATGCTGTAGATGAAGGTGAAGGTATGAAATGAATTATCCAAATTAGATATAGTTATCAATATTACTTCATTTCCTTTTCTCTGGAATATTCAGAAAGATAATCTTTTACAGCATTCAAGAATTCTAAAGCGTGATCAATACTCTTCTGAGCAGTTTCCTTTGTAATCTCTTCTAAAGGTTCATAATCTCCAATTTGCCTTTGTTCAAAAGCTTCTACGAGATATTGGTGAAACTTCTGCTCGAATATCTTTGTCTTAACAAAATGTTGACCAAAAGAAGCCACTACTGCCTGATGTTTTGAAAAACTCATATCTTTTGTAAGGAGGATTGCACTTACCAGATAGAACATAGCATAATATGCTCTTGAAGCAGCAAAACCAAATAATTCATCATCAAATAAAATCCTGGCGCCTTTGATGCTATCCTGCGATTTCTTTAAAAGTGCCTTCATCTCATCATTCATAAAGTCACTCCCTCTCGTTTTATGTTTGAGATCAAAGCAGTCTTTTTTGTGTGCCAGTCTTGTTCTTTTATGGGAACAAGTGATATGAGCGTGTCAAATTTCAGAGATAATTCTGAAACAATATCTACAGTGTGCTCGATTTCGATGCAGGCATGGGAGAATTCTTCAAGAATTATGGCTATGTCTATATCCGAGCTAACTGTTTGTTCACCTCTCGCATAAGAGCCAAATAGCATTATGGATTTGAGCTTTGTTCCATACCTTTTTTGGAGCGCTTCCTTTAGTTCTGGAAGGATATCTCTAATAGGGGGCGCTAAAATGGGATTTTTGGTACGTTTCGACGTCATTATAAATCTTTTCCTCCTGAAATACTCTCTTCCACAATCGTTATTTCATCTTCTGTTAGCCCATACAGCTTATAAACAATCTGATCTATTAGTTTATCAGTCTTCTCTATCCTCTTCAAAAGCGGTGCCAGTTTCCCCACCGAAACGTTAAACTCCTCCTGCAGCTTCTCTTTCGGCTCGCGTCTTGTTGGATCATATCCATCTTTTAGCTTCTTCTTATTTTTCGCCAGCGCACCAGCAAGCGCATCAAATCCAGCGTCATAATACTCTTTTATTGCGGTCTTGCTCGTGAGTTCCTCAACAGGCGCGCCAATCTCCCCCTCAAACCAGCGCAGGAATCCTTTTATCTCTGCATTCTTTTCCTTATTCATCTCGATCATCCTCTCTGCAAGATATGCGAGCAGGTCATGCACCACATCGCTCTCCTCTGGCACAGCCGAGATGCGCGCGCCAATGAATTCAAGGATTTTTCGACTGTCCGGCGCCGCGCTAAGAGAGGCGGCCGTCTGGATAGGATGAACAGGATTGGAGGCGTTTATACTGTCCATCCTGTCTAAATTATCAGCACGCTGCGCGCCCACAAAGTCCCCGCATATAAATAAGGTGTCATTAAAATACAAAGCCTTCGCCTGCTCCACAAGGGCGGCGCGGCGGTCGGGAGGGGTGGTGAAGGAGATGCTGCGGATAGGCAACTCTTTCACAGTGGCTATATCAAGTTGTGGGAAGTCATCTCTTTTGGCAATCTCAGATGACCAGATGAAACTCTTAGAGAATAGCTTGGAATTTACCAATGATAGTATATAAAACAATGAATAACTTTGCTCTATTTGGATTGCTGGTAGATACGATTTGTTGATTACAAAATTATCAGAAACAAAGGTAGAATGAATTCTATGTTGACGACTTATGATTCTTCTGATAAGAAGTCTAGGTCCTTTGAAAAATTTTTCTGGTTTGAATTCGGCAAGTGAATTATCATAGCGCAGGGTTTTGAAATCACCATCTAATTCATATCTTCCAATCGAACCGAAAAATCCTTTAGTAGCATTTGTTGAGGAAATAGGAACCTCAATATATGGAGTTATTCCTCTACTAACATCTAAAAGTTGTCCAGCCTCAATTTTATGAATATGAAGTTTACTTTGTATTTGATAAATGCTGGAATCAAAGACGGTAATGAATCGGTGTTGGTTATCAGCCATCCAAATAGCATTGGAAATTTTTGCGTAAGATAGTTTATTTGTAACTATGATTTTAGCGTCCTCTCGAATGTTAAAGCGGAAGACGTTTGTTAAATGAGTTTCAAAATCAGGTTGTTTAGTTCTTTGTATTATTAAAATTATTGTATCGATATATGCATCGGCAAAAACGCCATAAGGTAGATGAATTATTGTTTTCACATTGCACGAATCTAATAATGAACTTCTTAACGGTTCGTGCATTCTTGCGGTTAGCCAACCACTGGGAATTATTAACCCAGAAAATTTTTCATCTGCGACTAACTTTAAAGATTGTTCTATAAAAATGGCGAAAGCATCTGTTACAGTTTTAATGGAATCAAATTTAGATTTTAAATATACCTTATCCAATTCAGAGAAAATAGCCCCATACGGCGGATTCCCCACCACAGCATCCCACCCCGGATTTTCTTTCGGCGCGCCGCCCTCGAAAAAAAGTTCAGGGAACTCAAGCTCCCAGTGGAAGAAGGATTTGTCAGAAGCGATCTGATTGGCTTTCACGAACCAATCACGGTTTGTCTTCCTGCGCCACTCACTTTCATCTCCCATTATTGCCCAGAAAAGGTCGTAATATACATTCGATGAGTCCTTATTCTGTGAAGGTGTGACCTCATTTCCAAAATATACCCCCGTATAAATGTTTGCCAGCGCCTTTGCTTTTCGATATTCAGGCAGTTGCATGAACTCCTCAAATACCTTTTCTTTTTTCTTTATATCTTCAAGGCGCTCATCCTTGATCTTCTCAATTTCTGCGATCTTGCCTATGAGGTGAGTTATGAACAGCGGTGAAATAAAAGAAGGAAGTGTTGTCTGGTCTTTATCCTTCTTTTTTGCTCCCGGATAGTACTTTATATCTGACAGGCGCGCCCCTATCAAACTGTTCCCCTGCTTCAGCCTGTGATCCAGGAAAGATAAAGGCTTCTCCTTGCTTATCGTGGTCAGCCACAGCCCAACCTTCGCAAGCTCCACAGCCATTAGATTAAGGTCAACACCATAAATGCAATGTGACACCACCTCGCGGCGCGCCCAGCCGGAAGTAAGATGGGATTCATCTGATAATCTGCCGTTTTCGATATCTTTTTTTACAGCCAGAAGAAGTTTCTCTGAAAGGAACTCGATCGAGCCGACAAGGAAATGACCGCTCCCCATCGCCGGGTCCAGCACCTTCACTGAAAGAGTGGCATCCACAAAACTTTTCTTATTTGCCTGCGCTTCTTTCCATTTTTCATCTACAACCGGACCGACTGTGTTTTTGACGATGTAATTTACAATATAATCGGGCGTATAGTACGAGCCTGTAGCTTTCCTCTCACCTTTATCAGTGGCAAGGTAAATCTGTCCTTTATTCACCCTGTCAAATTCATTAAAATCTGAAAAGACTTTCTTCTGCTTCCGGTCTTTATTATATTCCTCAAGCTTTACCCATTCTCCTCCATTCACCACCATTTCATCTTCTGCAACCCTCAGCTTGTACTCAAGAAGTCCCTCATAGATGCTGCCCAGATGCCGGATTTCAAGCGTTGAGTAATCCACAAAATCAAGCTTTCCTCCATCTGCCCTGCTTCGGGATAGTAGATCGATAGCTTCTGAAAGATAAGTATCACCTATCATCCATTTCTCAAGCTCAGGATTCTTCTGTGGATCAAAAAGCCCACCATTATAAGCTGGAACATCGAGTACATTTTTGTCTTTTATTCCTAAAGATTCGCTTCCTTGATTGATGAGCCTGAACAGGTCTTTCAAATGCGCCCAGAGTGCCGTTCCAACGCCAAGGTATTTCTGTTCCCGAGGGCCATCCTGTTTCTCTTTTACTTCATTCTTCAATTTGTAAAAACTGTAAGACTGATATTGTGGTTTCTTAAGGTCGAGCAATCCTTTACCTTCGGCATAAAGCAAAAACAGGAACCTGTAAAGTAAAAGCATCGTGCACTTCTGAACCGTCTCGCGCGCCTTCTCGTCCTGGATATCAAGCCCGTTCTGGCTCCATGAAAAGAATCCTTCAGCGACTTTTTTCATCGCCTTGTACACGTTATCTTTTAAGTCGTCCCCGATAACTTTTGCATAATCAGCAGAACCTTTCAATACCTCATCAAGAAAAATTGTGCCATCTGTTGAACGCAAGTATGCATCTCGTCTGAAAAAATAGTAAAAATACTTGAAATTCTCAATATCATTTGTGGCAATTAACGTGGGGAGGTCAACTTCGTAATATTCATCCCGCAGTCTCTCCTTGCAATACAGTCGCCATTTAGCACCATTAGAAAGGATACCCCATTTTGGAGTAACATCATGAAGATATATCCATATCTGCAGGCTCGGATTTCGTTTTCGATCTTTTTTATCTTTTCCAAAGCGGTCAAGCTCGATTCCCCACCGCTTCACCTCGCCTATTGCGATGGCATTGTTATAGAACGAATTACCCATCTTTTTATGGGCATCATCAAGAGAGGCTCTATCCGGGAAAAAGGCATAATCCGGGAATTCTCCCTGATCTGTGCCTTCATTGACCTCGATTGTATGATCGAGGATTTTAAAAATCGGCGCAAAGAACCTCTGCTCAAGCTGCTTCTCATTCAGAGTTGGAATATGATCTTTTTCAATGTCGTATAACTTTTTGATCTCGGTAAAAGCATCTTTGTGCTCTTCTTTCTTCCATTCTGGATTATTCTTTATCTGGTTATCCAGATAATAATTTGAAAAGAGGTTTTTGTTATCCCTCGCCGTTATTGCCAGTTTTGCCATTCGACCGCCAATTTCTTCAGTTTCGTTGGGTTAAATAATCTCGATGTAATATAAAGATTGTTTAATGTTTTTAGGGTCTATTGTTTTGTAATTTATCTCCCCCAGCGCCATGCCAGCAAAAGTGCGCTGACCGTGAATATAAGCGGAAGGAAAGGCGCTTCCTTCGCCTGAGTTCCCGCCCGGGAGGCGGTCGTTTCAGGCGTGGTGGCGGCGCCGGTGTACTGCTCATCGAGGATGTAAGGGTTGGCGATGGTGAATTGGATGGGTTTATAACCTTTTATTTCGCCATTCACTATTTTATCAAATTGAACAAAAATATTTAATGGTGCATTCCCATTTTTCCATGCACCATTAGGAGTTAAAGTCCAAGTATATGTTTTAGACCAACCATTTGTAACATCATAATTATCTATAGTTACATCGTGATTACTTGGTCCCTTCTTAATATCAAACGCTTTTGTCACTCCAGGTTCTTTTATTTTGACAAATACACTTCCATTGATCTTCGATATTATCTCAACTTTTACCTCTACGGGTTCACCGATCTTTAATTGTAAGCCATTGGCCGTTGCATTTTCACCGTTAAACCATGCCTTAACGGTCCCATATTCATTTTCAGAGGCTGCCGCAATCTGAAAATTTAGAAACAGTAATGTTAATATCAATATTGATGTTGTAAATTTCATTTCTTCACCTTAAATCCTGCAGATTCCTCGATAATATCTCCTTCTATATCCCCGATTCCTGTTAATTTACCGGGCGGTACAGCGATAAACGTTCCAGTTGTGAAACTGAATTTAATAGGTAGATTGTCTCCAATTTTTTTATTATCATTTATTTCATCTGTAATTGCTCTCTCTTCCCTCACATACACCTGCGCCTCATGCCCGAATATCGGATCAGGATGCACCTCATTATCCACATCCTGCACCTCAAACTTCACAAACTCACCTTCCACATCTATTGACCATGCATTGAAAGTAGCGATCCACGGCTCAAGAGATGGCAAAATATGCACTCCATTTCCCCCCAGCAGATTAATATTTCTC
>CAJPFJ010000043.1 GCA_905339155.1 Methanosarcinales archaeon
ACGGTACTAAAGTCCTCAAACAGACTGGAGTTATTGAATCATCGTATACCAATACCACTGCAAAAGCAGGCATCTGGAATATCAGTGCAACAGCCAGTAATGATAACGGCAGCACAATTCAGACTTGGGAATGGAATGTAATAAAATTTATCTTTAACGATACTATAAAAATAACTTCACCAAGCGGTAATGTTACAGTCACTATCCTGAACGGCACAAATGCATCGGTTGGAGGTGAAGCAATCAGATTGATTTCAATAGATTCCCTTGCTCAACTGAATTCGACACTCATAGAAAATTTGAGCCGCAATGATAGACTGATCGGCGAAAATCTCTCTCTTGGCCCGGAAGGCGCCACCTTTAGACCTGATATACAGATACGGTTCAATTATAGCGATTCGCAACTCACAGCAGGCGGGATCAGCGAATCAGACCTGACAGTAAAATACTACAATACAACCACAAATAATTGGGAAAGTCTGACAATATATGATAGGAATACAACTGGCAACTATCTTATTGTGAATACAAGCCATTTTAGCACTTTTGCGCTGATCGGGACGATAACCCCATCAACTTCACATATTCCTCCCTACATTGGCGGTGGTAGCAGTGGAGGAGGCGGTGGAATGTCTGGTGAGAATTCCTTGAATATCGAGGTCATTGAGAAATATGATATGCAAATCTCCAAGAACGTGACCACATCGTACAGGTTCACCCACCAGAAGAATCCTATAATGTTCGTTAATATTACGGGCAATACCAGCTTAGGTATAATCACGACATCATTGGAAGTATTGAAAAATACCTCGACTCTGGTTAATATCCAGCCTGAGGGGCTTGTTTACAAGAACGCGAACATCTGGGTTGGAACTTCCGGTTTTGCAACACCAAAGAATATCAAGGAGGCAGTGATAAGTTTCAGGGTCAAAACTTCCTGGATAATAGAAAACGACCTTACACCGGACGATATAAAATTACTCCGGTGGAATGGCAAGGAATGGGTAACGCTTAAAACGTCAGAAAAAGGCAAAGATAGTACATACAACTATTTCGAAGCCAGAACAAACAGCTTTTCGCCTTTCACAATAACAGGAATAAAGAAAACCATACCATCAGTGGTAACAGTTACATCAGTGGTAACAGTTACATCAGTGCTTACCGAACCAGCCAGGGCAGTTAAGGAAGACCAACCTGAAGGAAAAAAGCCAGAACCGACTATTCTATGGTATTTTATATTTGGCGGGATGTTAGTAATCGGAGTTATAAAATTCAGGTATCTCAGGATGAAAAAGAAATGAGAACAGAATGAACCTCATTTTTTGGTATATCATTTTCTGAAATTGATAGTTGTCCCCTTATGATGATAACGATACTTATTATATAAGTCATCAAATAGAAAGATAGATATATGTACTATGTGGTTATTAAATAAGTTTTACTAACCGAGGTGGAATATGAAATTTATAAAAATCGTTGTCCTGTTATTGTATTTTGGAATAGTTTTGACAAATGCGGCTCTGGCAGCACAAGAAGAAGAATATGATATCACTGTGCCGGATTACATAGATATTGAAAAGAACCTGACTATCTCAAATATACTGTCTTACAGCGATGTTACGAATGCTTATGATGCTGCCCCATGGGGTCTTGACTGGGGAAAGAACCGTGCGCCGTATAAATGGAAGGTAACTACGGCAAAAGGGGAGGTAACAATCGGTTTTGAACGCTATGAGACAATTTCCATCAATCCTCAGGTAATAACATTCTACAGGACTGTAACAGAGCAAACAGGAAACCATAAGGAAACAAGATACCGAGAAGCTAGACCTGTTCAAAAGGCAGGAATAATGGGAATATCAGCCGGGATCCAGGCAACAGGCTGGTGGAACAGCGCCTGGCAGTATCGAATCGATAATCCGCTTCCTAACGGCATACGACCGTACCAGCTTTCACTCACCTTGAGTAATTCAGCAGGTACAAACACTGCAACTCATATTTTCTTAAACGGTCATGCA
>CAJPFJ010000044.1 GCA_905339155.1 Methanosarcinales archaeon
AATAACCGTAATCTTTTTTAATTCTATCGAGCAATACAATATTGCCTATTGGGAAAGTTACATTTTCATGCAAGGTTATTCACAAAAACTTCTGAAATGTAACTTCCCTTTTATAGGCTATCTGGCGAAGTCAAGTATTAAGCGCATTTGGAAAAGAAGGAAAGACAGGAACGCCTGAGTATTCAGAACTAAAGCGTAGGTTTGGCTGGGAATGGAATGGGATGAGGCTGCATGAATACTATTTCGGGAATATGACCAGGGGCGGCAAAGCAATCGATAAAAGTACAAATTTCTACACAAAGATTGTTGATGATTTTGGGTCGTACGAAAACTGGGAAAAGGATTTCAGGGCCGTGGGATCAATGCGCGGCATAGGCTGGGCAGTCCTGTACTATGACGGGATGGCAGACCATCTCTTTAATGCATGGATAAATGAACACGATGTTGGTCATCTCTCCGGAGCGAGGCCTATGCTGGTCATGGATGCCTTTGAGCATGCATTCATGATTGATTACGGGCTGAAGCGAGCAGATTATATTGAGGCATTCTTTGAGGCGATTGACTGGACAATCGATCCGGATACAGATAAATGGATGTTTAAATGGATGCGGATGAAAAACGAGACGGGAAGTAAGAAATATGAAAGCAGCACAAATTAATAAATACGGAGGTAGTGAGGTTGTTGAGATTAATAAAAATTCACCAAAACCCGCTGCACCCCGAGGACAGCTTCTTGTCGAAGTATATGCAGCCGGGGTTAACCCGATCGATTGGAAAATCCGCGAAGGGTATATACCATTGAAGTTCCCGGCAACTCTGGGTGGGGATTTCTCGGGATTTGTAGCGGATATCGGAGAAGGTGTTTCAGGTTTCAAAAAAGGTCTTGAGGTTTACGGGTATGCCAGCGTATTAGGCGGAGGATCAGGGTCGTTTGCAGAATTTGTTTTAGCAGATACAAAATTCATAGCTGTTAAACCAAAGACCATCACACATATTGAAGCTGGCGCATTGCCACTTACAGGGGTTAGCGCCTGGCAGGCACTCGTCGACCATATTGGTATCTCCAGGGGCAAAAAGATTCTTATCCATGGTGGCGCTGGTGGTATTGGGTCAATCGCCATCCAGCTTGCCAGGCACCTGGGAGCGTATGTGGCGACAACGGTTAGTGCGAAAGATATGGAATATGTCAAAGAACTTGGCGCAGACGAAGCAATAGATTATAAAAATCAGAAGTTTGAAGATATGTTACACAACTATGACGCAGTCTTTGACACGGTGGGTAGCGAGACATACATAAGATCTTTCAAAGTGCTCAAGAAAGGCGGCACAATAGTTTCTATGTTAGAGCAGCCTCGTCCCGAACTAATGGAACAATACGGGGTAAATGCTATAGGACAATTGACACAGGTGAACAGTGAACGATTATCCAAACTGGCTGAACTCATCGATCAACGCGTTACCAAAGTGCATGTTGATAAAACATTTCCTCTGGAACAGGCAGGAGAAGCACTCGAATATCTGAAAAGTGGACACCTTCGAGGTAAGGTTGTCTTAAAGATGAAGAAAAACTAAATCAGAAGTCTTCCACAAGCAGAAAATATCTGGTAAGATGAATTTAAAGTAATGATTTAGAATAATTTATATTAGTAATAATCATACAAACTACTTCATGGAAAAACTTGTTATAATCGGAAGTGGTTCAGGGGGCCTACCTGTAGCTTCTATGGTAGCTAAATTTAGAAAAAACCAGTATGATATTACGGTTATCACAAAAGATCCGGATATTGCTTACTCTCCCTGCGGCATTCCATACGTGCTTAAAGGTGATATCCCGTCGTATAAAGACCTTATTATGCATTCTGAAGAACACTATAAAGAGTCTGGAATAAAAATACTTACGAATACTTCTGTGGAGGAAATTGATACTCAAAAGAAGAGAATACGCTATAAAAGTACATGGCTTGGTTACAATTACCTGGTAATTGCCACAGGAACTGCCCAGAGAGTACCGAAAGTTAAAGGCATAGATCTTAATGGTGTGTTCAGTGCGCATATAAAAACCTTAAAAGAAGCTGAAAAATTTGAGGAATTTATTTTGAATTCAAAAAAACCTTTAAAGGTTATAATGACAGGCTCAAGTTCCATCGACCTTGAATTTGCAACCGGGCTAAAAGAGCGCGGTCATGATATCATAATTGTTGAAAAAGCAGCACATTTGATGCCAGATAGACTGGATAGCGATATGGCAGAATACGTTAATAGATATCTGCATAGTATGGGTATCAGAGTAATCACTATGCATGAGCTATCCGAAATAACAGGAACCGAGAAAATAGAATCGGTTAATTTTGGTGATTTGACTCTTCCTGCGGATTTATTGATGCTTGGAACAGATTTTATGCCGGAGATAACTCTTGCAAAAAGTGCAGGTTTTGACACAGATAAATATGGAATAAATATTGATGAAAAAGCGCGGGCGCTTATAAAAGGCAAAGCTGCAGAAGGAGTATATGCTTCAGGGGCATGTGCTAATGCGATCAACATAGTGACTGGAAAACGGGATTTCATGTTCACAGGATCAACATCAATACAAAAATCAAGAATAATATCGGAGCAACTGCTTAGCATAGACGCCAGTATAAAAGGGAGTACTAATCCAAAGATTGCTGTACTCCGGGATCTGAATATTGGTACAGCAGGATTAACAAAAGAGGAAGCAGAAAAACACAATATCGAAGTGAAAACTTGTGTAACTGAAGAAAAAAGCACAGCAAGATATTATCCTGGCGGCATCCCCGTTTATATGAAACTGCTTTTTGAAAAAAATTCTCTCAGGCTTATTGGAGCACAGATTGTATCCAAAGGATGTGGAATTAAAGAACGGATTGATACCTTGTCGATTGCAATGAACTGCAGGCTTACGGCAAAGGAACTGGCGCACCTTGAAACCGCATATTCTCCTCCGGTATCACATATCCTTGATATAATGGTTGAATTGGCAAAAAGTGTGTGGTTTGAAAATAATATAAAATAAAGCGGTTAAATCTTTTTGCTTCAGGGTTTTAAACCCGAAACCGAAAAGTACATAAAGCCTTTGGAAACATAATGTATTTTGTGGGATTTTTCAGGAGTTAATCAATATGAAATTCAATGGAGTAAATCATCTTGCAATGGCAACAGGTGATATGGATAAAACCATACTTTTCTGGCGTGATCTTCTCGGCATGCGCCTTGTAGCTGGTCTTGGACAGAAAGGTTATAGACATTACTTTTTTGAGATATCACCCTATGACCTGATAGCGTTCTTTGAGTGGGAAGGCGTTGAGCCGATGATAAAAAAGGAACACGGAAGACCTGTAAGCGGTAAGTTTGGTTTTGATCATGTCTCATTTGGGGTTGAGGAAGAAGAAGACCTGTGGGAACTAAAGGAGAAGCTTGAAGCAGCGGGTTTCTGGGTGTCGGATGTAATCGACCATGGTTTCATTCACTCTATTTACAGCTATGACCCTAATAACATTCCAGTTGAGTTCAGCCATAATGCGAGCGGCATCGATATCAGAAAGAATCCCAGAATGGGAGATGCACAACCAGTAAAATTAGCACTTGAAGGCTCGGAACCTCAGAAGAATAAATGGCCAAAAGTCAAGCGTGCAACACCAATTGGAGAGAGGATTGTCTATCCGGGTGTTGGAAGCGAACTTTTTCATGGGTACAGGAAAGGTGAGTGAAATGAGTGCACAAATTGGCCAGAAAGCGCCTGATTTCAAAATGCAGGGAATCTTTAAAGGAGAGATCCGTGATATACATCTTGAAGACTTTACAGGGAAATGGATTGTCCTTTTCTTTTATCCGGGGGATTTTACATTTGTCTGTCCTACAGAGGTAAAAGAGTTCAGTGTAAAAAATAATGAATTCAAAGAACTTGATGCCCATGTATTGGGCGTCAGCGTTGACAGTATTCATGCTCATAAGGCATGGATCAAAGAGCTTGGAGAGTTAAATTATCCCCTGCTCAGTGATATAACTAAGGAAGTCAGCAGGAGATATGGCGTATTGATCCTGGATAAAGGTATAAGTCTTCGGGGAGCGTTCATCATAGACCCTGAAGGTTCTCTCAGGTACATTGTGGTACACGATCTTGATATTGGCAGAAGTGTTGATGAGATTTTAAGAGTTTTGAAGGCTCTGCAGACCGGCGAAATGTGCCCCGTGGAGTGGAGACCCGGAAAATCCACGCTGGGAAAAGTATAGGTATATGATAAAACCCGAGTGGCTTAAAATAGGAGTATAATATGTCAGAAGGATTACCAATATTCGGAAAAGAAGTGTTTGATACACTTTTCATAGGTTACAGAATTATGGTCACATTTGCGATAATCTCTATAATCATGTTCCTTGCAGGAATGTACTTGCAGTTAGCTAAATGGGGACAGGGCATCCCCGAAGGTGCAACAAAACCCCCTGGAGCATGGGGCACACTTAAATTAATCATTCATAGAATCTTTGAGAAAGGTATTTACCCTGCTCTTGGAGTAATAGTCCTCGATGGTTTATTCCAGCGCAGAACCTGGCGAAGAAGAAAGACCGAATGGTTGATGCATATATTCATTTTCTGGGGATGGTTCGGGTTGTTCATATTGACAATGACTGCTGCTGCAGCCGAATTCTATGGGCCGTTCATCCTGAATGAACCCGTAGGCCAGCCAAAATTATTTATCGATACATTTGCGGCTCTGAAAACCCCTAATCTCATATTTTCTTCAATGTTAACTATTGGAATAATTATAGCGATTATGAGAAGAATCTTTTTTGCAGATGTCCCACCTGCAAGATTCACAAGCGTTGATTGGATATCAATTACCGGGATTGCTATAGTTATATTATCAGGATTTCTTGCTTATTATCTCAGGATAGATTATTATGGAATAACGGGGCGCATGTTAATCAGTCAATATGAATTTACAGTTCCTAAATTCTTCAATAATCATACAGTTATTTTTCATGAGGTATTTACCCTGCTGTTCTGCGTTGGTTATTTACCATACAGCAAACTCTTCCATATGTTTGTTACCCCGCTTGTAATTATGATGAACAAAGGTGGCTATGTTGAAGTTAATGTATAGGGAAGATTGTTAGTCATATAACGAACAATATTTAAGCATAAATGAATATATAATAAAATCATGGCAAAAAATAAACCTGCAATCTCGCTTGAAAATTTTACCCCCACACAACTGATGGAGTATGACGCTTGTACACGATGTGGTGAATGCGTCAAGTATTGTCCTACATATGATGGCCGAAATAAAGATCAGAATATCGAACCCAGAGATAAGATCCTGCGGTGGAGAGAGTTTGTAACAAGGAGTTATGGCTGGAAAGCCAGGCTCTTCGGACCTGCAGCTATTCCCCCTGAGGAAATTAAAAAGTACACGGATGACCTGTACAACTGCACAACTTGTGGAATGTGCGGCACTGTTTGCTGCGCTGGCATAGATACTATAGAACTCTGGGAATCAAACCGCGCCAATCTCGTGAAGCATGGGACAGGACCTTATGGTAAGCAAAATCTCTTCCCAAAACTAATAGGAGAAGGACATAATCCTTATATGAAACTGCAAAAAGACAGGCTTGCATGGATGACACCCGATATTAAAATAGCAGATAAATCGGATATCGCATACTTTATTGGCTGCACAGCAGGATACAACCAGCAGGTGCTTGGTGTCAGCACAGCAAGGATTTTGAACAAACTCAATGTTCCATTTATGGTACTTGGTGAAGATGAATGGTGCTGTGCCTCTGCACTCATAAGGACAGGGCAACAGCATTTAGGCGATGTGCCAAAACAAGCAGCACTGCATAATGTTGAAGCACTCAAAGCAAAAGGTGCAAAGAGAGTTATATTCGCATGCGCCGGATGTTTCAGGGCCGCCAGGATAGACTGGCCGCGAGCATATGGAAAAGAATTACCCTTTGAGGCAATTCACATGTCACAGTTCCTTGCAGAGCAGCTTAATGATGGAAAGATTAAATGGGAAAAGACGTTGAACAAGACTGTGGCCTATCATGACCCCTGCCATCTCGGAAGACATGTAGGCGTGTTTGAGGAGCCCAGAAACGTCCTTAAGAGTATGCCGGGCATCAAGCTTGTAGAAATGGAGAGAAACCGCAATGAACAGCGCTGCTGTGGTGCTGGTGGAGGCGTTAAAGCCGGCCTCCCTGACCTTGCACTTGCTGTTGCTAAAGATCGCATGAATGATGCCAAAGCAACAGGCGCCAAGGTATTGATCAGCACATGCCCATTCTGCAGGCGTAACCTTCTTGATGGTAGAGATGACCTCAAGATGGATATGTACGTGGACGATCTTGTGGTTCTAACCGCAAACCTGATGGGGCTCTCAACAGATATCAAACCACCCGCACCGGGTGCCCCAAAAGAGAGCATCAGCGACCTGTTCAGGACCCAGACAATACCACCAAAAACAAAATAATAAGAGTTTATTGAAAGGAGGTTTTTAAATGAAGAAAATGACAGAACAACATCTTATCAATGCGTTTGGAGGAGAAAGCCAGGCACATATGAGGTATTTACATTTTGCAGATCAGGCAGAAAAAGAAAAATTTAATAATCTGGCTCGCTTATTTCGTGCAATCGCCCATGCTGAATATATACATGCGGGAGACCATTACCGGGAGTTGAAACATCTGGATGGGGGATTTGTCGCAAATAGCATGGCCGCTTTTGGCCCGGGCGATTCAAAGAAAAACCTTAAACTGGCCATCGCTGGCGAGACATTTGAAATCGAGGAAATGTATCCTGTATACCTCGAAGTGGCAAAATTCCAGGGAGAAACAGGGGCACAAAAAAGTTTTGAATGGGCGTATGGCACTGAAAAAATGCATAAGCAGCTTTATGAAAAAGCACTGGATTCGGTTAACTCCGGAAAGGACGTTAAACTCGGTCCGATCCAGGTTTGCGAAGTTTGCGGATATACACTGGAAGGAGAAGCACCTGATAAATGTCCACTGTGCAATGCACCCAAAGAAAAATTTAGTGCATTTAAATAGCTTTAAAATGATTTAATCAGCAATGCCAATAGACCCCATCTGCAAGATACAGGTTGATGATAAAACCCCGTTCAAATCGGTTTATAAGAACAAGGAATATTATTTCTGCTCTGAGAATTGCACAAAGAAATTCAATGAACTTGATAAAAGCGTAATCAGGGTCAGGCGGTCATTAAAAGATAAAGAACGCATATCATTCGGCAAGCTCAAGCGAGAAATCATTGACCCTGGCATCTGCACGCTATGCGGAGCCTGTGTAGCGAGCTGTGAAGTGTTAAATGTTGTTGGGGGAAAACCTGCCCTTATAGGGCCTTGCACTGCCTGCGGTGTATGCTACAACCAGTGCCCTCGCACCATAACCACGGAATCAAGCCTCATAGGGAATGTGCGAGATGTCTTTACAGCAAGGACAGTGCTGCCAGAGGTTAAAGGGCAAAACGGCGGAGTGGTCACATCAATGCTGCTCTATGGTCTTGAAGAAGGACTGATAGACAGCGCCGTTGTAACCGTGAAAAGCGAGGAAGAGCCCTGGAAACCAGTACCAATAATCGCGCAGACAAGGGAAGATATCCTGCGCTCACAAGGCTCCATATATGTGCATTCACTGACCATGGAAACCCTGATGAGCGCAATAAAAAGAGGCTCACGTTCCATCGGCTTTGTAGGTCCATCGTGCAACATCGACGCAGTTTATAAAATGCAGAATTCACCTTATGGATTGTTGCATATGTTCATGCGAGCAAATATCCTGAAAATGGGTCTTTTCTGCATGGACACTTTCAATTATGAAGGTCTGAAAACCTTCCTCACTTCAAAGGGTATTCCATTATCTGATGTTAAAGAGATGAAGATACGCAAAGGAAAATTCAGCGTCAAAACGGAGTCGGAGCATATCTTTCCTCTTAACGATATCGACGCATTCAGGAACGGTTCATGCACTGTCTGCACAGACCTGACAGCTGAGAAAGCTGACCTCTCTTTTGGCGGCGTGGGTTCAAAGGAAGGATACACCACTGTACTTGCCCGTACCGGGCTAGGGCTTGAGCTTTTTAAGGATGCTGAGGATAGGGGGTATATTAAGATAGAGCCACTTGAGAGAGAGGGGTTTGAAAGAGTTCTGCGACAGGCAAGAGCCAAGAAAGTGCAGATGTACATGATAAAGAGAAGGGTTGAAACGGGTACCTTACCCATTCACTCCTCTATCGTGGGCGGAGAATAACCGTACCATGAACCTTCCTGGCCCAGATGATACAATGCAGCTTCAAGAATCTCTTTGTGACCTTTCTCAAAAATCACGAGCTTTAAAAAAAGGTCTTTGCTTGATCTAATGTCTGTTCTTTGAGCGCTCTTTGAATATAATTCAATAGACCTCTCTTCAGTTCTGATCCCAATTTTCAGAGCTTCCTGTGTTTCGGTTATGGTCATCGGCTCAAGTGATTCCGGGAAAACCCGCCTGGCTTGTTCCCTGTTCTTTTCATCCATCACCCCTTCTTCAATGGGTTTTCCTGATATCTGCAGGTACTCTTTCTCAAGTAGATGCTTGTGGTCCCCTTCATCCCTGGAAAGCCTTCTGAAAATCGATTTAGCATTTTCTTCCTCAACGATGTCACTAAATATCGAATAGTATTCCTGGCCATAGATCTCGATCGAAATCGCTTCTTTCAGAATATCAAGAATATTGCTTTGATTGTCCATATTATTCACCCATTAAAGGTTGATTTCAAAAGATAATAAAGATAGTGTAATGATTAAATAGTTTGCACACCATGCAATATTCTGGGAGTCTTTATGGAAAAAAATAAATTGAACATACTTATCGTATTCTACAGCATGACCGGAAATGTTGCAAAACTGGCAAAAGCGGTAGCTGAAGGGGCGATGAGCGTTAAAGATACAGAAGTGAGAATTAGACAGGTTGAAGAGCTTATTCCCAAAGAGAAGTGGAACGACATTATGAAGAAAGTGAAAGAAGAACTGAAAGATATTCCAATTGCTTCAATGGGTGATCTGGAGTGGGCTGATGGCATAGCATTCGGAACTCCAACAAGATATGGCAATATGACGGCTCAGATGAAGGAATATATAGATGAGACCGGGGGCCTCTGGCAAAAAGGCGCTCTTGAGAACAAGGTGGCAGGCATCTTTACAAGCACAAGCACCCAGCACGGGGGTCAGGAAACAACAATAATTACTTCGATGGTACCACTATTTCATCTGGGAATGATCGTTGTGGGAATTCCATATTCTGAACAGAGGTTGTTCGCATTTGATTCGATATCAGGCGGCTCTCCATATGGTGCCTCTTCAATATCTGGACCGAAGGCCGATAGATCCCCTACTTCCAATGAACTCGAAATTGCAAAAACACTTGGCAGGAGAATAGCTGAGGTTAGCAGAAAGATTTCAGGGAAATAAATCATATAGGCAACCTACATGCCTATGTTTTTGCGGATGTTCTCAGGAGGTATCTTGAATTTAAAGGCTACACCGTCCGGCATGTCATGAATATCACTGACCTTGATGACAAAACTATCAGAGCCTCACAAGAGCAGGGCGTAAGAATGAAGATTTCAGGGAAGTATCTTACGACGAGGCTATTTATGAAGCGGCAAAAACACTTGCCATATTAAAGAGGCCTCTTCTTTATGGCTGGGCTTCAGCGTCATGTGAAGCGCATGAAAAAGAAGAAACCCGGGAACTAGCAAATCTTCCCGATGATAGAAAGAACCTCCACATCCGAAAGGTCGTACCAGTTTCTGTACGCATCTGCCACTGCAAAAGAATTCCCGTACCTCACATTCAAGCATACAAGTTCATCCACTTCAGGAAGAACAAGCTCCACAGTTCTTTTTGAGGCTGTTGGAACAGCAACAATAATTTTCCCTGGCTTGTTTCTTTTTACAAAACTGACAGCAGCAAGCATCGTATAGCCAGAAGCAAGCCCGTCGTCTACAAGAATCACAATCCTGTCTTTCAAGACTGGAAAGGGTCTTCCTTCCCTGAAGACCTGATCTCGCCTTTTGATTACCTCTTTTGTCTTTTCAGCCTGCTCCCTTATCTCATCTTCGGTAAGATCAAGCTGGGCGAGCAATCCTTCATTTAAGATAATTTCCCCACCCAGCCCCAGTGCGCCAAAGCCTGCCTCGGGATTATAAGGTATCTGGAGCTTTCTCACTATCATTAAATCCATGGGAAGATGAAGCGCAACCGCTATCTCATGAGCCACGGGCACACCTCCTGAAGGGATTCCAAGGACTATGCCGCCAGAATCCCTGTAATGTACCAGTTTTCCAGCAATGAGGCTACCTGCTTCGGTTCTGTCTTCAAAGACATGGATTTTATTTCTCAGAGAAACTTCTTCAATCAGCCTGCCCATTGCTACATCTTTTCCATCATTTCCAGTGCTTCTTCAAGCGGCAGTGCGGGCGCTATATGGGGCACTCCTAACTCCCTGAACGGGTAGGTTATCTTCAGGATAGCTTCCTCGTTGGGGGCATCGAATATTGCTACAGAGATGTGCCTTCCGAGGAGGAGATACCTGCCTATCAGCTTCACTTCTTCGGGATATTTGAATTCTTTCCAGAGTTCAAGAAGCCGCGAAGTGTTCTCAGGCTGCCACTTAAACCACAGTATACACAGCAAAAACTCACCTCCTATAATTTGTATATAATCAGGCATTATTTAAGGAATTCGGATGAAGATTTTCTTCGCAGGCTCAATAAGAAGCGGCAGAAAACTTTTGCTTGGCTGTGAAGCTCATGGAAACATGGCAGTGAATGTACTGTTAACTCTTTTGGTCAGCATAATTTGGAATGAATTATTTTCTCATTTTTTGCAACTTACAGCCTGTATATTATGGATCGGTCAAAAGAGAAGCGCAGTGTCCATGGAATGTGCCGTTCTGGATTTGACCGCTTGCCTGATAAAAGGTTTCTGGATTGCGGATTGTTATCATCAACTACTCCCTCCCTTTTTAAGACAATAGGAATTATATATTGCTATTATCAATAGTCCTATTGGGAGAATAAAATGGAGAATGAATCTTCATGGGTTTATGCAATTGAAGAGAAAGAATTGAAGGAAAATAGTGCGAACATGGTATTTCAGAAGGGGTTACCGGTTCTTCTCATCAAAAAGGCGGGTGAAATTTACGCCATATCGAACAAATGTGCGCATATGGCGTGTACATTAGCAGGTGGCACTTTACAAGACTTTATAATCAAATGTCCATGCCATGACTGGAGATATGATGCCAGAACAGGCGAGTTTTTGGATGCAAAGGAAATTAAATTACCAGTTTATGAGTGGAAATCATCAGATGGAAAGATATTTATAAATATCCAGGAGGGATAATTATCACGAAAGTATTCATGTACACCTTAAGTACATGCCCATGGTGCCGAAAAACAAAGCAGTTCTTCAGGGACAGTAATATTCCTTTTGATTATGTGGATTATGACCTCCAGGGGGAAGAAGAACAGGAGAAGATAATTGACGAAATGACAGTCGAATCAAGGAAAAAGGCTCTGAGATATCTTTTTCAAAAGATTGTGGATACTCTGGGGTACAAATTCAGCCCTGATGAGGAGATGGTTGATTTCTTACTGGAACAGGAAGTTATGCTGGAGCAAAAGCACGGCATTCCTATTGTCCATGTCAGGGACTCACTAAGAAACGGGAGGAAAATATGAAAATAGTCTGTCCCTGTATCCCTTTCCATAGGGAGCATTTTGATGCCATCAAACGCTGCTGGTGCTTACTCTTTGTAACCAAGGATGTAATCAATCCTGATAAACTGAAACAGATTCCTTTTAATGAAATCAAAAGAGGGAAAAATGTTCGTTGAAGTGGCTAAAACGGATGAAATAGCGACCGGGGGCATGAAAGCATATGAAGTAAAAGGAAAGGAGATTGTTCTATGCAATTATGACGGGAAAATTTATGCGGTCAGCAGAAGATGCGGTCATACTAATGCTCCCCTGGAAATGGGAACGCTGGAGGGCTATATTTTAACCTGCCCATTGCACCATTCCCAGTTCGATATAACTACAGGCGAGATTTTAAGCGGCCCTGTTCCCGCCGATTTTGGAGAGGAACCAATACCGGAAAGTCTAATGAAATATTTCCAGAATGTTGGCATGCTCTTATCAAAGGTTAAGACTTATGATTTAGAAACTTATCCTGTTAAAGTTGAGGGGAATTCGATAACTGTGGACATGGATTAATTTATGAATGCAATGTCGAATGATAATGCAGAAGATAAATACATCCCTGGAGTATGTAACATTGGAAAATCGGAAATCAAAAGAAGAAAACAGGCAGGGTGGTCAGGATTGATCATCACAGTGATTCTCCTGGGTCTGCTTGTATATTTTGACGTGCCACGACCCTGGAGGCTTGTTATATTTATTCCAGCGATGATGACTGCGATTGGTTTTCTTCAGGCGCATATGCATTTTTGTGCTTATTTCGGCATGCAGGGAGTTTTCAATTTTAGTCCTGAAATCGGAAAGACCGATACAGTAGAACAGGCAGAGTTCCGTGCTATGGATCGGCGAAAGGCGTGGCAGATTATTACATACTCAGCAATTATAGGGGCTGTCATAGCTATCATATCCTATTATCTGCCTCTGTAGCCGCAACCGAAGGAGAATTCATGAAAATAATCAATAAAAATAAAATCGAAGCTATTAATTCATACGGAGGAACATGAGAACGGTTTCTGAGATGTTTGCTGAAATGAAGAAAATCGCTGACGAGGAAGGCTACCAGTTCAACCCGGTCAAGGAAGAACTGAATGATATCTTGGAGGGTCTGTGGGATAACGAGCACAGGTACGGCTATCTTTCATGCCCCTGCCGCTTAGCAAGCGGCTTGCTGGCAGATGATATGGACATTATCTGCCCTTGTAACTACCGCGACGCTGATGTTGAGGAGTACGGTTGCTGCCTGTGCGTGCTGTATGTGAGCGATGACTGGATAAGCGGGAAGAAGAAGCATGATCCGATACCGGAGCGGCGCCCGCTGGAATATTATGAGAAAGGTTATCCGAGCATTATGGAACAAAAAGGAGCAGGAGGAAAAGAAATTGCTCAGGTCTATCGATGTAATGTGTGCGGTTATCTCTGCGCAAGGGAGGAACCGCCAGATCTCTGCCCGGTTTGCAGGGCGAAGAAGGAGAGGTTTGAGGAGTTTGAAATGAAGGGATAAGGGTTCAGATAGGGATGAGAGCATAAAAAGAGGCTATTTTTTCCTCCACCTTACCCCTTCCTTTGTATCCTCCAGCACAATACCCATATCCTCCAGCCTTTTTCTTATCTCATCAGCACGCTTGAAGTTTTTTCTTTCCCTGGCTTTTTCCCTCTCTTCAATAAGCGCTTCTATATCTCCTGAGAGCACTCCTTTTTCTTTAAGCGTCATGATGCCCAAAACCGCATCGAATTTGAGCATAAGTTCATAAACAGCCTTTGCGCTCTCAGAGCTCAAATCATCTTTTTCTATGGCAGCATTAACTTCACCTACCATGTCGAAGATGGATGCAAAGGCCCCGGGAGTGTTAAGGTCGTTATCCATTTCGGTCTCAAAACGCTGCGCATGCCTGCTGGTTAGCATTGTTATTTCCTCATTACTTTTGGATTTTGAATTATAACCCTTAAGCCTTTCAACGAACTGATTTAACCTGTTAAGGATATTCGAGGCATGTTCGATAGATTCCCATGTGAAGTTAAGTCTTGACCTGTAGTGCGAGAATACGAACAAATACCGCAGAGCCTCTGGCCTATAGCCTCTATTCATCACGTCTCTCAGGGTAATAATATTCCCCAGGCTCTTGGACATCTTCTTATTATCAACGAGCAGGTGTTCGCAGTGCATCCAGTATCTTACGAATTTCTGCCCTGTCGCAGCCTCGCTCTGGGCTATCTCGTTCTGATGATGGGGAAAAATGTTATCTATGCCGCCTGTATGGATATCTATGATTGCGCCGAGATATTTAATGGACATAGCAGAGCATTCGATATGCCAGCCCGGTCTTCCTTCACCAATTTCGGTCACCCAGAAAGGCTCACCCTCTTTCTTTTCCTTCCATAACGCAAAGTCGCGCACATCTTCCTTCTCATATTCATCCGCTTCAACCGTAGCCCCGGGCTTTATCCGGGATATGTCTATCTTTGCAAGTTTCCCGTAATCAGGAAATTCATTCACCTTAAAATAAACAGATCCATCTTTCCGATAAGCATAGTCCTTATCAAGTAATAATTTGACCATATCCGCCATTTCATTTATGTGGTCGGTGACCCTGGGATAAACATCTGCCCTCTTGATCCTGAGAAGGTCGATATCCTCAAAGAAAAACCTGATGTACTTATCTGTATATTCTCTGAGGCTTACGCCCTGCTCTTTTGATGCCCTGATAGTCTTATCATCAAGATCAGTGATATTCATGACTTGCCGGACGGTGTAGCCTTTAAATTCAAGATATCGCCTGAGAACGTCCGCAAAAACATAGGCACGGAGGTTACCGATGTGGGCGAAACCATAAACCGTAGGGCCGCAGGAATATATGCCAGCGAATTTATCTTTCAAAGGAACAAAAACCTCTTTTTCGCCTGATAATGTGTTGTAAAACTTTAGAGCCATTTATTCTTAGACCTTGAGAAAATAACTAAATACTCCCCTTGCCAATTTCCTTAACAATGTCGCTTGCGCTGACTATGCCAGCAGGCATCTGAGGCTCACTCAAATCTTTGCCCATCACCAGTAACCTGTGGATGTGTTTCTCATTCATCACATCCGCAGCTTCCCCAAGAGTTGTCTCAGGTCTGATAGCCTCTACATGCGGGGTCATTATCTCCTCCGCTGTCAAAAGCTCCCAGTTCAGTTTTCCAAAATGACAAAGCACATCACACTCCGAGACGATTCCCATGACCCCTCTCTCCGGACTTTTCACAGCAACTCCAGATACCTCTTCTCTGGCCATAATCTTCGAAATTTCCCTGATCGAGAGCGTGGCAGGAACCATTACCACTCTTTTCGTCATTATATCCTTGAGCAACTTTACTTTCTTTTTCAAAACCTAACCTCCTAAGTTAAGTGTTTAGTATTTATACAAATAGATGTCGTAGAAAATAATTAGCCTTTTATGTTCCCAACAGGTTTTAACTCAACCACCTTCTTAGACATTTATCGGATAAGATAAAATCTGTTTCTGAAAGTTATACGAATTTTTTGAAAAATCGATACCGGTAGTCTTTTGGAATTGTGGTGATGTAATTATATGGTGTGGAGGACTGCCAGACTCTCGATTGATGATAAAAAAATTCTTCAGGCACATTTTCAATTTCTTTTTTTGAACCTTTCTATATAAAAAGTTGGAAAAATTATCAAATATATATATAAATTATTTTGCTTCTTCCCATAGGCCCATCACATTATCTTCCGGATCCATAAATTCCGCATAAAAACCCATATCTCCAACAGCCGTTTTTGGCGTGATTGTCTTGCCCCCGGATTTATTTATCTTTTTCAAATAGTCGTCTATTGAAGAAACTTCTATAGTAATTTCTGGATATTCTTCTGGAGATTCTCTCACATACAACGCTCCATTGATTGCGCCAGGTTCTAAAGGAATCTCATTCTCATCAGTCTCGACTGTTTTTACTATTTGATATTGGGTATGTTTTGGAATCTGTGTTATTTCCCATCCGAAAATATCGGAATAGAATTTGTTTGCTCTTTTCATCTCATTTACAGGCAAATGAAAATGTACCACTTGGTCCATAATTAACTCCTATATTTCCTATATTTTTGTTAACTTCTCTTCTTTTCGCTTTTATTTCTTTCATTTGGTTCATAACCGATTTTCATTATTCTTAAATTTCAATATATCAACCCCCTTTCCTTTCTTTAACCTTTTAACTTGACTTTCTCAGATTAAATCCATATTGTAACTTGTTATAATAGGCAAATCAATATAATTGAGGCTCACTCGACTTTTACCTCTTTTTCTAGACCCGGCATTCTTCAAATTTTCTAAAATCATTCAATCTGTCTGCCATTATTTAAAACCTCCACAATTAGTATCTTTCAGGATGGTACTTAAAATTAACGATATTGTTCAGTCGCGAAAAAATGTTCCCAAAGAGATTTTGGGGTTATGATATATTGGCAAGAGATAAGGTATAAAAACCTTTGATGTCATACTTAATTACGGGGTGTTAAAATATGGCATACGAACCAAAAAATTTTGATAGCTTACTTGGCACCAAAGGATTGAGCGACCAGTTGCTGAAGAACCATTTCATGCTGTATCAGGGCTATGTAACGAACACAAATAAAATAGCAGGTACATTAAATGCGTTTGAATAATTTTGGAACAAGAAAAAACCTTCGTCCCGGAACTTGCAAAATTAGAGTACTCATAGGTGAAGTCAATGATAAAAGAGGGCGTACTTTTCGACCAGCTTCCAAATAACAGAGCAAGATGCAATGTCTGTTCTCACAGGTGCAATATAGGGGAGGGCAAGATAGGGATATGTGGAACCCGGAAAAATATTAGCGGGAAAGTCCATTCAATAATTTATAATACTGTATCCAGTGAGGCAGTTGACCCGATAGAGAAAAAACCTCTATATCATTTCCTTCCGGGCACGCTCTCTTACTCTCTTGGCGCTATAGGATGTAATTTCAGGTGCGAGCATTGCCAGAACTGGAACATCTCGCAGGTCAAACTGGAGGAGTCGTACACAATGGAGATAACACCTGAGGAGGCGGTCAGGCGAGCAAAAGCTTCGGGATGTAAATCCATTTCCTGGACGTATAACGAGCCTGCAATATGGCATGAATATACATATGACAGCGCGGTTCTGGCCGAAAAGGCGGGGCTGAGGACAGTGTATGTAACAAATGGCTATATCACCCCTGAGGCGTTGCAGCGCATCTCGCACTATCTTGATGCATACCGTGTAGATATCAAATCGTTTTCCGAGAATTTCTATAGAAAAGTATGCGGTGCGAGACTTGCGCCGGTTCTAGAATCGACAAGAATGGCAAAAGAACTTGGCATGCATGTTGAAGTTATAACGCTCATCATCCCGGGAAGAAACGATTCCCCGGAGGAGATCAGGCAGCTTGTGAAATGGATGCATGATAATCTCGGAGAGAACACGCCCATCCATTTCACGAGATTCCATCCAATGTACCAGATAACAGACATGTATTCGACACCTGTGGAGATGCTCGAGATAGCACATGATATAGCAAAGAAAGAGGGGATGCGGTTTGTTTATATAGGGAATGTGCCGGGGCATAAGTATGAGAATACTTATTGTCCGGAGTGCAATGCTTTGCTGATAGATCGCACGGCGTTTACCATAAGTGAGTATAATATAAAGGAAGGAAAATGCCCCAGGTGCGGGGAAAAGATACCGATATAGAATATATGAAGGGCTTGCAAATCAAGATTTATGAGAATGCAGACTAACATAAATATGAAATGTGAAGTAGATTGACTAAAATAATTGCAGAACATAAGGGCAGGGGAATTATAGGGGGATGGCATGCCGTATAGATATCTTGAGAATATTGCAACTGCGGACGCAGCTTTTGAAGTGGAGGGACGGACACTGGAAGAACTCTTCAGGGATGCTGCAATTGCCACTTTTGAGGTTATGGTTGATGCAAAGAGCGTGGAGCTGAGGATTACAAAGGAAATTGAGCTTAAGAACGAAGCTGTTGATAATTTGTTATTCGACTGGATCTCGGAACTGGTCTACCTGAAGGATGCTGATGCTCTCATATTTAGCAAATTTGAAATAAATATTAAAAAAAATGATCTGTATGAACTCAAGGCAACGGCATCGGGTGAGACTATCAACCAGGAAAAACACATTCTCAGATCTGATGTTAAGGCTGTTACCTATCATATGTTCGAAGTTAAAAAAGAAAAGGAAAACTGGACTGCCAGGGTTGTTCTTGATATATAATAACTATAATATATAATAAAATATAAGAATCAATTGGGGGTAGAATGGAAATAAAAAAGATATCTGACTATATATGGGAAATACCTGCTACAGAGAAAGAAGGAATGCTTGTACCTGCAAGGATATACGCGACCGAGAAGCTTATGCGCGAGATGGATGCCGGAGTACTCGATCAGGTGACAAATGTAGCATGCCTTCCGGGAATACAGAAATACGCATACTGTATGCCTGACGGTCACATGGGATATGGCTTCCCGATAGGCGGGGTGGCGGCTTTCTCGAAGGAGGACGGGGTGATATCCCCGGGCGGGATAGGTTTTGACATAAACTGCGGGATGAGGCTTATAAGGACGGATCTGACTGTAAGCGATGTCGCACCCAGGATACGGGATCTTGTGAATTTGATGTTCGAGATAGTGCCGGCAGGCGTGGGGAGCAAAGGATTAGTGAAGCTCTCTGTAGAGGAGTTCAAGCGGGTAATGGCCTGCGGCGTTGGCTGGTGCATCGAGAAAGGTTACGGGTGGGAAGAAGACAGGGAAAGGATCGAAGAGAATGGATGCATACAGGGGGCAGACCCGTCGAAGATAAGCGAGAAGGCCATAAGCAGGGGAATATCCCAGCTTGGAACCCTGGGTTCAGGGAACCATTATCTTGAGATACAGATAGTCACGCCCGGAAAGATATTCGATAAGGCCGCAGCCAGAGCATTCGGGATATTTGAGAACCAGGTCGTTATTATGGTGCACTGCGGCTCCAGGGGCTTTGGGCACCAGGTCGCAACTGATTACCTGCGCATTTTTGATACTGCCATGAAGAAGTACGGGATTACTGTCAGGGACAGGGAACTTGCTTGTGCCCCTTTTAACTCGCCTGAAGGGCAAGATTACTTCAAAGCAATGAAATGCGCCGCAAATGCTGCATTCGCAAACCGCCAGGTGATAGTCCACAGGATAAGGCAAGGGTTTGGCAGGATATTCGGGAGAAAGCCTGAGGATATGGGAATGCGCATAATATACGATGTGGCGCATAACGTCGCAAAATTGGAGACGCATGAGGTCGATGGGGTAGAGAAAGAACTTGTAGTGCACAGGAAAGGGTCTACACGCTGCTTCGGTCCGGGAAGGAGGGAGGTGCCGGAGATTTACAGGAGTATAGGTCAGCCCGTAATAGTGGGAGGCTCCATGGAGACTGGCTCGTATCTTCTTGTTGGTACGGAAAAAGCCATGACGGAGACATTTGGCTCCACGATGCACGGTTCGGGAAGAACGATGTCAAGAACAAAGGCGAAAAAGGGAGTTATGGGCGCTGAGCTAAAGAAGAAGATGGAGGAAGCAGGGATTATAGTCAAAGCTGTTTCCATGTCAGGTCTGGCTGAAGAAGCAGGGTTTGCGTACAAGAATATCTCAGAAGTGGTTGACACGATGGAGATGGCCGGAATTTCAAGGAAGGTGGTTGAGCTAAAACCAATAGGGAACATAAAAGGGTAATTTTTCTCACGTTATTTCTGATAAGAATAAAAAATTGTTTAATGCCCTATCACTTGCGCCTCTTTTCCAAATCTGCTCAATAATCGCGAGGATGCTTCCCTCAGGGATTAATAGTTCTGTGCGCCTACCAGGTAACCGGCTTCTTTTAGCATGCCTATCTCCGATTTCTATATATTTAGTTAGCGTTTGATATATGAATAATACTATGAAAAGGATTGTACCGAAAAAAATTGAGCGTTACTGCGCAGAAAACACAACTCCAGAATCGCAGCTTCTGCGCCAACTTGTGTCAGAGACCTATGCAAGTACGGAATTCCCAGAAATGCAGATAGGACATCTTGAAGGTGCATTTCTGCGTATGCTTATCCGCCTCGTCAGTGCAAAGCGAATACTTGAACTAGGGACGTTTACCGGGTACAGTGCACTTGTTATGGCAGAAGCGTTGCCAGAGGATGGGAAATTGATTACGTGCGACATCGATCCTGATGTAACAGAAATCGCAAAAAGATACTGGAGTCGAAGTCCGCACGGGAAGAAAATAGAACTTAAACTTGGCAATGCACTTGAGACGCTCAAAACCATTGAAGGTTCTTTCGACGTGGTGTTCATAGATGCGGATAAGAAGAATTATATTAATTACTGGGAGTTGTGCATGCCAAAAACCCATTCTAGTAGTTTATTTATTGTCGACAATGTACTCTGGAGCGGAAGTGTTCTTGACCCGAAAAATGAAACCGATATGGCAATTGCAGCGTTCAACAGGCACGTGTATGAAGATAAACGTGTGGAGGTTGTAATGCTACCTGTCCGAGATGGAGTGACTCTGGCTTGGAGGTTCTGAGGACTATAGACTTATACTTTGGATACAGGATAATGAAAGTGGGATTTATTAAAAGGAATAAGCAAAATGAACATCATAGAGTAGTGATTTTAGGTGCAGGTTTTGGAGGTTTGTGGGCAACAAAAACCCTTGTCCACTATCCTGTGGATGTATGCCTTATAGATCAAAACAATTATCATACTTTCTTACCCCTATTATACCAGGTTGCATCAGCGGAACTGGAACCTGAAGATATAGCTTATCCTGTTAGAAGTATTATTCGCAAATTCCTAAATGTTCATTTTTTACTTGCAAAAGTAAATAAAATTGATCTTAAAGCACAAATTATAGAAACAGATATTTGTATGATCTCTTATGATTTTCTGATCCTTTCCATGGGAAGTATAACACATTTTTTCGGCGTTAAAGGATATGAATATGTGTACCCTCTTAAAACTCTTGAACAGGGCATAAATCTTCGTAATCAAATCCTGACCTGCTTTGAAAGAGCATTATATGAGCCAGATGAGGAACTCCAAAAAAGTTTGCTAACCTTTGTTATTGTAGGGGGTGGTTCAACAGGAGTGGAATTTGCAGGTACACTTGCTGAATTGGTTTATGGTCGCATGAAAAAGGATTATAGGAATCTGGACTTCAAAAAAGTCAAGTTGATCCTTCTGGAAGCAGGTGAAAGACTACTTCCAAACCTGCCAGATCGTCTCGGTAATTATGCACTTTCCAGGCTTAATAAGATAGAAGTGGAGGTTCGCTTTAATTCAAAGGTTAGCGAAGTCAGACCTGATGAATTAAAACTTATCGATGGCTCTATAATTCAGACTCATACCATAGCATGGACAGCAGGGGTAAGAGGTGAGCCTGAACTAAAAAATTGGGGATTACCTACGAATTCAAATGGGAGAGTGACCGTTCTGAATACACTTCAAGTTCCTGGTTATCCCAATGTATATGCAGTGGGAGACCTTGCATATTTAGAGGAAGATGGACATCCACTACCTATGGTTGCACCTGTTGCAATCCAGCAGGGAGTAGCAGCAGGAAAGAATATTGCCCTTCAGATTTCCAATGAACCTCCAGTACCCTTCCATTACAGGGATCAGGGCACTATGGTGGTTATAGGACGAAATGCAGCAGTGGCTTATCTATTTAACCGCTTCTATTTCACAGGATTCCTTGCCTGGATTATCTGGCTGGCTATACACCTGTTCAGACTTATTGGTTTTCGGAACAGATTCTTGGTTTTGATCAACTGGGCCTGGGATTATATCTATTATGAGCGTGTTGTCCGCCTCATATTGCCCACTAAATCATCATCTCCTTGACAATTGTAAGGAGGCATGTTACAAATGTATTACTTTCATTTCAAATCCGCATTTTTCACATACATACGCATCGGTACCGCCCAGGGTTATCAGGATTATTCCTTTTTTAAAATCCGCAGGATGACCGGGAGCTTTTTTACTCCCATGGCTAAATAATTCCTTTTGATTCACCGGGCGTTAATGTTATAGGAGTTATTCTTTTGGCTTTGCTGGCTTTTCAGTCTTTTCTATTTTTTCAACTTTCTCTATTTCCGGAGGAATCTTTTCCAGCCTCTCTCTGCCCCACGGTCTTGGCGGAGAGTCACGGCTCCATATCTCTTTCATAAATTCACGCCAATCCCATTTGTTATTTTTATGCTTCATGCTGGCGAGTTTCTTAACAATATCGAGACTTATGGGTTTGTCCGAGTATTCGATATCATTCACCTTTTTGAGATATTGCTCACCTTTCTCTGTCCGGACGAATATGGTGCTCCATCCATCATCTGATCCCACTGAGCCCACCGATATATCGGCAAAGTAGGACGTATAATCACAACAAAAGTGACAGCCTTTACGCGCCATCGGGGCCACGTCTTTAATTGGCACTTCCTTTGTCTCCTTGGTGGTCTCAACGATGAATTTTCCTTTATGGAAGTTCATCTTGACAACATCCCTGATATCTACTCCCATGATCTTTGGGATGATTTCGGAGAACATGATCTCTTCCGAGAAACTTTCCATGCAGATGAGCCCGATTATCAATTCAATCCTGTTGAAATTTTCCCTGAACAGATGCGCTCCGTGTACCTGGCACGGTACTCCCACCAGCGCTACTTTCTCATATTTTTTCAAAATATTCTTAATTGGTTCGACATAGGTCCTTGGTTCCTCCAGCATGGAGCCATCGGGTGATATAAGAGGCGATTCCGCGCTATCAATATATGCTCGATGTATATCCCGCATGGTTGATACAACAGGTTGATATGTGTATTTTGTCCCGCTGGCCTTAACCACGTCTTCAGGATTTGTGAACGTCATTATTTTCGTAGACCATTTATCATTCCTTACAACTCCGATTGCACAGTCGATTTCTCCCTGCTCAAAAAGAGATTTCAATATCTGTGATACAACGGCGCCATCCTGGCCATGAAGTGTCCTGCTCTTCCCCGCTTTCATGGATATTATATTGTTAAATTCATCAACGGGAAAGCCGTCAAGGATCGGGCACACCCGCTCGCATGCATAGCACTGGACACATGGATTGACTTCTCCTCTAAAAGGACTAGCGTCCCTGAAAAGCATCTCTGTTTTTAGCTCCATTTTCCTGTAATTGTTCTTGTCTTTGGAGATATCAACAGGTTCCCGCCGCACTACTGGAGCATTTACCGGGCATATGGCCTCGCATGTGCCGCAGGAGGAGCAGTAGTTATACTTCCCTACATCTGCTATCTTGGGAAGCCCCACATTGGGTGCATACATATTCCCCAATCTTATTAACACATTTTGTTGATCCGTCTTAATGATTCCCCTCTCTACCGGGGAACTGACATTGCCGTCCGATTTTATTTGCAATTTATTTTCCCTCCGATTATCTCTTTTCCAATTAATTTGATTGCTTTTTCCTTATCAGGGCCTATCGGGGAAGCAATTATCTGTGTGACACCTATCTTCCACAGAAGCTCACACCAATAGATTTCTTTGCACCTACATCAATATTTTGCCTCTGAAGGACTGAATTTAGCAACGGATTGCCCCCGTTTTTCATTGGCAATGCTGCTCAAAGGTATGGGGGGTTATGCTCCTCCCCTATGAGCTTTGGAGAAAAGGCTCTGCTTGCCGTAAGGGCCTATTCTGCGCAAAACAAGATTTGCAAGATTTTCTTCCCAGAGCTCTATGGTATCTTTACCTGCATAGCATACTGTGCCGCACATACAGCAGGCTTTTATCTCTCTGCTCGATAGCCTGATCATTATTTCTTCCGGCACTCCCCGAAGTCAAGCGAATGGTTATTGGCAAGAGAGTCGTAATATATTCCGGCGATTTTGAGAACATCGATTGCATGCGGATCTGCCCTGAAGAAAAACATCTGATCTTTTCAGAAGCGGTAGAGTATCTCCCCACACATAGGAAGCTCCCATGCCTTATCATCTCATTTAAGAGTTGCCCGAGAATTACATCTCCTGTGAAGGCAAGCCCCCATCTACACATCGATATTCATTGCAATATGATTGATGACTTCCTTATTAACAATTATCTTACGCGAACCGCAAGCTTTTATTATCACAGGACAATATTGATTTGAGAAATAAAGAGTGGGAATATGATTCTTGTGACAGGCGGAACAGGATTTGTGGGAATGCATCTGATGAAAAGACTGGCTTCGGAAAGAATTCAAACACGATGCCTTGTGCGAAAAACCTCTGATATTGAAAAATTGAAAGACCCTGTAATAGAAGTAGCATATGGCGATGTACTTGATAAAGAGTCCCTGAAAAAAGCAGTGGAAGGCATGGAAACCGTGATACATCTTGTGGGCATTATCGTTGAGAAAAAAAGCGCAACCTTCGAGATAATCCATACCCAGGGAACGAAAAACCTCGTAGAAGTGAGCAAGGCGGCAGGTGTTAAACGTTTTATCTACATCAGTGCCCTGGGCGCGCGGGAAAATGCGAGAAGCAGGTACCATAAAACAAAGTGGGAAGCAGAGAGAGCGGTGATAAACAGCGGCATGGAATACGTCATCTTCAGACCATCGATAATGATCGGCGAGGGGGGTGAATTTATTACAATGCTCTCCAGGATCGTGCGCCGGGCACCGATAATACCAATAATAGACGGGGAAAGCAAGGTGGCGCCGATCTATGTTGAAAATACCGTGGACTGCATAATAAAATCACTTACCGATCCGAAAACAACCAACCGGATATTTGAGATTGCCGGACCTGACCGGATAACATATAAAGAGCTTTTTCTTATATTAATGGAAGTTCTTGATGTCGATAAACCAACACTTCAAATACCAATTACCTTCATGTGGCCTGCTGCATCTATTCTTGAAAGAGTAATGGAAAAACCACCCATAACAACCCAGCAGTTGATCATGCTACAGGAAGATAACATATGCGATATAAGGGAAATGAAGGAAGTTTTTGACCTTAAACTCGTATCTTTCAGGGAAGCTTTAAAGACATTTTTGACTACCAAAGGGAGGGGAAAACCATGAATAAAATCGAACTTTCGGATAAAGATCTGGAAGGATACATTGCAGCAAGAAGCTTCACCAGAGCAATTGGTGATGAGATAGTGAGCAAAATCAAAGTTGGCATGACGGAAAAAGAGGCAGAGGAAGCTGCATCTGAAGTTTTCAATAAAAATGATATCAAGCAGCACTGGCACATGCCTATCATTGGTGTGGGTGAAGGAAGCACAAAATTAAAAAGCGCATATGCTCTTATCTCGAGCTACTTCACTAAACATACGCGAATTCTGAGGGAGAATGATATTGTCTTGATAGACATCGCTCCTGTATACAACGGCTATCCGGCAGATTATACAATAAACCATGTAATGGGTAACAATCCTGACATAGAAGCTTTGGCTTCTTACGCGCGTGAGGTTTCAATCAAGATTGCCGAGCATTTAAAAGAGGAAATGATCGTGGCAGATGTGTTCCACTGGGCCCAGGAGCTTATACGAAAAAACCCTGACTATACTCTGGCATATCCTCCCTTTATTTCCATGGGTCACCGTTTATGCAGGATACCTCCACTATGGCAGAAATTTCCAGAAGCCGGACTTAATTATTTGCTCTTCAAAACCAGAGGGCCTTTCATTACATCAAGCAATAACACCCTTATGAATGGACTCTGGACAATCGAGCCTTATCTGATACACAAAGATCGGGCTGCCAAATTCGAGCAGCTTGTATATATTGGAAAGGAGACAGTAATTTTATGAAAACTGTGATAACAGATGCTCTGTGTACTTTTTGCGGTTGTTTATGCGATGATATAATGATCGTAGTGGAGGATAACAAGATAATTGAAGCAAAACATGCCTGCATCCTTGGCTCAGCAAAAATATTGGGGCAATGTAGACTTGGGGCGAAAAATATAGGAACGCATCTAACGATAAAAGAACCTCTGATGCGGACTGACAAAAATGAAGATTTCAGGGAAGTATCTTACGACGAGGCTATCGATGAAGCAGCAAGAGTACTTGCCATATCAAAGAGACCTCTTCTTTATGGCTGGGCTTCAGCGTCATGTGAAGTGCATGAAAAAGGAATTCTTCTGGCAGAAGAACTCGGCGCGATAATAGATAATACTTCATCTGTGTGCCACGGTCCCACTGGACTTGCAATTCATGAGAAAGGGATGCCAAGCGCAACCCTTGGACAGATAAAGAACCGCTCGGATGTTATTGTGTTCTGGGGCTGCAATCCTGTCCAGGCACATCCAAGACACATGAGCCGTTATTCAACTTTTTCCAGGGGATTTTTCACAGAGAAAGGCAGGAAAGGACGCAAGATCATTTCTGTGGATGTCCGGAAAACCCATACGTCTGGTGTGGCAGATGAATATGTGGAAGTGCAGCAGGGAAGCGATTATCTGGTAATTTCTGCACTCAGAGCGATACTTTCAGGTAATCCAGATGTTGTACCCGATAAAGTGGGCAATGTTACTAAAGAACAACTTATAAAAATCATCGATATATTAAAATCTGCAAAGTTCGGCGTGATATTCTTTGGGATGGGACTCACCCAGAGTGAATCAAGGTATAAGAATATTGATAATGCTATTTCACTGGTCACAGAATTGAACTCATTTACGAAATTTGTGCTCATGCCCATGCGGGGTCACTACAATGTGGCGGGGTTCAATCAGGTGTGCACCTGGGAAACTGGTTTTCCCACTGCAGTTGATTTCTCACGAGGTGCACCGTATTATAATCCGGGCGAGACAGCCGCCAATGATGTGCTTTACAGGAAGGAAGTGGATGCCGCGATGATCATAGCAGCAGATGCAGCCGCACATTTCCCTGCAAATTCAGTAAGAGAGCTTGCAAAAATCCCGCTCATCCAGATCGATCCTCACTGGAATTCAACGACTGAGATAGCCAATGTGGTTATACCGACGGCAATGTGCGGCATTGAGGCAGAAGGTACGGCTTACAGGATGGATGGGGTCTCTCTCAGGCTCAGGAAAATGATTGACTCAAATCATCCAACTGATGAAGAAGTTCTCTTGAAACTGATAAAACGTGTCAAAGGGATAAAGAATGACTGATCTCAGATATATGGCGTCAATAAAGCTTCTTCAAGAAAGCCCCTATCCGGGCAATTTTGAGCATAATCTATTATCAAAATACATATTTTATTTCCCCATTTTTAGGTTCGTATGCTTCACCATGAAATTTAAGATGCTCAATACAATCAAATATAACTTCTCTACCAAGTCCTTTCATAGCGGCTTCAGAGACAACTTTTTCAATACTGGCACCTCTTCCATTCTGATTATTTATAATCAGAGTAATGATTGACTGCATGCGTTCCTGTTGGCTGGGTTGGTAATGCTGTTTATAATAGCGCTTATGCTCTCCACTCTTTTCGTTTCATTCACTGTAGGTAAAAAGATTCTTGACCAGTTTAAACTTAAGGCTGGTGATATCTGGACATTCATCATCGGTTTCATTATTCTAAGCCTTCTCTTCAGAATCCCTTCTCTTCAGAATCCCTTATGTTGGCGGGTTAATCCAGATTATAGCAGTCTGTTTGGGTTTTGGAGCGGTTTGTTATTCACTGCTTGAGGTCTTAACTCATAGAGACTCATCGCAAACTATTTTAAGAATTAGAACCAATCGTAATCGTGAGTGTAAAAATTTGGAGGTTAGTATGAAATCAAAAGCCATTCCGGAAGGTTTTCATTCGCTCATAACTGATCTGGTTGTGCGCGATGTGAAGGCAGCAGTTGAATTTTACGAACGTGCATTTGGTGCAAAGAAACGCCGGGTCTTTCATGGGTCTGATGGAAGCATCGTCCATGCGGAGATTCAGATCGGTGATTCGATACTAATGCTATCTCCTGAGTTCCCTGAACATAACGTCTTCTCACCCCAATCGCCAGGAGGCGGTGCAAGTGCCAGCATGTTCATGTATGTTGAGGATGTCGATGCCGTCTTTGCGAAAGCTGTTTCCTCAGGCGCCACTGTAACCATGCCACTCGCGGATGTATTCTGGGGCGACCGCGCAGGCGGTATTGTTGACCCATTCGGTCACCGCTGGATGCTGGCTACGCATATTAAGGATTTATCTGATGAGGAGTTAGAAAAGGCTGCGAAGGCGATGTTTACCAACAAGTCTTGACTGAATGACATTTCAACCCCAGCATATCAGTGTTTCGATTAACCGCCCGGCAACTGAAGTCTACGAGTTTGTTTCGAATCCTGAGAACCTGCCAAAATGGGCAGCAGGACTCAGCGGTTCGATAAGAAAGGTCGGTGAGGACTGGATAGCTGACTCTCCAATGGGAACAATCAAAGTTAAATTCGCTGATAAAAACGAGTTTGGCGTTTTGGATCACGATGTCACTTTACTGTCCGGGGTTAAAATATATAACCCAATGCGCGTTTTCCCGAACAGCGATGGTAGTGAATTAATTTTTACATTGTACCGGCGTCAGGACATGTCAGAAAAAATGTTTGACGAAGACGCAAAGGCAGTCACGAGGGACCTGCATAAGTTAAAGACCCTGCTTGAATACAACAGCCTGAAAAAAGAAGGAGATCCCGATGACTGAGACGTCTCATCGTGAAATTGCCATATCGTTTCTGAAGCTTGCTGCTTCAGGAAAAGTGCGAGAAGCCTACACCAGATATGTCAGCCTGAATTTCCAGCATCACAATCCTTTCTTCCGTGGCGACCGTGAATCGCTGATGCTCGCAATGGAGGAAAATGCGACTAAAAATCCGGATAAAAAACTAGAGATCAAACTCACTCTTGAAGATAGAAACATGGTGGCGACTTACTCCCATGTGCAACAAAGTCCGGAAGATTCTGGAGGAGCTGTAGTTCATATTTTCCGCTTTGAGGACGATCACATCGTCGAGATGTGGGATATAGGACAGGCTGTGCCAGAAGACTCTCCAAACAAGAATGGCATGTTTTGATACATCAAAAAGAAAATTTAGAAAAAATGCATTATGACGCAAAATTATCAATATGCCAGTATACGTGAAATAAGTGTGCTCATTCGGGTGCAAAAAATTTCCCATGTAGAAGTTGTACAAGCTTGCCTGAAGCGAATTGAGGAGCTTGATCCGAAGCTCAATGCATTCATTACAGTTCTTGCAGATCAAGCCCTTAAGCAGGCAAAAGACGCCGAGGCAGAGATAAAAGCTGGCAACTGGCGCAGCCCATTGCATGGCATTCCGGTTGGCATCAAGGACTTCTACGATACTGCCGGCATTAAAACAACCGCTGCCTTTGAACATTTCAAAGACCGCGTACCCACAAAAGACGCGGTAGGGGTAGCTAAACTCAAAGAAGCAGGTGCGATCATTATCGGAAAAACGAATATGCATAAGCTGGGCATGGGTACGAGTGGGCTTGATAGCTACTTTGGACCAGTACATAACCCATGGAACTCTGAGTATATTCCTGGTGGCTCGTCGTCAGGATCGGCAGCTGCAGATTGTCGGTAAACCCTGGGATGATGCGACTGTGCTTCGCTTTGCGTATCAGTACCAAATTGCAACTGATTATGGCAAGAATCATCCGATGTTAAAATTACGAAAAATCCTTATACCATTGAACACATAATTATCTTATTAGTGGGGGAATCTGTATGAAAATGAATCCTGTCGTGCATTTTGAAATGCCGGCAAAAGATAAGAACCGTATGAGGAATTTTTATGAGACTGCCTTCGGATGGCAGACGGAACAGCTTGGTAATGGTTTGGCCGACGGTGATTGGCGAAATGATGAAAAATGGCACCCGTGAGCAGTTCGATCGGGTAACGCAGGCATATTGCAGATGAAGAAATTCGATATTGCGAAATTAAAGAAAGCATACGAGGAAGGTGAAGGAACATGGCAAAATACGTAGATGGATTTGTATTTGTAGTACCAAAGGATAAAATTGCCCAGTACAAGAAAATGGCAGAAGAGGGTGCCCGTGTATGGATGAGATACGGAGCGCTTGAATACATGGAATGCATGGGAGAAGACCTTGTCGCAAAGGAAATGGACGGTATGAAGCCACTTGCATTTACTGAAATGGCAAAAGCAAAACCAAATGAAACTGTTTGGTTCTCATTTATTGTTTATAAGTCAAGAAAGCACCGCGATGAAGTCAACACTAAAGTGATGGAAGAGATGAATAAACAAAAGGAAAAATACAAAGATGTTTCGATGCCATTTGATATGGAGCGCTTTGCTTACGGGGGTTTTGAGGTTGTAGTTGAGGGATAAGATCGGAAAGGTTGCTTCAACAGTATAAAAACTAAGGCGGATTATTTTTATGAATCAAGGTATCAAAACTATCATCTATCCCGTCAAAGACCTGGCCCATGCAAAGGCGCTTTTCAACAAGCTTCTGGGTATCGAGCCTTATGTGGATGAGAAGTATTATGTTGGCTTTAGGATTGGAGACCAAGAAATAGGGTTAGATCCTAACGGTCACAAACAAGGCATGACAGGTTACTATCATGTAGACAACATTAAGAAAAGTCTACAGTCATTGTTAGACGCTGGCGCACAAGTACAGCAAGAGGTCAAAGATGTGGGCGGGGGTAGACTGACTGCGTTTGTAAAAGATGTAGATGGTAACATTATCGGGCTTATTCAGGAATGAAAATTTTCCGCGACTTATGAGCAAAAACTCGACCCGCATCAGTCAACACATAAACGCGCCGCGCGCGAGAGTCTACAGCGCGCTTGTTGACGCGAATGTGATCGCTAAGTGGAAGGTGCCAGACGGAATGACCGGTCATGTGCATGAATTCGATGCCCGTGAGGGCGGCTCAATCCGTATCTCGCTTACATACGATGAGCCGACCGGAATAGGCAAAACGACTGCGCACACTGACACGTACCAGGGCCGTTTCGTGAAGCTGGTGCCCAACGAGCTGGTCATCGAAGTGGACGAATTCGAGACGGCAGTTCCCGCGCTGCGCGGCGAGATGACAATCACGATTACGCTCACCGATGCAGACGGCGGCACCGATGTCCTCGCCGTGCACGAAGGGTTACCGCCTGGAGTGTCGACCGCCGACAACGAGATCGGCTGGCGAATGGCACTCTCGAAACTCGCGGCGCTTGTCGAGGCGGGAAAAGAAAAAAAGAATTTGCCGCCAAAGAGCAAATAATAAGGGAAAAGTTATTATGGGGATGTTAAACGCGATGGGAAGTGGAAAGGAGCTTTCCAACAACATTCACGTATCCAAACGACAGGGTAAATTATGAAAAAAGACTTCTCCCGACTGACAAGATCCCGTTACCTAATGCCTTCATTTGTTAAAATTGCGAAAAATTCTTATACCATCGAACACATAATTATCTTATTAGTGGGGGAATCTGTATGAATATGAATCCTGTCGTGCATTTTGAAATGCCGGCAAAAGATAAGAACCGTATGAGGAATTTTTATGAGACTGCTTTCGGCTGGCAGACAGAACAGCTTGGTAAAGAGATGGGCGAATATGTTCTGGTCACCACCACCGAAAGCGATGAGAAAACCGGTCTTCCCAAAAGACCCGGCGCCATAAACGGCGGCTTTTACCAGAGGACAGATGATCCTCTGTCTCAGTACCCGTCAGTCGTCATTGCAGTTGACGATATTAAAGAGGCGATGAAAAAGGTGGAAGAAGCAGGCGGAAAAGTGCTGAGTGGACAAGTGCCCGGAAAACCTGATGATATTCCCGGTGTCGGACTTTATGCGTCATTCATAGACACCGAAGGCAACCGCGTGAGCATGCTCGAGCCAGTGCCCATGCAATCGGAGGAATAAAATAAAGGAGAAACGATTATGAGAAAACTTGTTGTAACCACATTTATAACGCTCGACGGGGTTATGCAGGCGCCCGGCGGGCCGGAGGAGGACACTTCCGGCGGTTTCAAATATGGCGGATGGACTGTTCCTTATTTTGACGAATTTTCAAGCAAGGTCATGGCAGAGCAGATGAAGCAACCCTTTGCGTTGCTGTTGGGCAGAAAAACCTTTGAGATTTTCGCTTCATTTTGGCCGCAGAATGAAGACAAATGGCCCGGCGTTAATGATGCGACCAAGTACATGGTTTCAACCACTTCTGACTTACCTGAGTGGAAAAATTCAGTTTTGATAAAAGGTGACGTTGTCGAAGAAATTAAAAAATTGAAAGCCCAAAACGGTCCCAATTTGCAGGTTTACGGCAGCAGCGTACTGGTTCAAACGCTTATGAAATACGATTTAGTGGATGAATTTTGGCTCAAGATATTTCCCATCACGCTCGGTTCAGGAAAGCGCTTGTTCGGCGAAGGAACACAACCAGCCAGTCTCAGACTCATCGATAGCAAAATTTCCACCACTGGTGTCATCATCGCGACATATATACCGGCCGGAGAACTCAAGACCGGATCGTTTGCGCTTGATGATCCGGGTGAAGCGGAAATTGAAAGACGAAAACGACTTGCCGATGAGGACAAAGCATAGGAAGAAATAAGAGATAAAATTATGGCAGCCATCAAACAAAAAATCACACCGAATCTATGGTTTGACCGCCAGGCCGAAGAAGCGGCGAAATTTTACACCTCCATCTTCAAAAATTCCAGGATCGGCAAGATAACACGCGCCAGCAAAGCAGGTTTCGAAATTCACGGCCTGCCTGAGGGCACGGTATTGACCATTGAGTTTGAGATCGAAGGACAAAAATTCATTGCGGTAAATGGCGGACCGCTATTCAAATTCACGCCAGCTGTATCATTTCTTATCGCTTGCAACACGAAGGAGGAAGTCGATGCGATATGGGAAAAACTGTCTGAAGGGGGTACGGCGCTCATGGAACTTGGCGAATATCCATTCAGCGAAAAATATGGATGGACGCAGGACAGGTACGGTCTTTCGTGGCAGGTGATGTTCATGGGCGATCAAAAAATGAAACAGAAAATCACTCCGACACTTATGTTTGTCGGCGAGCAGTGCGGGAAAGCAGAAGCTGCGATCAAATTTTACACATCGGTGTTCAACAATGCGCAAATTGGCAACATCCTGCGCTACGGCAAAGGCGAAGAACCTGACAAAGAAGGATCAATAAAGCATGCCGCCTTCACGCTTGAGAATCAGGATTTTGCCGCCATGGATAGCGCTTATAAACACGACTTTACCTTCAATGAGGCCATTTCGTTTATGGTTGAATGCGAGACCCAGGAAGAAATTGACTACTACTGGGAGAAACTCACCGCAGATGGAGGGCAAGAAAGTATGTGCGGCTGGCTCAAGGATCAGTTCGGTGTATCATGGCAGGTCGCTCCCACAATCCTGGGTGAGATGCTGCGAGACCAAGATAAAGAGAAGGTGGAACGCGTTACCAATGCGTTCCTGAAAATGAAAAAGTTTGACATCAGGGAATTAAAGAAAGCATACGAGGGATAAATAACAAACGAACAACATCATTAAAAGTTAAGGAGAAAACACTATGACAAAATTAAACACCTACCTCAATTTTGCGGGCAATACGGAAGAAGCGTTTAACTTTTATAAATCCGTTTTTGGCGGAGAGTTTACGTCTGTTTTCCGATTCAAGGATATGCCTATGGAAGGCGTAAATATCCCGAAAGAGGAAGAAAACAAAATCCTGCACATCAGCTTGCCAGTTGGTAAAGACAACGTGTTAATGGCGACCGATTCTCTTGAATCGCTCGGACAGAAACTGACGCAAGGCAACAATGTTTACATTTCAGTCCACCCGGAAAGCAAAGAAGAGGCGGACAGGATATTTAACGCTCTTTCCGCTGGCGGCACGATCGAGATGCCTATCTCCGATCAGATGTGGGGCGACTACTACGGTAGTTTTGAAGATAAGTTCGGAGTGCAGTGGATGGTGATTTATACCTATCCGAAATGAGCGAAATAAAGCCAAAAAAGTAGACTACTCGATGAATTTTTTAACTGTCAAAGTAGGTTATCAGACAGGTTATTTGAAACGATTTTTATTTTTATTAACTTTAATTTTATATATTTCCACATAAATACATACCCATCAGAATTCAATATCTTTAAATATAATGAACATAATTGTACATCAATGTACTAAAACGTACAATTAGACTGATACCTATGCACCAGATAATCGATGAAATAATTGCATCAACAAAAAACAGGATCCCTTTTGATTCAAATCCAATTAAAAAGCGAATAACTTCAAGAGATTTCAAAAAGATCATCAAGGATAAAAAGCAAAAGGGTCTCATTCCATTGATCTCAGAGATAAAACCATCATCTCCGACTCGCTTTTTCAGGAATGTTTCGCCACAGGAAGCAGCTGATATTGCAGGTCAGATGGAATCTGCCGGTGCGGCGGCGATATCTGTACTTACGGAGCCGGATTTCTTTAAAGGCAGTATCCAGAACCTGATATCTGTCAGGGAGAATGTTAAAATTCCGGTACTTAGAAAAGATTTTATTATCAATAAGAACCAGATCCATGAAGTAGAAAGCGATTTAATACTATTGATCGCAGGAATCCTGGGTAATGAACTGGATGATTTCGTGAATGAAGCAATATCCTCAGGCAGGAAGCCTCTTGTTGAAGTGCATAACAGTGATGAACTTGAAAACGCACTCGCAACGCGGACAAATATGATCGGGATCAATAACAGGGATCTTACTACGATGAAAGTTGATATTACAACCACGCAAGACCTGGCGCCTCTTATCAGCAACAGGATAATAATAAGTGAAAGCGGGATATCATCACCAAATGATGCAGTCCGTATGATATCCGCAGGCGCTGATGCGATACTTGTGGGAACATCCATAATGCAGGGAAATGTTTACGAAGAGACTTACGAATTAGTACATGCATTGAACACTAAAAAGGGTAATTGAGAAAAGAATAATTAAGAAGGATAATTAAGAAGGATAAATAAGAATATGACACATAAGCTTGAGTCCAAATTTGGCAAATATGGCGGGCAGTTCGTACCTGAAGTATTGATGCCTGCACTTGTTGAGCTTACTGAATACTATAACAAGTATAGAGATGACGCTGTTTTTAATGATGAACTGGATTATTATCTCCGGGATTTTGCAGGCCGCCCATCACCGTTATATTTTGCAAGGAGATTGAGCAAGGAATATGGTGTAAAGATATACTTAAAACGTGAAGACCTCGTCCACGGCGGCGCCCATAAATTGAATAATACGCTTGGCCAGGGATTACTTGCAAAATACATGGGAAAAAAAAGGATTATCGCCGAGACGGGCGCTGGCCAGCATGGCACAGCATGTGCAATGGCGGGCGCAGCATTTGATATAAAGACCGAGGTTTACATGGGCGAAAGGGATACTGTGCGCCAGCGCATGAATGTTTACAGGATGGAATTGATGGGAACAAAGGTCATTCCGGTAAAAAGCGGTTCACAGACATTAAAGGATGCAATTAATGAAGCAATGCGCGACTGGGTGGCAAATGTAGAGACAACGCATTACATGATCGGCTCGGTAGTCGGGCCGCACCCATTCCCGACAATGGTGAGGGATTTCCAGAGCGTCATAGGGAAAGAGGTACGGACACAGATACTTGAAAAGGAGGGCAGGTTCCCCGACTCCATAGTAGCATGCACAGGCGGGGGCAGCAATGCCATGGGTATATTTCATCCCTTCATAGAAGAAGACGTTGACCTGTTCGCAGTAGAAGCAGGAGGAAGCGGAATGAAAACAACAGAAAAAGAGGCGCTTCATTCAGCAACTCTTTGCACAGGTGAAGATGGGATTCTTCATGGTATGCGTACAAAGGTGCTCCAGAATAAACACGGACAGATACTTGAATCAAGCTCGATCGCAGCAGGCCTTGATTATGCAGGGGTTGGTCCTGAACTTGCGTACCTGGCTGATATTGGGCGCCTTAAACCATGCAATTCAATGGATAGTGAAGCTCTTCTTGCATTCCATGACCTTTGCAGGTTTGAAGGGATCATACCGGCGCTTGAATCATCCCATGCAGTGGCGTATGTCAAGAAAGCGGCAGCACAAGGAGAGCTTGGAGATATTGTTGTTATCAATATTTCAGGACGAGGCGACAAAGACCTTGATACAGTTATGGGGATGAGAAAATGAGGATAGAGGAGAAATTCAAAGAGCTTAAAGCGAGAAAAGAAGGCGCCCTGATCGCATATATCTGTGCTGGCGACCCCACGCCGCTAAACACAAAAGAATATGTCACAGCACTTGTCAGGGGCGGAGCCGATATCATTGAACTTGGACTTGCGTTCTCAGACCCGGTTGCTGATGGCCCCACGATCCAGGCTGGCATCCAGAGGGCGCTTGATGGTGGTATGACACCTGATATTTATTTCAGGACGATCGCTTCGCTAAAACTGCATATTCCGCTTGTCGTGATGACCTATTATAATCTCATATTCAAACGCGGCCTCGAAAAATTTGCAAAAGACTGCGCTGCATCAGGGATATCAGGAATAATAGTTCCTGATCTTCCGCCTGAAGAATCAGATGAACTCCAGCAGGTATGCAAAGAGAACGAGATAGATCTTATTTATTTTGTGGCTCCAACGACAACTGAAGAAAGAATGAACCGGATACTTAAAGAAGGAACAGGTTTTATCTATCTTGTGGCACGGCTTGGTGTTACTGGCGTGCGGTCAGATGTTGCTGGTTCGACACGCGAACTTATTGAACGGGTAAAGACCTCCACACCCAAAGCTGTGGGATTTGGTATATCGAATGGGAAGCAAGCGGCGCAAATAATCCGCGCCGGGGCTGACGGTGTTATCGTTGGGTCGGCATTCGTGGATATTATCGCAAAAGGTAAAGATGTGCCGGCATTGCTTGAGGCGCTGGCGCGGGAGTTGAAGCAAGGGGCAGTGGCGGGTAAGAAAGAAAACAGGACTTTTTAGCCAAATAATTCCTTGAGCGCCTGTGCGGCTGTGTAAACGCAGCCCACGCCGCTCAGATATTGTGCAACTCTTAACGCTTCTGTTATCTCTTCTTTCGTGGCTCCGGCTTCCATTGCCTGTTGAGCGAGGGATTTTACACCCAGGACAGTTCCATAGGATGCATCAAAAGCCATGCCTATCAGTAACTTGAATTTTCGGGGCAATGCGCCGTCAGAAAAAACAAATTCACTGGAATTTTCAAGGTGCTTAAGAAGTTTTGGGTCTAATTTTTCATAAATTTTTAAGGGGTGTTCGGTCATATTATCACTCCAATCCAAATTGGATTAAGTCATCATAATATGTTTGGTTCCTGGATAATTGTTACAATTTTGTTCACTAAGTTGTGCCATCAACTTCGCACTTTCGCAATATCTTTAAATGCGCAGGTATCCCGGTTTCGATGCTCACAGGGTAATGGGATTGCAGTTTTTAGCATGGTATCTTGCAGATCTCAGGTTTTATCAAAAACTTTCGTAAATATATTTATATAAATAGATCATATTAAACTCCTATAATGAAAGAAGAATTTACGGAAATAATCGAAGCATCAAGACCAACTGTAACTGTTATCGGTCTTGGGGGAGCGGGAAATAATATCATAACATTCCTTTCTGAAAAAAACATTGCCGGTGCAAAAATCATTGCGGCAAATTCTGATATCAGCCATCTTATACTTCAGAAAGCTGACAAATTAATGCTCCTCGGAAAAAAACGAAGCAAGGGTAAAGGATGCGGGGGATTCCCGGAAGTTGGGGCAGAATGCGCCCGCGAAAGTACGGAAGATATAAGAAAAGAACTTGAAGGAGCAAATATCGTATTTATCGTCGCAGGTCTTGGGGGTGGGACAGGCACAGGTTCTGCTCCGGTCGTTGCTGAAATTTCACGTTCCATGGGCGCACTCACAATAGCCTGCCTGACAATGCCCTTTGAAATTGAGTCCTTGAGGCGCGAAAACGCCAAAAAAGCCATTCGCGCTCTTACAGGAACATGTGATTCAGTCGTTTTGATAGATAACTCAAAACTCAGGCAAGCAGCAGGAAACCTGCCTCTAAAGGCGGCTTTTGCCGTGGCAAATTCGTTAATCGGGGCATTCATTAAAAGTGTTACTGAAACCATCACCATCCCGAGCCTTATGAACCTTGATTTTGCTGATTTAAAAGCGGTGCTTGAAAAAGGAGGTGTTTCCTCATTCGGGATCGGGGAATCAGAAGGTCCGGACCGCGTACAAAAAGCAGTATTAAAAGCAGTATCCGCTCCTCTTCTGGATATTCCTAACCTTGGATCTGCGCATGGTCTGCTGATCCATATCAATGGCGGGCAGGACCTGACGCTTGAAGAAGTGGCGCATGTCGGTGAATTAATGGCGAAACAGTTGCCAGGTACAAAAAGAATAATCTGGGGCGCCAATGTGGATGAGACCATGACCGGGCGCATCCGCATCATGGCATTGTTCGCAAGTGTCGGCAACCCTTTTGGGGAATAAAGAAGATTCTAGGCGGCTTTCATTTTTTGCGCGAACTGCCTTCCGAATTCTACGCATTTCTCAAGTTCCTCTTTCGAAGGCTGCCATTTGAATTTTATACCTTCCTGAAGGATCTTTACCTTTGCTTTTTCGAGCGTTTCCTCAATAAGCTTGACATTTTCACCGCTCCATCCGTATGACCCGAAAGCTGCGCCAACTTTATTTTTAAACTTCAATCCCTTAAGGTCTTCAAGTATTGGCTTTATAGTTGGCAAAAGACCATTATTCAACGCTGGTGAACCGATAATAATACCTTTTGTCTTAAAAACTTCTGTAAGCACATCGTTCCTGTCACAAACTGCCATATTGAAAAATTTGTATTTCACACCTTCTTTTTCAAGTCCATCAGCAATAGCCTGCCCCATTTTTTCCGTGGCTTTCCACATAGTATCATATATGATCACGGCAGAACCATCATTTTTTCCCTGCGCCCATTCATAATATTTATTCACTATCTGGAGAGGATCTTTCCTCCAGATTATTCCGTGACTGGGCGCAATAATATCCACCGGGATGTTCAATTTCTTGAATTCGTCTATTTTCCTGGTGACAAGGTCACTGAAAGGTGTGAGGATATTTGCATAGAATTTTATTGCTTCCTGATACACCTCTATTTCATCAACTTCATCATTGAAACGGGAAGAGGACGCAAAGTGCATGCCAAATGCATCATTTGGCATCAATATATTTTTACCTGTAAGATATGTGAACATGCTGTCTGGCCAATGAAGCATTGGTGCAGTTACGAAAACGAGGCTGTTTTTCCCCAGGCTTATGCTATCGCCTGTCTTTACAACCTTGAAATTCCAGTCTTCATGATAATGCTTGGGAATACTCTCCCTTCCTTTTTCCGAAACCACAACAGTCGCTTTTGGGATAAGCTTCATCAATTCAGGAAGCCCTCCCGAATGGTCAACCTCGGCATGGTTTGCTATCACGTAATCGATCTTCTTTACATCGATGATCTTCTCGATGTTCTTAATCATCTCTTGAGAATAAGGGCTCCAGACTGTGTCCACGAGAGCTACTTTTTCATCAATTATAAGGTATGCATTATAAGTCGTGCCCCTGTGCGTTGAATATTCATGCCCGTGAAACTGCTTGATATTCCAATCCACGAATCCAACCCAGTAAACGCCTTCTTTTAATTCCACTGTCGTATATATCACTCCGGTTTTTTCTATAATAGACTGCTGTATTGACATTTTAGTGTTGATTCTATTAAAGGCTATCTTTGGTCTTAAAAGAGATTATATCAGTAGATAACTATGAAGATATATTATATATGGAACAGGACAGGATACAGGCTATTGATTTTATAAAAGGGATTGATATAGTATTCATGGTATTGTTCAATTATTCTATCACTCTGGATTATTTCAATTTGATAAGGATACCCTCTAATTATTTATACCGCTACCTCCTTCCTATTTCTATTGCTTCTATTTTTATTTTCATATCAGGTGTTCTGGCTTATGTAAGCTATGAAAAACAAAAGGAAAAAATATCCCGGAAGTATTTCATACGGGGAATGAAGCTTCTTTTTTATTCATTAATAATAACCTTATTCACTTATGTTTTTGTACCCCGTAATACAATATTTTTCGGCATACTGCATTTCTTTGCAGTTTCCTCTTTTCTCATACCAATTTTTATAAAGTATAATAAGCTAAACCTGATAGCTGGCTTATTGCTTATTCTATCAGGTGTTTATTTACAAAATCAAACTTTTGGCTTTTCATACCTCCTCTGGCTTGGTTTCATTCCTGAAGACTTTTCCACATTCGATTATTTTCCACTGATACCATGGCTGGGTGTCATTTTACTGGGTGTTTATTATGGGAGATATATCGTTGAAAAAACCGAAACAATAAAATTTACAGGCGGATTTTCAACTATATTCAAATTTTTGGGTAAACATTCGTTTACTGTTTATTTAATTCACCAACCTCTACTTATAATGTTTTTAATCGCTTTTGGTTTTAAATTATTTTAGCGTCTCAATAAAATGAAATGTATAAAAATTGGACCGCTACGAAATAATTTAGTACATGGAAATGAATCTAAGAATAGATGAAAGATACAATTATTTCATTAATTAAAAAAAACAGGAACAATTATTTCTTGAAAAATAAAATTGAGCTAAAATGCAAATGTGGATTTTCCGAAAAAGTCACTTATTATGATTTTCTTTCCATGGGGGAATTTGATATCGGACAAACCACCCAGACAATCAGTACATACATTTCCGAATCTATATACGATGAAACGATCCGGGTAACCCCGCTTAATTTATCAAGGAAATGTCCGGTATGCGGTGAAGGAATAACAGCGATTTTCCCGATCTCACTTGAAAATCTTATTCCGATGCTGCAGATGGCGCCTCCCGATCTTCTTATGTATGGGTGATAAAATGGATACGATCGAAGCTATTAAATCAAGACGCAGTGTACGTGGATTTACTGATGAAAATGTGAGTGATGAGATAGTTACGAAAATCCTGGGAGCCGGAAGATGGGCGCCATCGGGTTTGAATAACCAGCCATGGCGATTTATCATAGTTCGTGAAACTGATACAAAGGCCGCGTTATCAAATCTTACCAAATATGGCCCTACTTTTAAAAATGCACCCCTTTTGATAGTTGTTTTCCTGGACAAGGACCACATGTACAATTATGTAAAAGATGTCCTGTCAATAGGCGCATGTATCCAGAATATGCTCCTTGCCATACATTGTCTTGGGCTTGGTGGTGTGTGGCTTGGCGAGATACTGGAGAATAAAGAAAAGGTCAATAAAGTCCTCCAAGCTCCGGATTCATATGAATTAATGGCTGTAGTGGCCCTGGGGCATCCTATCGCAAAGAAAAGGATTTCAGAAAGGAAAGAACTTGATCAACTAATTTTCCTGGAAAAATTCGGGAAAAGCTGGTAAAGCTTATCGTTTTTTATTTAATAAACATTGTATGGTAATAATGATAAGTACAATAATATAATTAACGGTTAATAATATATATCATGGGGTTTATTTACATATTGTTAACGATTTATCTGAATAATCGCTTACATAAAAGGAGGAATAAAATGATAGTTTCACCATACTGCCAAAAACATGATATGGCAATAAGACTTCTAACGATTTCTCACTGTGAAAGGCGGCAAGATGAAGATTGTGAAGCCGGCCAGTGTGAACATTTTGGAATGCGGTTTTATTCTAAAAATGGTTTTTAATTTTTAAACCATTTTCTTATTTTATTTTAGCAAGGCATCATTCGTATCCTGCAAATCTCGCCTGTATCAGCTTCCTGTGGAACTCCAGTCTTTTGATAACATCATTCACTGCACTGGCGGCTTCTAACCCTTCTTTAACTGGTAAACCCCAGATGTTTCTCCCATAAATGCCGCCTTCAGCGCCTGCTTTCATGACGATTTCCGTTTGTTTTACCAGGCTCTGGGTTGGATTACCTGGCTGTTTTGGCCCACCTGAGAAAATAACAATGGAATGAGGAGCGGCCTGCACAACAATGCTTGCCCTGAATATTTCCTGCTGGGATGTAAATGTGGTTTCTGCATTTTTTGGTTCAAGGTATTTGTAAGCGATCATGCTTGAATTCTTTTTTGCCAGGCCCTCGATATGAGAATCATATGCTCTCCGGTTGTCAGGCTTTACCTTTGCCGGATATTTGGTCTTGACAATATCTGCTCCCAGTAATCCGGAGGCTATCGAAACAGCGTAATGTGTCCAGTACAGGCTGTCAGCCTGCGTCACACCCTGGAATTCACCTTCTTTGTCCTTGAATTTGTTTTTCTGGTCTAATCCCAGCCCCCTTGCATAAGCCCAGACCACAGCTACAAGACCCACATCATGAGCCTTCCTTATGAGTTCTGCGGCTCTCTCAAAGTCTGCTTTTATGTGTTCCCCACCCGGGTATATTGTCAAACCGATTGCCGACGCGCCGTACTTGAGCGCTTCTTCAATTGTGCCTACAGTTGACATAAATCCAGCGCTCTGTGGCTGCGAAATGTGTCCATCGATCTTGTAAATCAAAGGAATATCCGGCCTGAATAAGCGCTTAAACTGCCTTACATTGCCAGGATGCAGGACATATCCGGAAAAATTGCCGCAATTCACCAATTCTGCAATAGCCCGCATGTCTGCCGAACCTTTTCCCCTCAGGTTTATTTCTTCTGCGCCCGCCACATCATTTTCCCAGAGGAATTCATGACCCGGACCATGCTCGGAGCTTTTCTGGTCAAAAGGCATGAAAAGGGCTGTACCATTCCCCGGACCCTGGGAATAAAGCATGCGGTAAAGGTTTGCTTCAACTCCGCTTTCTAAAAATTGCATTTTCTCAAGTCTTGGCCGCAAAGCTACATTTTTCTCAATGTCGATCTTAAGATCAGCTTCATCAATATGTTTCTTAGAATTCATTAACGTTTGAACGAATGCCATAGTAATTCCCTCTATTTTCTTTTTTCAGATATTTTATCTTCATCTTCTTTAAATGTTTCCGGATATTAAAAATATAACGTTTTTTAACATCTATTTCCAGTCTTATCAAAACAAGCAAAATAAAGGCATTCTTCCCTCGATATCTTCGGGATATCCACACTGCCATCTATAAATACACAAGGAGCTTCCCTGATAAGCACTGCCGGGGTGCTCTCATCAGCTTCACCCATGATTATTTGCGCTGCAGAAACAAGGTTATCTGCAGTGGCGCGCCTTGTAATTAGAAGCGGTTTTCCAAAAAGGTCTTTGCGTCCCCGGATATCTTCAACCGGCTCGATACCTGCACAGCCAAGCGCAATACCCACACATCCAAGACGCAGCGGCTGCGTTCGGCTATCGCCCACAATTACCGCAATATTGCAATTGAATTTTTTCATAAGCTTTTTCCTGATCTTAACTGCGCTCTCCTTTGGGTCATCCGGAAGCAGAACAACATAACCTTCAGGAGCATTTGAATTATCGATACCTGCGCTTGGTGAGAGTACACCTTTTGTAATAGTAACGACCACACCCGGTATCCCTCCAAGGATTTCCTCTGATTCCCTTATTATCAGCTCCATTTTCCGTGGGTCATTTTGGTATATCTTTGAGAGTTCAATGGCTTTCTTTGAGGGTTTGACCTCCTCTAAATTTACGACACGACCTTCTGCTGTTGCGACCGCAGATTCTGCAAGGACAAAAATATCATTTTCCTGCGGTGTTATGCTTGCGGTTTCCATAGCATCACACAAAACTTCTGCGATATCATCGCCGGGTACTATAAGAGGTGTTTTTATACCGATTAACTGCATGTTTTCAATTCCTTTTGCGTTGGTTTTATTTGACTTATGAGATTGTGTATTATTTTTTTATTTGAAAAAGATATTCTGCAGCATCATTACTCTATATGAACTCCTTCATGATCTTAATCGCACAAAAATCCCCGCACATGGTACAGGGTCCCTCCTCCGGCGCCAACTCCCTTGCCCTGTCGCTGTCAATAGCATATTTCATCTGCCCTTCCCAGTCAAGCATCGCCCTTTTTCTTGCAAGGCTCCTGTCCCTTTGCGCAGGCCCGTATTTGATTGAGTCGCCAATATGTGCTGCTATCTTAAAAGCAATGAGACCTTCCCGTACCTGTTCGGGGCATGGAAGACCGAGGTGCTCAGATGGCGTTATATAACACAGGTAATCAGCCCCCGCTCCGGCTGCCAGGCTTGCGCCGACGCTTCCTGCAATATGATCATATCCCACAGCAACATCAGTAGGAAGCGGCCCGGCAACAAAGAGAGGATGACAGGATTGTTTTTTATGGAACCTGACATACTCAGCTATCCTGTCAGCCCTGACATGTCCGCCCATTCCTTCTATTATTACCTGGACGCCAGCCCCATTTGCAATTTTTGCAAGTTTAACATTCTGTTTTATCTCTGCAATTTGTGCTTTATCCCGTTTATCATGTATGCATCCACTTCTCATGGTATTGCCAAGCGAGAGCACGATATCATGCTCCCTGAGTATTTCCAGGACATCCTCAAAATTCGAAATGAAAGGATTTTCACAATCATTAAGCATCATATAAGCGCTTGTTATTGATCCGCCTTTTGATACAACACCCATTATGCGTTTTCCTTTTTTCATTATATCGAGTGTTTTCTTATCGATGCAGTGAAGAACAAAAGAACTAATGCCTTCATCAGCTTGCTTTTTTAAGTTCTTGATGAAATCATCACAATTAAGGTTCCCAAGACCTTTTTCGGCCGCAGCCTGGTAAATTGGAACAGTTGTTATGGGAAGCGTTGTATTTTCCATTACCAACTTTCGAATATGGGAAATATTCCCGCCCATAGAAAGATCAGTTATAGTGTCAGCGCCATACTTCTGTGCAATGCGGGCTTTTTTTACCTCTTCATCCGGATCGATCTTTAAGGTAGATGTACCTAAATTTACATTGACTTTTGTCAGGAGGCCTTTACCGATGCCAACAGACACATCGCCATTATTATTCCCTCTATTCATTATTATGACACTTCCATTTGAAATATGCGAAATGAGGGTATCAATATCAATATTTTCATTCCTTGCGACTGCTTCCATTTGTTTTGTTGCGGTTCCATCCCTTGCATGTTCAAGCTGCGTTGTCATATTAAGCCTGCCATTTCGAGCAATTTGCCCGTATTTTCATGATTTCCTATAGGCATAATATGGACACCGTCACACATTGTTCGTAATTCTTTTATTATTTCCGCAGTAATTTTCATGCCTTCAATTTCAGGATTTTTTGCGTCTTTTATCTGTTTGATCATATCATCAGGAACTCTTATACCGGGAACCTTGTTGAGAAAAAGCGCGCTCCTTTCTGATATAAAAGGTATTACCCCGGCGATTATCTTTATTTGTTTTGATTGTTTTGACCTTATTTCATCGGTTTTTTCGATAAATTCAGAAAATCTTGTTACATCAAATACAGCCTGTGTTTGAAGAAAACTTGCTCCCATTTTTATTTTTTTCCTGAGCTTTAAAAGTCCTGCTTCACCTAATTCAGTATTTGTTACAGCGCCCGGGCAGAAATCCGTACGTCCTTCAAGTTTATTTCCCGAAAGATCAATTCCCTGGTTGAGCTTCTGTATAATTCCAAGAAGCTGCACAGAGTCAAGATCGTAAACCGGTTTTGCTCCTTCATGATCGCCTTTTGAAGGATGGTCTCCTGACATCACGAGCACATTTCTTATTCCAAGAGCCCAGGCCCCCATAAGGTCAGACTGGAGCGCAAGCCTGTTCCTGTCCCTGCAGGTGATGTGCATAATTGTTTCAAAACCTTTTTCCTGGAGGATACTGCATGCTGCAAGTGGGCTCATCCTCATAACAGCCCTCTGGTTATCAGTCACATTTACAGCGTCAGCCATATCTTTTAACAGGGTAGCGTCTCTTACCATCCGGGATGTATCTGTTCCTTTTGGAGGGCTGATCTCTGCTGTGATCATGAATTTTCCGGATCGTAATTTTGAAATGAAGCTCACGTTTTTTTCACCCTGGCTTTTTTCATGTGGTCTTTTGGCTCATGGATATTTTCTATATTTTCAAGTTTCCCGAGATTTTTTAGCCTTTCAAATATCTTGTCCCAGGCACACAAGCGTTTATCAACTTCGCATTTCCCCTCAAACGCGCCGCCGCAAGGCCCATTCAATAAACTTTTTGGGCACTGGATAACTGGACAGATCCCCCCGTATAGCCAGATTGTGCAATCCCCGCATATGGCGCATTGTTCTGTTACGACTTCATTACAGCATACTCCCCCAAGGGATTCAGTATCAAGAGCAGGATAAACCTGCAACCCCGCAAATCCTGAGATCACAGAAACGCCTCCCCCGCATGACAATACAAGGAGAGCGTCAGACATCTTAATATCCGGATTCTGTGACAATATATCGTTCCATGAATTAATACTGCAAGCTGAACTTAAAACCGTCCATCCGGTAATATTTTTTTTTCCTGCAGCTCCAAGTTTTTTTTTCATGTCAATAACTTCAGGTTCTCCGCCAACGTGCTGTTTTTTCGCGCATTTACCGCAGCCGATTATGAAAATGTTTTTTTCACTGAGCATTTGCAGGATATCATCAAATTCTTTTTGCCTTGAAATTATCATTCTTATCTTGAATATTTAAAAAAAGGATCGTTGTTCTTATTCATCAATTCGGTCAGCATATCTGCAATTGTGGGAAGCTCTCTTACCTGGCGACGTATTTTATTTATAAGACGTTCAACCTGGAGCTGTGTTCCTGAAATTATGAGACTCAATTTCCGGGTTTCATGAGAAACAGCTTCACGCGTTAGGGCTGCATCTCCGCCTCTAGCCAGCATCTCCTGCTTGATTATTAATGCTTCGGTTGTGCTTATATTATTGATCAAAATATTCAGGATCAAAGTCTTTTTCTTCATTATTTGACTTCCAGTTGACGTCACACCTATCGAAAGCATCGCTTTCTGGCTATCATCAATATTTTTGATTTCAAGTAATTCAGCTTCAATACTTCCTGATCTAACTGCGGGATTCCTTGCTCTTGCTGCTTGCGCTACCCTTACGGCGTCCAATGTTGGCGCTACATCATGAGTTCGTATTATGTGCGCTCCATTTCTTACTGCAATTGCTGTTGCTGCAAGGCTTCCGTAAAGCCTCTCTGTTGCAGGTTTGTTCAATGTATCACCAATGAAGGATTTTCGGGATATTGCCGCTAATATGGGTTTTTTAAAAATCCTGAGTCTTTTGAGATTATCAATTGTCTCGTAATCATAGATAGGGAGCTTCCCGGGAGTCCATTTTCCAATCGCAGGGTCGATGATAATTGAATCAGGCGAAATTCCACAATTCTCGGCCCGTTCAATTATTCTTCCCAGCGACTCAATAATTGCATTCATTCCCACAGGATCACCCGGAATATTATTGCTTGCCATTAATATCACAGGGCAGGCGTATTTTGCAGCCAGGTCTATCATTTTTTCATCAGCCGTGAAGCCGCTCACATCGTTTATGATCTTTGCGCCGGCGACAAGCGCTTCTTCTGCAAGGTCTGAAAACATCGTATCCACTGAAACAGGCACAGGAATATCAGCAAGGGCGCAAATTGCAGGTATCAGGCGGGAGCGTTCTTCATCTTTTGATATCTTGGCTGCAAGAGGCCAGGTTGAACGCGCGCCAACATCGATAAGATCGGCGCCTTCATCTATCATTTTGAGGGCAGCTTCACGCACATGAAGGGGTGAAACCACGGAATTTTTATAAAAAGACTCTTTGCCAAGATTTATTACTCCCATTATCCTTACAGGTTGATCGTCCCCTACTTTCAATCCTGCAATGGTTTTTTCTATCACGTTTTAACCTAATACTTTTTACAGTTATAAAAATGTAACCTTATGTTTCTATTTTTAAAAAAATTCAACTCTGTTGATTGATATTCAATGCGCCCGATTTCGGATGAGATGAAAACAAAATTCCATGATAATAATGATATCACGAATCGATACTTTTATATATCATAGCGTCAGACAGTATGTCAGACAACTGTCATACAAGTGTCGCACAAATGGCGTACAATTGTAGCAACTTTTGATGACCCCGTCTAAAACTATGAAAATCTCAGGGTTCATCAAACCTCCCACAGGGAGCTACCAAAATATGCAAAGAATTACACTAAGGCTCCCGGAACAGCAATTAAAAATGATCGACATGTTAGTTGAGTTTGGCGAATTTCCGTCCGCTAGCGAAGCAATCAGGACGGCTATAAGAGATTTAATCGATCAAAGAAGTGAAAAATTGGTTGGCAGGATGCAATTATTTGACAGGGCAAAAGAGCAGTCAAAGAATGCAGAGTCATTCTTGCGCTTAAAAGAAGAACAAGAGAAGGAATATAAGACAATCATCTGAGGGGATGAATATATGGAATCATTTGTACAGGACGCATTAAAATTTAAAGAAAAGGAACAACTTTTCAAGCAGGCGGCATGTGGCTCGTCTGAAGAGATGGATGAATTTGGAACACCAAAGATCGTTGTAGTCGGATGCGGCGGGGGCGGTAATAATACAGTGAATCGTCTTTACAATATTGGCGTTGCAGGTGCAGATACTATTGCGATAAACACAGATAAGATCCATCTGGATATCACCCAGGCAGATAAGAAGATCTTGATCGGCAAATCAATAACAAGGGGATTGGGCGCAGGCGGGTTCCCGGAAGTCGGAAGAAGAGCGGCCGAACTTGCAAGGGGAACACTCGAAGATGTTCTGAAGGATGCAAACCTTGTATTCGTCACAGCAGGCATGGGCGGCGGAACAGGAACAGGTGTCGCGCCAGTAGTCGCACAGGTCGCAAAAGACCAGGGCGCAATAGTTATCGGAATGGTCACAAGCCCGTTCAAGGTTGAGCGCTCAAGGATGTTTAAGGCTGAGGAAGGTTTGGATGAACTGAGAAAAGCAGCAGATACCGTAATAGTTCTCGATAATAACAGGCTTCTTGATTATGTTCCCAACCTGCCAATTGACCAGGCATTCTCAGTAATGGACCAGTTGATATCTGAAACCGTGAAAGGTATAACCGAAACAATCACCCAGCCGTCATTGATAAACCTGGACTACGCAGATGTCAGGGCTATAATGAAGGGCGGAGGACTTGCAGTAATGCTTGTCGGCGAGGCAAAGGGACAGGATAAGGCAAAGGAAGTAGTAAGAGCTGCTTTGAACCATCCGCTGCTTGATGTGGATACAAAGGGAGCAACTGGTTGCCTGCTCCACATAACTGGTGGAACCGATATGTCTCTCCATGAGGCAGAACAGATCGCTTCATCCCTTACTTATGAACTCGACTCACATGCAAATGTTATATGGGGCGCAAGGGTAAAGAAGGAATATGAGGGCAAGGTACGCTGCATGGCGATCATGACAGGTATCCATTCAGCGCAGATCATGGGGCCAAAGGCAGACAGCAATCCAATGAGAAACAGCGCCTCTTCGGTAGAACAGAAAATCAAAGTGGCAGTAGCATCTACCAGGAATAATAGCAGGAACAGGGGCTCAATAATCGACCAGATCTTTTGATGATTTCGATAAAAGTGTAACGCAGGTATATATCCGACAATATTTTTGTCGGATTTCTTTTTTTAGCTCGCGATATTTTTGGTTATCGGTATATTTAAAATATTTGAGGTCATCTACAAAAGGTATCATGAGAAGCGACAATATCAAAAAAGGACTTGAGCGCGCCCCCCACAGGTCTTTGTTAAAAGCAGTCGGGCTGACAGATGAAGAAATGTCTTTGCCTTTTATAGGAGTTGTGAATTCCTGGAATGAGATCATACCCGGTCATATTCATCTTGATAAGCTTGCGCAGGCTGTGAAAGCCGGAATTCGAATGGCGGGCGGCGTCCCATTTGAATTCAATACTATCGGGGTATGCGATGGTATAGCAATGGGGCATACCGGCATGAAGAACTCACTCCCCAGCAGGGAAATAATAGCGGACAGCATCGAAGTGATGGTGGAAGCGCACCAGTTCGACGGAATGGTCATGATACCAACATGCGATAAGATCGTTCCAGGACATCTCATGGCTGCCGGGCGTCTTGATATACCCACTATAGTTGTAACAGGCGGGCCTATGATGCCCGGGATCGTGGGTGATGAACCACGCGATTTAATATCACTGTTCGAAGCTGTAGGAGAACGCCAGAATAATAAGATATCAGACCAGGAATTAAAGATCCTTGAGGATTGTTCCTGTTGCGGAGCCGGTTCTTGTGCAGGACTATTCACTGCCAATACAATGGCATGCGTTACCGAGGCGCTTGGCCTGAGTCTTCCCGGATGCGGAACAGCGCATGCAGTAGATGCAAAAAAAACAAGGATCGCAAAGCATTCAGGTATGAAGATACTTGAACTTGTTGAAAAGGGAATAACAGCTCGATCCATAGTAACTAAGGCGTCACTTGACAATGCAATACGCATTGATATGGCAATCGGAGGAAGCACAAATACCGCGCTCCATTTACCTGCAATAGCCCTTGAATACGGTCTTACCCTCCCGCTTTCGAGATTCGATGAAATCAGCAAAGAGACACCTCACCTGATCAATCTGCGGCCAGGCGGGAATAGATATCTGATCGACTTTGAACGAGCAGGTGGAGTGCCAGCGATACAGGAGCGCCTGAGATCGAAACTTTACATGGATACATTGACAGTAACAGGAAAAAATCTGGATGGAAACCTGAAAGAGTACATTATCATAAATCAGTGCGCAAATAAGGAGATCATTGCGAGCGTTGATTCTCCAGTCCATGCAGAAGGCGGGATCGCTGTATTGCGAGGAAACCTTGCTCCTGATGGCTCTGTAATAAAACAGACCGCAGTCAGCCGGAAAATGTTAAAACATTCAGGACCCGTCCGGGTTTTTGAGAGTGAAGAACAGGCTATGGCAGCCATAATGGCAAAGAATATCAAACCAGGCGAGTGCCTTGTGATCAGGTACGAGGGACCAAAAGGCGGTCCGGGAATGCGCGAGATGCTTTCTGCAACAGCAGCAATAGCCGGTATGGGACTTATTGACTCTGTTGCTCTTATCACAGATGGCCGATTCTCCGGCGGAACACGTGGACTCTGTATTGGTCATGTTTCACCTGAGGCAGCAGTAGGTGGGCCAATAGCTCTTGTCCGTGAAGGAGATATCATTGAAATAGATATACCAGGGCGAATATTGAACCTTAAGATCTCAAAAGAAGAGTTTGATAAAAGGCATAGATCATGGAAGCCCCCGGTGCCAAAAGTCACAAAAGGATATCTTGCGCGATACCAGAAAATGGTAGGGTCGGCGGATAAAGGCGCTGTGATACAGTGAGTAAAAATTAAAAGAAAATGGGAAATCTTACCTTTTATATAGTTGATGTATTTGCAGAAGAGAAATTTACTGGCAACCAGCTCGCTATAGTGAAAGATGCTGATGGGCTATCGAATATCAAGATGCAGCAAATTGCCAGGGAGATCAATTTTTCAGAAACTACCTTTATTCTATCAAATGAAAAAAGAAATGGCGGATATGATGTTCGCATTTTCACACCGAAAGAAGAGGTTCCCTTTGCGGGTCATCCAGCGCTGGGGACTGCTTATGTAATACAACACGAGATAATCAAAAAACCTGTTGAAACGATCATTCTTAATTTTAAGATCGGTCAGATCCCGGTCAATCTCAATGATATCAGAGGAGTTTTATGGATGAAACAGAAGTCTGCGACATTGGGGATGGTTTTTGATGCCGGGATTATCTCCGATGTTTTAAATATCGATGCATCAGATATTGATCACATTTATCCGGTCCGGGAAGTTTCCACAGGATTGCCATTTATCATTGTTCCCATTAAAACGCTGGAGGCTTTGAAAAAGAGCAGGATCGACAGGGAAAAATATTTTGAATTAATAAGAAATTCGCATGCAAAAGCGCTTCTGGTTTTCTGTCCTGAAACGATACAAGCGGAAAATGACATAAATGTCAGGGTTTTTGCGCAATATTATGGTATAACCGAAGATCCTGCAACGGGAAGTGGAAACGGATGCCTTGCCGGATATCTTGTGAAATACAATTATTTTAAAAGCAGGAAAATCGATATTCGAGTTGAACAAGGGTTTGAAATAGGAAGGCCATCATTGATCTATTTGAGAGGAGAAGAAAAGGTTGGGGAAATTGAGGTACTCGTTGGCGGAAAAGTGCAAATAGTCGCAAGTGGAGAATTCGTAGATATATGATATCATTTCCAGTCTGGCAATACAATGAAAGTAGATACAATGATCCTGCCCAGGTTTGGCCTTGACAAAAAGTTAAATAAACAATAACGTATGTATATGGCTTGAATTATTATCTGGCAAATTGGTTCATAGTGCGGCTGTGGTCTAGTGGCTATGACAGGGGCTTCCCAAGAACTTTTGCAATAATAGCAAAAATCAGGAAACAGCCTCTAACCCGGGTTCAAATCCCGGCAGCCGCATTGCAGAAGCGATTTTTAAGAAGGTATATCTTCATATAATTCAATTTTAAATCATATTATGAATGAAGGTAATAATAGAGGAACTATTAAAGTCGGACTAAATGTCGGGGTAGTTTTAAAGCAAGATCAAAGAAGTGGAAAAATAACTCGAGGCATTGTAAAGAGAATTTTGACTAATTCTTCCCACCACCCGCATGGCATAAAAGTTGAATTGGAAAATGGGCTGGTTGGAAGAGTGAAAGAAATTCATTTAAGTCCGGTATGATCGAAATACAAATCTATAAGAAATCATCTGATGTAAAAGAACCTCACTTATAACAATTAAGGTTTCCGATCATGTCCAAAGATATCCTCACCAAAGTCCAACTTGCAAAAAGCGCTTCCATCCCCCTGGCAAGCGTTTCCGGTTCCATCAAGAACAGCGCACTTGCTGCAATGGCACAGGCGCTTGATTCAAACAGAGAGAAAGTAATCTTGGCCAACAAAATTGACACAGCAGCGGCAGAAAAACTCGCCAGGGCCGGCAAGCTCTCAGGTTCACTTGTCAAAAGGCTGAAGCTTGACGATACAAAAATAGATGAGATGATAGCAGGCGTCAGGGATGTCCTGAAATTTGATGATCCTGTCGGAAAAACACTTTGCGCCCTTGAACTTGATAGCGGTCTTGAACTGTACCAGGTAAGCTGTCCCATAGGATTGATAGGGGTCATATTTGAATCCCGTCCTGATGTCGTTGCGCAGATTATGTCGCTATGCTTAAAGAGTGGGAATGCCACAATATTCAAGGGCGGAAGCGAGGCAGGTAATTCCAACAGGGCGATATTTGATGTGCTCATCGGCGCTATCGAAAGCACAGAAGGGATGCCGCATGGCGCATTTGCTCTTATGGAAACCAGGGAAGAAGTAAACGAGATGCTAAAACTTGATGATTACATCAATCTCATCATTCCCAGAGGCTCAAATGAGTTCGTGAAATACATCCAGGATAACACCCGGATTCCAGTGTTGGGTCATTCATCCGGTATATGCCATGTTTATGTAGATAATGAAGCTGACATGAAAAAGGCGCTTGATGTTTGTTATGATTCAAAAGTCCAGTACGCTGCGGTCTGCAATGCGATGGAAACACTGCTTGTCCATAAAGATATTGCAGGGACTTTTCTTCCGGATATGGGAAAGAAATACGATTCAGCAGGAGTAGAACTAAGATGCGATGAGCGATCATTCGATATTCTTCAAAATATGGGCTTCCTGAAGGCAATGATCCATGCTACGGAAGAGGACTGGAAAACGGAGTACAATGACCTGATACTATCAATAAAAATAGTGGATTCGATAGAAGAAGCCATCGACCATATCAACAAATATGGGTCACATCATACCGATGCCATCATTACTGAAAGCAAAAACACAGCCAGCAGGTTCATAGACCTTGTTGACTCATCCAGCGTGATGTGGAATGCATCTACTCGCTTTGCAGACGGATTCCGTTACGGAAAAGGTGCCGAAGTTGGCATTAGTACTAACAAGATACATGCTCGCGGGCCTGTTGGGATGGAAGGGTTGCTTATATATAAGTATGCACTTCTGGGTAATGGTCATAAGGTTGCGGATTATGTGGGAAAGAATGCCAGGAAATACACCCATAAAAAACTAAAAGCAGAACTGTCCGAAAAAATGGGATGAATATGGACTCAATTGAAAATATTGACCGTAAAGACCTTTTTAAATACCTGAAAAAAATCGTCCTGAAAATCGGTACATCTTCATTATCAAATGAAGATGGGAGCTTTAACCGCAGGCTGACCGAAGACATCGCAAACCAGGTGGCACATCTTAGAAAACTCGGAAAAACCGTGATAATCGTAAGCTCTGGAGCCATAGGTATCGGTGTCATCGAGTTAAAAATGCCAGCGCATCCCAGGGAGATCCCGCTTCGCCAGGCCGCCGCAGCCGTAGGCCAGAACATCCTTATGCAGGAATGGATGAACGCATTCAATAAACATGACCTCAAAGTTGCGCAGATACTGTTGACATACGAGGCTTTCTCCAACAGGATGACCTATCTTAACCTTAGAAACAGCATTTCGGCACTGCTTGATGCAGGTGTAGTTCCAATCATAAATGAAAACGACCCTATTTGTGTGCATGAAATAGAGGCGACATTCGGTGATAATGACAAGCTTTCGGCAATGGTTGCAAGCAAGGTTGAGGCAGAACTTCTTATACTTTTATCGGATATCGATGGATTATACAATAAGAACCCAAAAAAGAATGAGGATGCTTCTCTTATTAGCATTGTAGAAAAAATCACGCCCGAAATTGAAAGTTACGGTGGAAGCCCCACAAGCACAAAAGGTGTGGGCGGGATGAGGACAAAAATAGAGGCAGCCAAAATTACCTCTATAGCGGGATGCCATATGATAATCGCTAACAGTGCCATCGATGATGTGGTGATCAAAGTCATAAGTGGTGAGAATATCGGCACGCTGTTCCTTGCCAGGGATAGGAAATCCAGGAACCGGACGCGCTGGATAATCTTATCTAAGACATCGGGAAAATTAATTGTTGATAAAGGCGCAAAGGATGCGGTTAAAAAAGGTATGGGGCTTCTGCCTTCGGGCATTGTCAGGGTCGCGGGGATGTTTGACCGCGGGGATATTATCGAGATAGAGAGCGAGGGAAAGGTATTTGCCAAAGGGATCACTGATTATACATCGTCTGAGCTTGCAAGTATCAAAGGCAAGCATTCGGAAATGATCGAAAAGATACTCGGGGTTAAGAATTATGACGAAGTCGTGAGGAAAAGCAATATTGGATTGATGCCGTGACAATCTACTCCCATTCCCAATTATCGGGTTTTAAGAATTGCCCTCTCCTATCTTTTTTGCGCCTCGGCACACCCGCACAAACTAAGCTTTGACAATTGAAGCTATCTTCTGCCCCAGAGTATAGCACTTAGCCATGTCCTGCTCGTCAGGCCTGAAATTGACTTCCAGCGACTCGATCGGCTCGTATCCTGACGACTTCAATTTCTCATTTACCGCTTTTACCCCCCCGCCTCCCCAGCCGTAGGAGCCGAAGGTCGTCCAGAGCTTGTTCTTTGGCCGCAAGCCCATCAGGTAGGTCAGAAAGCCCCCAACAGTGGGGAACATCCCATTGTGCAGCGTAGGTGAACCTATAATGATGGCTCTGCTTTCAAGCACTTCCTTTACTATTTCACTCCACTCATTCCTGCGCAGGTGAAAGAGAGATACTTCCACGCCTGAATCAGCTACGCCCCTCAGGATTTCCTGCGCCATTAACTCAGTGCTATTCCACATGGTATCATAAATGATAAGCACTTTCTGTTTCGATATCCCTTTGGACCATGAAAGATATGCATCGATTATTTTGCCTGGATTTTTCCATATCATGCCGTGCGATGGCGCTATCATTTTTATCTCAATGCCAAGTTTCTGGATCTCCTCAAGCTTTTTAAGGATAATATTTCCAAACGGCATCAGGATATTGGCATAATACTTCGCTGCTTCGTCCATCACAGTATCGCATTCATACCCTATAAGGCTACACATCTCTTCCTCGAACCTGAACGATGTGGCAATGTGTTGTCCGAATCCGTCGTTGGAAAGCAGTATTTTATCTTCCTTCAGATAAGTGAACATGCTGTCAGGCCAGTGGAGCATCGGCACTGTGATAAAGGACAGGGTCTTTTTTCCAAGTGCCAGTTCATCACCTGTTTTGACAGTCCTGAAATTCCAGTTGCCTCTATAATATCGGAGCAATCCATGTTTCCCCTTTTCAGTGGCTATGACCTGCGCATTTACTGCTATCTTCATGATTTCCGGCAGGGAGCTGGAATGGTCCATCTCAACATGGTTTGAGATGACATAATCTATTTTTGAAGGGTCTATGATTTCTTTTATCCTTTCGACCATTTCCTCGCTAAAACCGTGTTTTACGGTGTCAACCAGCGCTATTCTTTCATCCACAATCAGATAAGCATTGTATGTTCCCCCGCGCGGCGTTGTGTAGCCGTGAAAATCTCGAAGGTTCCAATCTATGACACCTACCCAGTAAACTCCATCGGTTAATTGTATCCTGGTCATTGTTACTCTCCTATCTTTGATATTTCAATATATTTAGTATTTTGCATCAGCCTGAGAAAAGTCGGTTTATCCGTAAATTGATATTTTAAAAAGATTATTCTTCTGGAGTTTCCAGTGAAGCCAAATATTCCTCGTATGTTTCATTTGGTCTTCTTGTATATACAATCGTTGAATCTTTTTGTTCTTTCTTTCCAGAACCAGAACTTCTTGAGATCCATCCACTTTTCTGTTTCTTCTTTTCTCCGTTTAATTTCTGGTGTTTTGAAGATGTTTGGTTTTTGTCGCTCATAATTAACATTCCATAATATGTTTGGTTTGTGAAGCTATAAAGGAATATCGTGAAAAAAAAAAGCTATTTCAACTTTTCTAATTATCGCGCCGATTAAGGTTGAAAAAAAACACTGCCTGAACGCCAATTTCATATAGGTTCCTGCTTATTACAGCATAGATATTATGGCCAATGTTGCAATCATAGGAAGTGAAAAATCAGGCAGGACAAGCCTTGTAGGAAAGCTAGGGAAAAAAGGCACTGAGTCCGATATAACACTCTACAATTTTGTTAAAGGGGACAGGATATATTCGTTCGTGGATGCAATCGGTTATCCATCCTCCTTTAAAACGCTTATACAGGCGATCAATCTTTCGGATATCGCACTTGTCTGCGTTCCTTCAAGCGGCCTTAATGCGCAGGTGGGAGAGTGCATCATTGCTCTTGACCTGCTGGGCAATAAACGCGGATTATTCGTAATAACAATGTCGGATAAATCCAATCCTGCCGCTATTTCGGAATTATCTGAAAAAATTAAGACAATCGCAAAAGGTACAAACCTTGAAAAATGGGAGACTATTGCAGTTTCGAATACGACCTTCGAGGGTCTTGAGAGTCTCAAGGAAAAAATTTTCGCACTCAGTGAAGAGGTGCGAAATGCATATGCTGCAAAGAAAGACCAGCCGCCAAGGATCATAGTTGACCACTTCTTTAATGTCACAGGTATGGGATGTGTTGTGCTGGGAATCGTGACGCAGGGTACTATCAAGGAACATGACAAGTTGACGCTCTATCCAACAGAGAGACAAACAGAAATTCGCTCAATACAGAGTAACGATGTTGATATGAAATCAGCTCCTGCCGGAACAAGAGTGGGACTTGCGCTAAAAGGAGTGCAGTCCAAGGAATTTGACCGCGGGTATATGATATCCCAGAAAGAGGAAATCTCTTCGAAATTCAATTTGAAATGCCACCTTACAAAATTCACACCAGGATTGGGTGTGGGCGATGCAGTCCACCTTTTTGCCGGACTCCAGGATATTCCTGCAACCATCACAGGCATGACGATCGCTGGAAAAGACGCAACGCAGGCGCCTCCTGGTTCTGATTGCAATGTTGTGTTAACAACGCAAAATAACATTGCATATAGCAAAAATGACCGCCTTCTTATTGTCCAGCTCAATAATCCAAAACAGAGGCTTGTTGCTGGTTGCGATGTCGTATAGATTCATAAGAAATATGAGACTTTTTAATTTATTACGTGTTTTGCAGTACCAGGATTTGTAATGGTTCTTTGCCCATCCCCTTCATTTCCAGAAGAAAAGATTATAATCATTTCATCGAACTCTTCTTGCTTTCAGGGTCATTTACAAGTTTTTTAGTGGGATAGAGCTGCCGCATCAGGATAAATCGTTTACGATCTATGATGTTTTGTTTAAATAAGTAGAATAAATACACCATATTCTCATTTTGTTTGTAATTTTTGACTGTTTTATAACATTGGTCAAGAAGAGGGGGGATTTCAAGAGCATCTTTCACAGCCATAAGCAGGCCATCCAGTGTAACAGGTTTCATTAGATAATCAGACACATTGGATAATCGAAGCACATCATTGATCCTGGGTATTTTTGATGTTATCACAACAATTGGCATATCCGGATTATTCATTTTTATTTTTTTGATCAAATCCCATCCATCCATATCAGTTAGTTCGATATCCATCAAAACCATATCAGGTTTATTTTTTTTAATTCCCGAAAGACACCCTTTTCCCGTAAATGTTGTGGTGACTATGTAGTCATTTTCATCCGATAGAAGCATTTCTGCAAACAGATCAGCTATATCCGGCTCACTGTTAACGACCTGTATTGACTTTGATTTTTCTTTACTCATATTATTTTATTGTGAGAACACACAAATATAAGGTTAGGTATGATTGATATTCACAAACATTACAAATTAAGTGAGATGTAGTGAGATAAATTTTCACATTTGTGATAGTGTGTTCTTTTTATCTCACTCATCCTTATATCTGTATGTAGCCTTCAAAGAAGAGAACCCCTATATCGATTTATGTCAATATTCCACCTTTTGTCAGGATCGGTTACAGGGGGATTTTTTTCATTAATCTTCATAGTGCTGGAAAATTATAAATATTAACTGCTTCCATAATATTATTATGAGGGCTATGGTCAGGATCTTTATTTTATTTATTTTGACATTGAGTTTAATCGTTAGTTCAGCACAATGTGAATCCCTGAAAAACCTGATAGAAGTTGGCATTTTCACAACAGACGACCCTCATGATGCCGAATTCTATAAGGAATACATGTTTATTGCTGATGGAAACTCCCTCCTTGTATACAATGTAAGCAACCCTGAAAAGCCCAGGTCAGTAAATAAAGTTACAGATTTTGATGGCAGGGTTTATGGGATAACTATTCTGGAAGACCGCATGTATATGGCATCAGGTCCAAGCTGGATATATGTGCTCAATATCAGTGATCCTGAAAATCCAACAAAATTACGCCAGATCCATAATCTGGACAATGCAAATGATGTTGCAGTAACTGAAAAATATATGTATGTCGCTGATACAAACACTGGACTTCTTATTTTTAATTTTAGCAATCGAATAAATCCAGGACTTGCCGGAATGTTCTATGTCTTAAAATCCAATATTAGTGGAACTCTTCAAGGATGGGCGGGGATATCAATTGAAGTTTCAGGAAATTATGTGTTCCTGAGTGCGGAAAAAAGAGCCGGATTTTATATTATTGATGTATCCGATCCGGAAAAACCAGAAGAAGTCTTTCATTCCCTCGGAAAAAACGTATATGACATAGCTATACAAGGAAATAATGTTTATCTTGCCAGGGCTGATGGGACATCAGAATATAACCTGCTGGATGTCAGCAACCCTTACGCACCAAATAATACCGATACTTTTTTTATCAATGAAATAAAAGATAGAGCAGCTATTGCTATCCATCCATCTGGTGATTATATCTATGCGGCATCGGGTGACACATGGCATATCTTCAAAGTCCCTGATACCATTCCTCCGCAGATAATAATCGAAAGACCAGTGCATGGTGAAATATTTTCAAAACAAGTAATTAACATCTCAGGTACTGCTTCTGATAAAAATGGAATCAATGAAGTTCTGGTAAATGGGAACTTTTCTGGAAGAGAGTTATGGGATCAAACGGTCAAGCTTCAAGAAGGGACAAATAATATTACAATAACTGCATGGGATACGAATGGGAATAATATTGCAGAAAAAATCCAGGTGATATACAGTCCTTCGGTACAACCGGCTACACCCATACAAACAATTATTTCCAGCCCATCGCCAATAAGGACTGGTGAAATCCCGAAAGATACTGTGAAAAAGCCTTTTTCTTATAATATTATATTGATTCCAATTATCTTTTTTATAACCATAACTTTTATTTACTGGATAACCAAACTAAAAAAATAATTTTGCCTCAAGCCAAGATTATTTAGATTCAACCATGCATCCATCCACCTATCAACAAATATAACTCGCGCTTCCCCTGTCAAAACCACCCACAAGTTCCATTTTGAACTCATCCGGCTGCCAGGTTGCACCAGGATAAACGAGATTATGGAAAAAGTGCGCCGTATTCGCAGCGATCTTTGTCGCAAGATGCTCCTCCCCGAATACCCCCTTTGTGATACTATGGGCCATCTGCCTGACACCGCTTTCATCCATATAGCCCAGTGTATGCAGGTATTCATGGAGAAGGACATGGAAAGCATAAGGTTTGTAAAGCTCAAGTCTTGTCTCTTTTATTCTCTCAAGAGGGATCTTATTCATAACAATAACATTTGAGCCAACTGGATAGAAAGCCCCGAAAAATCCTTCTGGATGATTACCAAGATTGGCAAGTCCCAGCATCAGGCCTCCACGGCTTTTTCTTTGGCATTCCCATACCGCAGCCTTCACCACTTCAAAGATGTCTGGCAGGGTTTTTGCATTTTCAAGGCGGGTATTGAAGTCTTTCCTTGGTTTGAAATTTTCAGGGATCATTTTTTGTAGTTTTTCCTATTTGGGTTTATTCGTTTGAATACGAACATTGTTAGATTGATGATGGGTAAATAAATAGTTACTGGTTGAGCATGATTTTAATAGGGATGAGTTATAAAAGGATTTGAGTTTACTCTGAAAGAAGGGACGTATATGGACGAAAAGCAACTCAAAGCAATGTTAAAAGAGACTTTCGACACAGTATCCGGTGGATACGACAGCGAAGCTCTCCGCTTCTTTCAGGCAAGCGCTGAGCACATGCCTGTCCTTCTAGGATTGCAAGGCAACGAGAATGTGCTCGATGTTGCCTGTGGAACCGGGAATGCGGCACTGGCTATAGCTAAATTTCTGGCGACTGGACAGGTAACAGCCGTGGATTTCTCATCAGGCATGCTCGATCAGGCACGGCGTAAGGCGGCTTCACTCGATGTCCGCAATGTCGAGTTCATAGAGCGTGACATGCAAAATCTGAAATTCTCAGACGGTCTCTTCGATGTCGCGGTTTGCGCCTTCGGAATCTTCTTTGTCGAGGATATGGAAAACCAGCTTTCGCACATCGCGTCTGCGGTCAAGCCTGGCGGCAGGATCATGATCTCCAATTTTCAGGAAAACTACTTTCATCCCTTGAAGGACATGTTCTACGAACGGCTTGAGGCATACGGTGTGCAGATGCCCCCACAGACCTGGAAACGCATTGCGTCTGAGATGGGCTGCATGCAGCTTTTTGAGCATGCAGGGCTTACGAATATCATCGTCACCCGGAAAAACGTGGGCTATCATCTGGACAGCGCACAACAGTGGTGGGATGTAGTCTGGAACGCAGGGTTCCGCAGGATGGTGAGCCAGCTTTCCACGAAAGACCAGGAACGGTTCAAACGCGAGCATTTGGACGAAGTTGAAACCCTCAGAACCAGGGACGGCATATGGCTGGACGTGGGTGTGCTGTTCACCAGTGGGAAGAGGGGTTGGATTAGGAAATGAAGATAAAAATATCTTATGCAAGGTTAATTAACATTTTCCAACAGTCTTTCCGAGCATCTTGCCAGCCGTTTAATTCCCTCTTCAATTTGCTCTTCATCAGAATTAGAAAAATTCAATCTCAACGTGTTAATTCTGCTACTATCATAAACATAAAATGGATTGCCAGGGACGAATGCAACATTCTCTTTAACTGCAAGCTCAAATAGATCCATTGATGAAACCCTCCCGGGAAGCGTTACCCATATAAACATCCCGCCTTCTGGTTTTGTATATCTGACTTCCTTTGGAAAGTACTCAGCTATCATGTCAATCATCAAATCTCGCCGTTTTCCATAAGCAACCCTTATTTTCATAATGTGTTCGTCTATATCGTTATCCATCAGGTACTGATTAACAATCCTCTGCGAAAGGTAATTCGAATGCAAGTCGGCAGCCTGCTTAACGACAATCAATTTCTCCATTATTTCTTTTCCGGCGCATATCCATCCGATTCTCAATCCCGGGGAGATTATTTTCGAAAACGAACCTAAAAGAATTATATTATCCAGATAATTCCTGATGGAAGGCAAATCTTCCCCCGTAAATCTCAATTCACCATATGCATTATCCTCAACACAGATGACGTTATGCTTTTCGAGAATATTGGCAACATCTTTTCTTTTTTGCCCGGAGTAGGTAATCCCGGATGGATTCTGGAAATTTGGAATGGTGTAAAGGAGCTTTGCATTATCTTCTCTTAGCGCTTTATCCAGTAAATCAGTGTCTATTCCATCATCGAGAAGAGGAACAGGCCGAAAATTTGGTTCAAAGATAGAAAATGCTTGAATGGCTCCCAGGTATCCAGGTCTCTCGATAATAACTCTATCTCCTTTGTTCAAGAAAACCTTTCCAATTAAGTCAATACCCTGCTGCGAACCATTTGTAATTAATATCTCGTCAGGTTCTATCTTTAACCCGCTCTTTATAAGATATCTTTCAGCAATGAACTCTCTTAAAGGTAAATATCCTTCACTCGTACTGTATTGAAGAACATTCCTGCCATCATTCTCCAAAACCTTTTTGGAAGCTGATGCAATTTCTTCCACCGGGAAAAAGCCAGGGTTTGGTAGTCCACCGGCGAATGATATCACTTCCGGTTGTTGTGTAACTTTCAATATCTCCCTGATGAAAGACTTACGGGTATTCTTCATTCTGTCAGCAAATGTATTTTTCATGAATGTGTCCTTTAAATATTCAATCTGAGTTAAGTATTTCTATGATGGTAGATCCTGCTGAAATAGCAAATAGTCGATGAAAACGCTTTCATCACATGGCGCATTGTTACGAGATTGGTTTAAATCTCTTCGAGAAAAATTACAATCACTGATTTTTGGATTGTGCCATTAAAAAAGCTATGCATTATTTATATGAGCACAGACTCTTTAATATTGGGAGTTATTATGAAAGTTAGTGAATTAATAGAAGAATTCGTTCCGTGTGAAATATGTGGAAATAATGATTTAGAAAATTTTTATTTCTATGTTTTGATGAATGAGAGTTCCCAAGCATACGTAAAATGTTGTGAATGCGAAGAGATATACTATTCTACAAGAGCCAGAAAAAATCTTGTAAAGGCCCACACACTTTTAGTACAAAGTTGGCAGAAAAAGAGTGGCTAAATCGTATGCAGCCTGAGGATTTCCGGGGATTGACACCACTTTCTATGGTCACATCGATCCATGAATACTTGCTGGAAGAGGAAGGGCATCAAGGGTTAAAGAGCATTGTAAAGGACTGCTAAGTGATATCCTGAAAGAAAATAAAGCTGTTCACTTTGAATACAAAAAAAGAAAAACTATCTGCCAGGCCGGCTGGCAAACAGTGATGAAATTTTACCTGGAAAAAGAGCTATCTCCTTTTTCATTCATCTGTCTCATTGCCTCTTCGTACTCAAGAGGATGCTCGTGTTTCATCTGTTCCTCTGAAAGGTTGCCTGTAAGCCATGCTTTTGACATAGGGAATACTTCAGGGGAGTAATGAACATTCCACCAGTGAACAATAAATATGAACAGCGTAGCCAGTAATGCTTCATCTGTGTGAACGATAGTGGAAAGATGCACATAAGCATATGGAATTACTTCCATAGCCTGGAATGGATATAGCATTATTAGGCCAGTTACGCAAAGCATTACCATTCCCCAGAATGCGCCCCAGTAATCAAATTTCTCTTTCCAGCTATATCTTCCATATTTTGGTGGGTCAGCTTTTCCAAGGTAGAACATTATTGTCTGCCAGAAATCCTTTGCATCCTTTAACGCAGGCCAAACTTTTCTATCAAGTAATGATTCCTTATCAACAAAAATATGATATACGACATGATATACGCCAAGTATGACCATCCCTATACCAGCAGCATGATGTATCTGTGTCCTCATTGCAAATCCACCAAGGAGATTGATAATTACCGGGGACCACCACGCATCCGGGAATTTCAGGGGCATCCCACTTATTACTAAAAGCATGAAAGTCCCGATCATTATCCAATGCTGTGCAAGTTGATTGAAAGTAAACCTTTTAAAAAAAATTTCACCCATATTTCTTTCTCCATTTTTTTTAGACTCTAAAACTTCAATTGATTTTTGCCTTGACATATCCTAAAATCTCCTGTTGATCTTGAGTCTTGATAAGAAATCAAGAATGACCATTCCAGTAAAGAAACCTATCACGGTAGTGGTCAATATCTTGAAAAATATTGCTATCCAGTATGCAAGGTCAAATGGACCCAGGAAATAGTCTTTCATATGAGGATCCAGGTCCGTTTTATTCCACTTTAGCTCAGCTGTGTGCAAAGACTCTTTATCATGGACGAGCCCTCCCGCCACCTTAGCATCAAAATTCACACCAACATGGCAATTCTCTTTTCCGCATGTTTTAGGAAGATTTTCAGGGTAAGTGCTGGACGTAGGATCTGTATGGGATTTCGTTTTATGATTCTCATGGCAATCAGCGCATGTTGCGACCAGCGTATAGCCCTTATCAAGCGCTCTCCAGTGGAAAGATTCCTTATATGTATCAAATCGGTCAGTCTTAATGCCATAATACCATGCACTCATCATTTCCTTATTTGAATGACACTTGGCGCATGTCACAGGACTGTTTTGATGATTAGATGAAGAATTAGGATCTTTTATAGACCGGATCTCATGTATTCCATGACAATCGGTACAGGTTGCAGCCTCTGGATGGCCTTTTTGGATCGCGTCCCAGTGAATGCTTGTCTTATAATCCTGGGTCTCCTTTATATGACATTTTGAGCATATATCAGTGATATTGTTCCTTGTGGGTCTGCCCACAAAATCACCTGACATTACAGAATTGGAGATCAAACTGGAATTGGATTTTTCTGCTCCTCCGTGACAGCTTGCACAGTTAAATCCTTTATCATAATGAATATTGTTCCTGAATTCAGTTACCACTTTAGTGTGGCAATGATAACATGAAACATCTTCCTGGGCAGTAGCGGCACCGATATATAACGATAACAAAATCGCTAAAATCAATATGTATTTATTTTTTAATAGTGGATAATTTTTCTTGCTTAGAGACATTCAATGATACCTCTCATAACCTATCTATCCTATACTTGTAACCCGTTTTTCCCGTTTTTAATAAATCACTTTTAACTTGATGCTTTATATAACTTATCATTTTTTTCATCATTATTTTATATGTGAATATAACTATTTATCAGGAAGAGTTGATTAAATCAATAATGAATTCAGTTGATATTGAAAAAGAAATAGAGTATATTAGTTCATTTCCTGATGAAGATTATTTGAGAATAATCTGTGAAGTGGGATTTGTTTGCGATTTCTGCGGTAGGTGCTGTACGAGTGAATTTAACGATCATGTCTTTTTACTCGATGATGATTCAGAGAGGATAATTGAAAATGCCGGGCGGGAATTTCTCAGGCCTGCGCCGTATTTTGACCTGTGTGACAATCTTGGAAGATTTTATGTAATGGGTTATGCATTGAAAACAAAACAAAACGGGGATTGTATATTCTATACTGGCACAAGATGTGAACATTATGAAGTTCGTCCATGGGTATGCAAAATATACCCATATATGCTTCACAGGGAGCCTGATGAAGAAGGAAATATTGAATTCCGGCAAATAAGCGGTCTGAATCTGCATGGATTGTATCACAATGAAATAAGCAATGAAATGTGTGAAGAAATACTGAAATCCGTAAAGGACTATGAATCCGGATTTCTCAGGCAAAAACTTGGATTCATCAAAGAGATAGAAAGATATTTCAAAGAAAATGGTCTAAGAAACAGCAAGCAGATGTATGACAGGATGATGAGGCAGTATTTGAAGGGTAAATCAATAGAAGTCTATGTATTCTTGAAGGGAAGATTTGTAAAGGAAGTAATATCCAAACAAATTAATAACCCTGGGTCTTATTAAGATTATTGAAAATCAAAAAATTTGATATTTATGGCAAAAGAATGTTATTATTGTAGTTTCAGGGACCCCATGCCGTTCACATGCAAATTCTGCGGCAATTCTTATTGTTATAACCACCGGCTTCCCGAATCACACAATTGTCCAGGGCTTTTAGATTATAAATCTAGATCAGGTGATACCGGGATATTTTATAAGAGGGATTCTGTAGTTAGACGGAAACCAAATCCTCTCTTGAATTCATTGAATAATATTATATCTGCAGTTAAAAGTAATTATTCGCTGATTATTCTTATAATTGTTCTCATTTCTTTTGTTATCCAGAATATAATTGGCAAAAATATTTATTTTTATTATTTTGCGCTTGTCCCATCGGATATTTTCACCCGCCCATGGATTCTTTTCAGTCATATGTTTTTGCACGCCGATGGGATACATCTTCTATTTAATATGATGTTCCTGTTTTTTTTCGGGCCTGAGCTTGAGCGAAGAATAGGAGGAAAAAGATTTTTGTATGTCTATTTCATTTCAGGATTAATCGCAGCTCTGGGTTATTCATTTTGGTCTATTTATATTATTGGGCATGATACATCTGCTGTAGGAGCAAGCGGCGCCTTGTTCGGAATATTTGCATGTCTGGCTGTTCTTGCTCCTGATATCGAGGTTGGTTTGTTTTTTTTTATTCGCATGAAGATAACATATGCTTTGATATTTTTTGCTCTTTTTGACCTTTTGTTCATAGGTTCAAGCGGTGACCTGGTGGCAAGAAGCGCACACTTAAGCGGAGTGGTAGCTGGTCTGGCTTTTGGAAAACACATAAAGAAATCCGGGCGATATCTCCGTTAATAGCCCGATTCTTCAAACCAACCATTTATTACACTTGAAAGACAAACACAGAGAATGGAGCCGGAAGTTATGATTGATTACACAAAAGAAACAAAACTCAGTGTGAAATCCGCAATGGAAAAGCTTACAGAAGACCTCAAAGCTAATAAATGGGGAGTATTGAGCGTCATTGATGTCAAAAAGATCCTTGCAGAAAAATTGAAAATTGAATATGATGATTACATTATTCTGGATGTATGCAATCCGGGTCTTGCCCATCAGGGGCTTTCCATAAATAAGCAGGCAGGCTTGATCCTTCCCTGCAAGATTATTGTTTATTCCGACAAAGGAAAAACTAAAGTTTCACTCTATAAACCAACTGTTGCATTAAGCACTGCAAGCTCCCTATCGGGGTATGATAAACTAAGCAAACTCGCAATAGAAGCAGAAGAAGGCTTAAAGAAAGTCATTGATCTTCAATAGGTGTAAATTACAGGCAAAAGATTAAATAAACTCTAAACAAAGATACTATGGGAGAAAAATATGGAACCTAAAGAAATAATAGATAGCATAGAAGGTAAAATGGGATTTACTCCCGAAATAATGAACATGATGGGTGAAATGAATCCCGATTTGTTTGAACATTATAAAAAATGCGATGATAATATACAGGAGGACGGCGCTCTTTCTGCCAGGGTAAAAGTTTTGATGTCACTTGCCGTCGTGGCAGCACAGAGATGTGAACCCTGTTGTGAATCACAGATGAGGAGCGCACTCAACCACGGTGCGACCAGGGAAGAAATAATGGAAACAATGAATGTGGTTTTTATCACTTCAGGAGCGCCAGGCGTAGCGGCATGCAGGAGAGCCCTGAAACTTATAGATAGTAAAGAAGAAGAACATGGAAGCGGTCATGGTTGTATGCCTGGAAGAAGAAGACATTAAATAGAGATATAAACACGTTAATATTCATTGATTAATCAATGATATTCAGTTAGATGGAGGATAAAATGAACCAGAAAATAATAGATGCATTGAATAAGGACAGAGAAGCCGAATTGAGCGCGATCATACAATATATGAAACATCATTATGAGGGAGAGGGAATGGAAAGCCCTGCTATACTTGAGATTTTCAAATCAACCGCAAAAAGTGAAATGGGGCATGCAGAGAAGCTGGGCGAGCGTATTGTCTACCTTGGCGGGATCCCCACAAAAAAGCCTGAGCCCATTGTAGAGGGCGGTGACCTGAAGAAAATGATACAGGATGACCTTGCAAAGGAAAATTCTGCAATAAAGCAATATAAAGAGCATATCAAACTTGCCATCGAGGAAAATGATCCGGTAACAAGACTCATGCTCGAGGAGATCCTTTCAGATGAAGAAGGCCATGCAGATATATGGGAGACAACACTCGGGATAAATAAATAAACATGTTCGGAAGAGAAACGCAATTAGTGGATTGCAGAGAAACAATGGGTCTTGGGCGGGGTGGAGGTCTTGCCCAGAGAGGAACCCTTTCTGAAGCTGCAAGACCTGATGTGGTAGCTATTGCCATGTCACCTGGCCGCAGGCATATCACAAAACCGGTATGTGAAATAACGCAGGGACTCAGGCGGGAAAGCATACAGGTCAGTGTCCTTGTGCTTGAGGCTGGCGCAGGTGTGCCCATGGACGATGTCGGAGCTTCCACTATTTCAAAAGGCTATGGAGCAAATTTCGGTTTGACCGCTAAAGAGATAGAACAGATTGCAAGGCATAAAATCGTACTGCTCAATATGGGAAATGTGAATTCCCATATACTCTCAAAAACAAAAAAAATATTGAAATATATAAATATTCCCGCAGTAATAGCCTGTGAATATCCAATTGATTTTGAGGATTTCGCAAAAGCAGGTATTAAAACAAAACTCGTAAGACCCAAAAATCCGGAAACAGAAGGAACCGTTGTCGCGATCGTAAGCGGAATAACGCGAGGTGAGACCTGTTCAAGGATCAAATTAAATGAACTGGCAAAAGAGATCCGGCAGATATTGGGCCAAAAAATAGAATCATCACATGCGGTAAGAAGTGATCTATTGATAAAAGAAGGACTTTTGGCAAGTGGAGGAGAGTGAAATTGTATGAAATGTTACGTTTGTGCTAAAATGGGAAAAGATACGGACGCAGTTGCAGTCTGTATCGTATGTGGTATGGGAGTTTGCATGGATCATGCGATATATGAACAAACGCCCGTATGGAAGGGTGACTATCCGGTAAGGCTTGAAAAAGATATCGAGAACATGAAACGAATAATGTGCCCGCCCTGTCATGAGGCTTTGAAGGAAAACTGGTGATCGCTATGCTGAAATGTTATCAATGCGCAGAAAGTGGAATTGTGGAAGAATCCGTATCTATCTGCATAATGTGCGGTAAAGGGCTGTGTATGGGACATGCATTTAGGATCGACCTTCCGATCTGGGAAGGAGGATATCCCGTGCCTGTGAAGATGTTGAAAAAAGGTCTCCCGAGATTCGTATGCAGTGATTGCGGGAATGTACTTTTACCCGGCTCCTGTGAATAAAAAAGGCATGTTCGAAGTCAGGTTTCATGGCAGGGGTGGGCAGGGGGCGGTCATGGCTGCCCAGACCCTTGCAGAGGCTGCGGTAAATGAAGGAAATTATGCAGTAGCATTCCCTTTTTTCGGAGCTGAACGACGTGGCGCTCCTGTTCTTGCCTTCACGCGGATAGATTCTAAAAAAATATTCAGTAAAACGCAGGTGTATAATCCCGACTGCGTGGTTGTGCTTGACGATTCACTTCTTGATACCATAGATGTTGTATCGGGTTTGAAACCAGAAGGTATCGCAATTATTAACTCAAAGGAAAAACCGGAAGACATAGATCTGGGCAAGATCATCAATACGGCGACTGTCAATGCAACCTCTATAGCGCTTGAGATCCTGAAAGCCCCGATCACCAATACTGCAATTCTTGGAGCATTTGCAAAAGCGACCGGAATTATTAAGATAGAATCCCTGGAAGGATCTATAAAGAGAAAATTCGGTGAAAAGCTCGGGGCAAAAGTAGGTGAGAGAAATGCGCTTGCTGCAAGGACTGCATATGAAAAGACATTGATGGGAAAAAGCAGGGGTGTGAAAAAGCTTGAAGCAAGGAAACAGTGGCTTCCGGATTACCAGGAAATTCCCATAGGCGGAGCTCTTATTGAGGGTAAAACTGAAGCAGGTCTTATCGGTCCGGGGAGTTTTATCGAGAATAAAGTCTCTGGCTGGGCTACTTATAGGCCTGTAAGGGATAAGGAAAAATGCACAATGTGCCTTTTATGCTGGTTCTATTGTCCGGAAGGTACGATTCACAGGATATCTGACAGGGGAGACCTGATGACCAATTATGATTATTGTAAAGGATGCGGTGTATGCGCCAATGAATGCCCGGTGGATGCGATAAAAATGGTGAGGGCACGGGTATGAAGAAAGTAATTACAGGCGACCATGCTGTTGCGATCGGTGCAAAACTTTGCCGCGTTGAGGTGGTACCAGCTTTCCCTATCACACCACAAACGCTTATTATAGAGCATATCGCTGATTTTGTAAATGACGGTGAACTTGATGCAAAGTTCCTTACCATGGAATCTGAACACAGCGTAATGAGCGCAGCAGCAGCGGCATCTGCTGTGGGTGCAAGGGTTTTCACAGCAACCTCTTCACAGGGACTTGCTTTCATGCATGAAATGCTTTATGCCACTGCGCCGCTTCGGCTCCCTATCGTGATGGCAAACGCCAGCCGGACACTTGGAGGACCTCCGGGAATCTGGTGTGAGTATAATGATTCCATGGGCTGCCGTGATTCAGGATGGTTGCAGCTTTACGTGGAAGATAACCAGGAAGCAATGGATATGGTAATACAATCTTTCAGGATCGCAGAGGATAAACGGGTTCTTTTGCCAGTAATGCCCTGTCTTGATGGTTTTGTACTTACGCATACTGTTGAACCTGTTGATGTCCCGCAGCAGGTGGAAATTGATTCGTTCTTGCCGCCTTATAATCCGGATATCATACTTGACCCGGCAAGACCTGCGATGATCGGGACTTTCATGCCTGCAGAATATATTATGGAATTGCGAAGACAAACCGCAGGGGCAGTTGAATCCGCTAAGGAAGTAATCCAGGAAATAAACAGGGAATTTACAAAAAAATTCGGGCGGGACTATGGAGGTCTTATTGATACTTATCGGATGGATGATGCCGATATCGCTTTGATCACTATGGGAACTGTCACAAGTACAACACGTGAGGTTGTCGATAAATTGAGGCAAAACGGACAAAAAGCAGGTATTATCAAACTTCGGTTTTTCAGGCCATTCCCAACTCATGAATTAAAGAAAGCGGTATCAAACTTGAGCGCCCTTGGTGTTTTTGACCGCTCAATATCCTATCATGGGGGAGGACCGGTCTATAATGAGGTTCTCTCGGCTTTATATGGGATGACCATCCCTGTAATTGATCATCTTGCTGGCCTCGGAGGTCGTGATGTGACAAAAGAGCAGATAATGAAGATGTTCGAGTTAACGCAAAAGGCTGCAAACGGAGTAAAAGTGAATGAGATTAACTGGCATAATACGCGGGGTGAAACTGTATGATCACTTTAAAGGAACTGTCTGATGTTAATCTTTTCACGGCAGGACATACTGCCTGCCCGGGATGCGGTGTTGCCATGTCCATACGAAATGCTATACGTGTGCTTGGAAAAGATACCGTTGTATATGTTCCTGCAAGCTGCGCCGTGGTATTTGGAACAACATTTCCTTATGGAGCATGGAAAGTGCCGTTTTTCCATACAGCTTTTGAGAATACAGGAGCATGCCTCACAGGAATGCAGGCTGCTTTTGAAAAGAAGGGGAAAAAAGTTAATGTTGTTGGTTTTGCCGGGGATGGCGGGACTTATGACATCGGTCTGCAAAGCATGTCGGGTGCAGCAGAGCGTAATGATGATGTTCTTTATATTTGCCTTGATAATGAGGCTTACATGAATACAGGGATACAGCGTAGCGGAGGGACACCATTTGGCGCATGGACTACGACAACACCCGTTGGAAAGAATATCCAGGGTAATCGACGTTTCAAGAAAAATCTCGGGGACATCGTTGCAGCTCATGAAATTCCGTATTATGCCACACTTTCCATCGGGCAGCCTCTTGATTTCATAAGGAAAGTCGAGAAGGCAAAAAACATCAAGGGCTTCCGTTTCCTGCACATGTTCACTCCATGTATACCTGGCTGGAAGATGGATCCTGCCAGGACAGTTGAGGTTACAAAAAGGGCTGTTGAAAGCGGGATGTGGACACTTTATGAGATAGAGAACGGCGAGAAAAAGATCACTTACAAGCCCGGAAAAATGAAATCAGTAAGGGATTACCTTTTGATGCAGGGACGGTTCAGGCACATGAGCGATGAAGATATAAAAACGCTCCAGATGTGGGTTTGCAAGAAATGGAACCTGCATTATAAGGAAAAAGGAGCGCCGGAAGTTTGTGAAATCGAGCCGCCCGAGGAACATCATGCAGTCACAGAAGAGCACAGGGAGATGCACGGACCATGAATAAAAAAATTAGACCCAAACTTTATACATTGAGCACTTGCGTACATTGCACTGCTACAAAAAAGTTCTTAAAGGAGAACGGGATTGAATTTGATTACGTAGATGTGGATAAATTAAACGGTCAGAAAAAAAGGGAAATCCTTACGGAAATGTCGAAAATAAGTGGAGATATGAGATTTCCCACAATAGTTATAGGGAAAAAAGTCATAATTGGTTTCTATGAAGATAAAGTGAGAGAGGCTCTTGGATTATGAGAACTATTGAAGAGATGTTTAAAGAGATGAAAAAAATAGCCAGGGAAGAGGGCTACAAGTTCAATCCCCATAAGGTAGAACTCCAGGATATCCTCCAGGGGATGTGGGATAACGAGCAGCGTTATGGTTATCCTTCATGCCCATGCCGTATCGCAAACGGTGAGCTTGCAAATGATATGGATATCATCTGCCCCTGCAATTATCGTGACGCTGATATCGCAGATTTCGGAAGCTGCCTGTGTACGCTATATGTGAATGATGAATGGATCGCAGGGAGGATGCCGAAGGAACCTGTCCCTGAGCGGCGCCCCCAGGAATATTATATTAAAGGTTATCCGAGCATTAAAGAACAAAAAGGAGCAGGAGGTGGAGAAATGGTAGAAGTTTACAGGTGTCAGGTTTGCGGTTATCTTTGTGCGAGGGAGGAGGCGCCGGATCTATGTCCTATTTGCAGGGCAAAGAAGGAGAGGTTCGAGAAGTTTAAGATGAAGTGAACTACCTCACGCTAAAGCTGTGAAGCTTCCTGATTCGTAGACCAAACTTGCTTTAACATATGGGATACTGTTTAGGTATCTCAGGGACATTAGAGTAGAGGATTCAATATCCACAGGCGTTAATTCGGTACGCACCGTACCTATTTGTTTTAGTCCTTCATTCAAGATATTCATGCTTGAATTGTGGTCTCTATCCATAACTTTAGCACATTTATTGCAGATATATACTCGTTGATCAAGTGCTATATCCTGAATGTTTCCACAATCGGAGCATGTTTTGGTTGATGGGTACATTCTATTTATTTCAACCGGAGTTTGCACCTTTTGCTTGAGTGTGCTGATTATCCCTCCAATTGATGTTGATAGGATTTTCCTTCCCCATATCCTCTGCCATGCTTTTACATTTTCATCCTGGAAACATATTATTCTATTATTATCTTTTAGATGAGAAACTATCTTGCATTTGATATCTTTTTTGACATTATTAATTTTGGAATATTCTTTATTGATCTTGATTATGGTCTTGTACCAGTTCTTGCTGTGCTCTTCCTGCTTGCTTAGCTGTCTGCATAGTCGTCTGAGTTTCGATGTGATAAGAATAGTTAATAGCTATGCCATTCGTTAATATCAATTGTTTACCAAGACCAAAATCAATACCTAGCTCCCCTTTAGGAATGACCTTTTCGTTCTTGGCCTGATATGTAGTTATCGATAAGTAATATTCGCCATTCTTGCAGATAAGAGTACCATTGGCAATATCGGATTTGGCAGGAATTTGTTTTAAACCCCTCACTCTTATCTTTTGCTTGATTCCCTGTACTCTGACATGGTTCTTATCAAGCATCTTGTAGGTATTCCCATACTGTTTCAAGGGAATTGATTGTACTAAACTTTTGTATTGCAATTTTCCTACTTTGTTGCCTTTCAATTTGAGTTTATGAAGTCCTCTGATATTATCCTGGGTTCTTAGGATTAAACTTTGTTTCATCTGAGAAGATAAATAGTAAAGAGGACGAAGCTCAAAATCCGTTTTAACCTTCACCGGCACTTCCTGAATCTTATCATCAAAATCCAGATCAAAAACATTATCCTGTGAAAGAATATGATTGTACAGCCATTTGGCTTCCAAGAATAATCCATGTAATTTCTTTTTAGATTCACTATTGAGATGTGATTGGTCTATCTTTAGCTCATACACTCTGCACGTCTGGTTCTTTCTCTTTTTCTTAGTAGCTTTCAAAGTAGCTTTGATAGTTTCATTCTTGTTCATACCGTTTCAGCAAAGATTTATTTGTTGTGGAAACCATATATATTTTATGCTCACCCCAAAATCCGTTTCAGCAAATGCTTTTTTGGGTGAGTATCGTCCTCATTCAATAGGAACGATTCATCCCCTTCTTGAAGGCGCGGAGATTTCTCCACCCCATGATACTAAGGTGTAATACATGGAATATTCACTTGATGAAGTAATTGAAACAGTCCAGATGACCCTTTATCATAATTTTGATATAAGGACTGTGACCCTGGGAATAAACCTTAAGGATTGTATCAATTCAGACCTTGATATTTTCAAGGAAAACGTATATGACAGGGTGTCTTGCTATGGACGAAGACTTATCCTTGAAGCACAGAAACTTGAAGATAAATACGGCATTCCCATTATCAATAAAAGGATATCGGTAACTCCGGTCTCACTTATCATCGAAGCATGCGCCGAGCCTGATGCACCTTACCAGATCGCAAAGATCCTTGATAAGGCATCAAAGGATGTTGGTATTGATTTTATCGGTGGCTTCGGCGCACTTGTCCAGAAAGGTATGACACAGGCTGATGAAAGGCTTATAAACTCGCTTCCCCAGGTCCTCTCAAGTACGGAAAGGGTATGTGCTTTCCTGAATGTGGCTTCAACTGTTTCAGGTATGAATATGGATGCTGTGATAAGGCTCGGGAAAACCTTGAAAGAGATAGCAAACAGGACAGAGAACGGCATCGGATGCGCCAAATTCGTGGTTTTTGCGAACGCGCCTGAGGATAATCCTTTCATGGCAGGGGCTTTCCATGGAGTGGGAGAGCCTGATTTTTCGCTAAACATCGGGATAAGCGGCCCCGGGGTTGTCCGAAGTGTTGTTGAAAAGAACAGGGACTGCGGCCTCACCGAGCTTTCTGAGGTCATAAAGCGCACAACATTTAAGATAACAAGAGCCGGGGAGCTAATCGGAAGAGAGCTTGCACATAATCTTTCAGTGCCTTTTGGGATCGTTGATATCTCGCTTGCCTCAACTACAAAGGTAGGCGATTCTGTCGCCGGGATCGTTGAGATGATGGGCATTGAGAAAATGGGAGCGCCAGGAAGCACTGCTGCACTTGCCCTTCTTATCGATGCCGTGAAAAAAGGCGGCGCTATGGCATCAGGAAACGTTGGCGGGTTAAGCGGCACGTTCATCCCGGTCAGCGAGGATTCGTGCATGAACGAGGCAGTAAGGGTTGGCGCGCTTTCAATCGAGAAGCTTGAGGCGCTGACAGCAGTTTGCTCAGTCGGGCTTGATATGATCGCAATTCCAGGGGATACAAATGCAGAGACAATATCAGCAATTATTGCAGATGAGCTTGCCATAGGAGTGGTCAATAATAAAACGACCGGGGTAAGGTTAATTCCGGTTCCGGGAAAGAGAGCAGGAGATTATGTTAATTTTGGCGGGCTCCTGGGTGAGACCTATGTGATGAACATTAGCACTTTCAGTTCGCATGATTTTATTTTAAGGGGCGGAAGGATGCCAGGCCCTGTAACGAGCATGAGGAATTAAGGCAAATTCCCTTCCCCTCTCATCTCATGCTGGCGCTCGATATTCATACGGATCAATATCTCAAATATCTTCTTTACTTCTTCCCCATCCAATCCCCTCTCAGTTGCCAGGTTCGCAACTCTTTCCAGCACCACTTTGTTTTGATCAACATCATTGATCGGCTTAGACTCTGCCTTTTTTGCATCAAGCACATCCTTTGCAAGGGCAGTTCGCTGGTCGATAAGACTCAGTATCTGTGCATCGATTCTTTCTATCTTTGCCCTTATTTCTTTCAGAGGCATGCTTTTCCACCGCTATTATTGACTTTAGTCCTTATCACTTTTCCGCCAAATCGCTCCCATACGGGTTCAAGCTTATCAAGCAACTCAGGACTTCCAAGCGCGGTGTAAGCAGGTCCTGTCCCAGATAAGCTTACTCCATCAATACCCAATTCAAGCGCCATCATCATGGGATCAGTGCTAAAGCCCAGAGCTGCACAGTACAGGAAACCGTTCAGGGTCATGGCCTTCTCGTAATTTCCCGCAATTGCTTCCTTATATGCCATTTCCACCCACTTGCCAATAAGCCGTGAACGCAGTACATTTGTCCCGGAGCTTAATACTCTTTTTCCGGGGGCCAGTATCAGCACCTGTGAATCCCGCTCTTCTCTTTTGATGAGCTCTTTCTTCTTATTGTCGGTTATCACAAATCCCCCGAGCATAGAGGCGCAGGCATCGTCAAAAGCCCCTGTTATCGTGACTTTAGCATCAAGCGCTGCCTGGACACCAATTTTAATCACTTCGAGAGGTTCAAGCTTTTCGCCAAGCGCATCAAGTGTAGCAAGAACAGTCGCATTTGCGGCAGCACTTGAGCTCTTAAGCCCGCTTGCTATGGGAATCTGGGATTTTGTTGCCACTTTGGCACCGGTTTTAGAGCCAAAGCGTGAAAGTGTGAGTTCAACACTGCGTTCGATAAGGGTTGTGTCACCGCCTTCTTCCATATAGCCGATTATTTCCTTATTGTCTGTAAGTATGACCTCAGCTTGTGTTTTTAAGTCAATACCAAATGCAGCGCCTTTCCACGTGGAAATCGCGTTGATTATTGTTCCTGCGCCGTATGCAATGGCGTATCCAGCTTGCTTCATTTATTCACCTGTTCGATTTGTCTTTTAACTTTTACCAAATCTTCAAATACTTCATTTGATTCGACTGAACCTTTTTCATTTTTATATCTATTAATAACCTTATCTATAGAATTAAGTACATCATTTGTTTGGAGTAATTCAATCTCATATTCTTCATTACTAAAAACAACTTTTTCATCTTCTTTATGCAATACATAATTTTTGAGTTCATCCATTAGAATAACTCTAGAATCTCCTTTTTTACTATTACTTTGTCCTTTCTTATTAACCACTACGATAAAATTATACCAACGGAAACCAAAAGCTTTTGCTATATTTTTTGCATAACTATTTTTTTGCTGAGCTTTTTTTCCTTTATAATTCCGATATGTTGTTGGAGAATCTTTATACTCAAAAAATAAAATCGCCTCTTTATTTTCACTCAACAAAATTGCATCATATTCTTTTCCAGTTCCTTTTTTTATTGCATTAACATTAAATAGTACGGCATCGCACCATTCAAGATTTAAATTATTACGCAAATTTCGTTCAGATTCCTTATTATCAGGCCGCCATTCTAAAGTAAAAGGTTCAGCTCGTAATTTCAAGATACGATCTCCATCCTGACCGTTGTAAATACAGGTCCTCTTGTATCTATTTTTTTCTGTAATCCTGTGATATACCGCTGTACTATGGGGTCTATCATGATATTGATCTCCGAGGGCACTTTGATGATCCTGGCTCTTATTTCGCAGCCGCTTCCATTCTTTGCAGCTTCCTCTATCTCTTTTGCGCAGCGTGCCGCGAATGCATCAATATATCTTATGCCTGAACTGACACCGTTCTTGAATGCCTCATCCCACTTTGAAGTCCTTGGGAGTCCAAGAATGTCGTTCCTGTAAGAAATGACCTCGTTCATCGCAGCAGGTCCGCAAAGCTTTGTATTTTCCTCGGGCTCAATGACCTTGACCAGGATATTTTTCCCTGACAACTCCCCTTCCCATGCTGTGAATTCACAGGGGCTTACGGTATTCCCATACTGCTCACAGGTCCTGACGATCGCAGCCTGTATCTCTTTTCCTGTTTCCGTAACAGGCACATCTTCGACAAATATCATTGATGCTATTTCGCTATCTGACATGACCCAATTGGTTTTGTACTGGAACTGCGGATATGTCAAAGCGCGGACATCCGTAGAATCATGCAGTATCATTGCGAGGCGCTCAACCCCCATCCCTAAGTTCATCACAGGATATGGTATATTGTACTGTGAGAGGGCGGATGGCGAATAAATCCCGAATGTTGCGACTTCAACCCAGCCATCCTTGTATTTTGTCTTTGAACC
>CAJPFJ010000045.1 GCA_905339155.1 Methanosarcinales archaeon
CAAACCACCTCGGTTGCCGACTCATCGATGCCTGTGGGGATATATGACTATAATACAGCTGCAAACTTAGCCGTTGACTGGGTGTTTGTCCGTAACTATGTTTCACCTGAGCCATCGTGGGGAGTATGGGGTACAGAACAGGCTTCTCAGAATGGAGGTGCCCCCTCAATAACAGGTCTTCCACAGGAATCACAAGTCAGCGATATTGTTGGAGCGATCAGAACATTCAACATCACGGCTAACCAGGCTGTGAACGTAACCTGGTACCTTAACTCAGTGATTATCAAGGATACTGAGAAGAGTGTCACTCAGGCAACTTACACAAATACCAGTGCTTCCATGGGTGCATGGAATGTAAGTGCAGTTGTGTCAAACACTAACGGTAGTGCCATTCAGACATGGACATGGGATGTATCCAGCACAAATGCTGCTTCAGGCATATTCTTTACCGATCCCACTCCTGCAAACGGTGCAATCCTTAATCAGAACTATGCTTATATCAATACAACAGTTCTGGACTTCAATACTGCTTTTATCGACTGGAACCATTCTTTGGCTGGCTGGTGGAGATTCAATAGCGAAAGTGGTGAGAATGCAGCATTTTTCAGAGATTGGAGCAGCAGAAGGAACAATGGCACATGTTCAGGGACTTCGTGTCCATTTTCAACTCCAGGAAAGTTTGGAAATGCTATGAGTTTTGACGGTTCAAATGATTATATAACAATACTCAATTCAGCAAGCTTGAATCCTTCATATATCACTGTTGAAACATGGTTCAATGCTGTCCCTGGAAGTCTTTCATACCAGAAATCGCTTGTTCAGAAGCCATACACCAGTCATGCAAACCCGTACTACCAGTATATGCTTTCGTTAATTGATAGGACTACCAGTCCAAAAGAAGCTACTTTCTATATTACACTCAATGGAGTCCTGCATGAAGTTGGTGCTACAAATTTGAACTATGGTTATGGACAGTGGCATTATCTTGCGGGAACATATGATGGTTCGAATATTGCATTATACCTGGATGGTGTTCCGGTAGCCACGAAAGCGGTCTCAGGAACAATGAATTCTTATAATACAGTTATTCAATTTGGCTCATATCCCAATCTTGGCAAAACTTCCAATTATGTTTTTAATGGGAAGATCGATGAAGTCCGCATCCACAACAGAGCATTGAACCCTGAAGAAATAAGAGCTTCATACAACACAGGAATTTACAGACTTTACAATAATTTCACAAACCTTCCATACGGTACTTATGCTTACACTGCATATGTTCAAAATCTGGCCGGGGATGTGAATCAGACAGAAACAAGAACTGTGACGTCATTCCTTCCTGATGTTCCTGTAATAATAGGTTTTGCTCCTTTATCACCTTTAACTAATTCCGTGGGCGATTCGAGGACATTTAACATCACTATGAATAAGCCAGTAAACGTGACATGGTATCTCAATGGTGTTGTCATCAAGAATATTGAAAATGGCGTTACGCAGGCAAGTTATTCCAATACCAGCGCAAGTCAGGGTACCTGGATCGTAAATGCCACAGCAACCGATACCAACGGCACGGTTTCAAAGGAATGGACATGGAATGTGACTTCGCAGTCGCCTTCTGAGATCAAATCAATTACAGTCTCGCCCTCGGACATTTCTGTAATCAGGCGAGGGACTATGCAGCTTGATATACCGACATACGATGGAAGTGGCCAGGCAGTCCATCCGGATGTATATTACAATGCAAATGGCTGGAGAGGATATAAATACTGGATGGTCATGACACCTTACCCTAATGGGAATGACGCTTATGAAAATCCCTCCATTCTGGTCAGCAATGATGGAATTTCCTGGAGTGTTCCTCAAGGACTACAAAATCCTATTGACCCTCAACCTGCTTCAGGATCCAATTCAGACGTTGATATCGTATACAACGAGACCGCAGATAGGATTGAGATATATTACGTTGAAAGCGGCGCAGGCACATCATACCTGATACGAAAAACCTCATCTGACGGAATAACATGGTCGGCAGAGAAGAACACTATGTTAGTCCCGGATTATCAGGTGATGTCTCCTGCAATAATAAAGAACGGCAGTGTGTATGATATGTGGTATACGGGCGGGGCCAGTTGCAGCGCAGATACTATAGTAAAATTCGCCACCTCTGCGGATGGGATCGACTGGTCATCACCACAGATGGTCAATATAAAATCCGACCTGAACATATGGCACCTGGATGTATCCTACATACCATCCCAAAATGAGTACTGGATGGTTTATGCGGCTTATCCCAAAGGATCGAACTGCGGGAATACTGACCTGTATTTTGCAAAAAGTAAGGATAAGATCAACTGGACGAATTATCCTGATATTATTCTAACAAGGGGCGCTTCATGGGACTCTTCGCAGATTTATCGTTCAACCTTCCTGTTTAATGACACTTCTAATACTATGAGGATATGGTATTCTGCAAGGGGAGGAGTTGCATGGCATATCGGTTACGTTGAGAAGCAATATTTCAGTGCAAAGGCAAAAGACCAGTCTGGCCAGACCATCAACGTACCTATAATGTGGGCGAGCAGCAATGTTTATGTCGGCACTATTACATCAGGGGGTTTATTCTCAGCACTGTCCAATGGTATGACAACTATCACAGCCTCAAACGGCACGGTCAGCGGAACTGCTAATGTACAGGTAACAGATGCATCTTTACCTGTCCAGCCTTCTATAACTTC
>CAJPFJ010000046.1 GCA_905339155.1 Methanosarcinales archaeon
GGAAGATCAGGAATCAGAGAACAGATTTTGCTCATAAAACCGCAAAAACGCTGGTGGATACCTATGACCTGATCAAGTTTGAAGATTTGCAAATAAGAAACATGATGCAGAACCATCATCTTGCGAAATCCATATCCGATGTTCACACTCCAAAAGCCATAGCAAGCAAATTTCTGGCACCCATTGAGAAACCCAGAACAATCAACGTCAATGTCAGCATGTACTTCTCATCTTGATCTTCCCTGGAATCTTTTTCAAGCATAACGATTATCAATATGACCAAAATCAAGGAGAGGGGAATCAGTACAGCTCCTGTTCCAAAAATGGACGTCAGGAACGAACTGAAAGGATGTTTGTTTATGTAGCCAAATAAATCTACACCAATATATGTAGTGAACGAATCCAGCATAAATGAAAAGACCGCAAATGAATACATCCTGCTTCGAAGATATGTCATACCGATTGCAGGTGATACTCTTCTGACGATCTCTGTCAATATCACGGCAGGCACAAGACTGTATACCAGAATACCGGGATTCCAGTTAGAAGAACCATAATAAATGAGGATAGCAATCCCGGCTAACGATAATACCACACCGGCAATTGCATATGTGTGGATATAGTTCTTTATTTTCCTGATCTTTTCAAGGTATCTTGTGAGGAGAAGTGTCCCAAAACATATTGCAAAGATCACAAAGAAAATAAGCGGTGTAATGAAAAAATATTTGACAGGCGGCTTCAGGAGATCTGAATCCTCGATTACCCTGAACACGGAGCCCATGAAAATATAAGGGATCGTAGCTATAACAAACTCCTCATCAACTTTGATCCTTAATTTTTTCAGCAATTTTTGAACTGCATATACACCAGCAAATAAAATAATGACATATGTGATCATGTCAAAATGATTATAACTGGTATCACTGATGATACCTTCAATATAATTCCTGTTTATGAAATCGATCAAATCCAACTTAAATCACTCATCCGCCGCAGAATCCGTAAACAAATTCAATAGTATCCCCATCATGTAACTCATGATCCAGCATATTTCCAGGCGCTGAACCATTGATAAAAACCATGCAAGCATTCAATTGATCACCAGCCAGGGTTGTTTTATAAGTAGTCTCTATCCCCTTATTTCTTCCGGCTTCCATGACCCTGGCATCTATTAACCGCAACAAATCTCCAAGTTTAACTCTATCTGCAACTTCAAAAATATCTGTAGCCCCAACCAATTCATATTGAATAAAATCATAATTTACTTTTATTTTCATGATAATCTTAACATCAATCTATGAAATTCTGTTCTCATCATCTTCAGGACACCATCTATCATATCTGCAACCTCAGGCAGTAATTTTAGAACTAAATAAGAAATCAACATTAAAGCCAGCAACGAGCCTGCCTTTGTAATGAAATGCTCTGAAATATGGAAACTTTCATCAGGTGTGCCAAACCAGCTTAATCCATAGGCTGAGGCTGTAAAAGAAACACGGATAATGTTCAGCAAATATACAACAGGCACTGAGATCATAAACGCCTGGAATTTGCGCGCAGCAGTAGCGCCTGTAGCAGAAGAGATTATTCCTGAAAACAGGGCAATGCTCTCGATCGCGGTACAGGCAAGTATTATTTCAACGACCAGACCATTTACTGCAAGCTGGTTCCATGCCACATTCGTAACAGGAATATCGAATTTCCCGATCAACCATGTCCCCTGTTCTGCGACTGTTGATATTATCCATGTATTTAATAATTCTACCTCTGCAAACAGGAAATATATCAAACCGCTAATAGATGCAGCCCTGGATAAGGAAATGAACACTTCATAGCCGCCTTTATCTATATTATCTTTCCCCTGAAATGTTACATGTGCTATAAATAAGGATGCAAAAGCTGCGGCAATTACCAGAATGATATTTACATAATCCTTAAGCCCAATATAACCCCCAAGCTGCCCGGACCAGTATATTGCAAGGAATATCCAACCTGAACCGCCGAATATGAACCTTGAATTAAAGGATTTCGGAAGAAACGATGCAATAACCAGAAATCCGAGGGAGATCCAGAGCGTTAATGTCATGATATCACCTGATTTGCTAAACCTTTCCTTCTCAGGTTGCTTAAGAATTTTTTCATAGTCTCACGATATCTCCATTACTGCCTGCTTCACGATCGATATCTGATAATCCAGATCAGGTGAGTCAAAAATTATCCAGTAGACTCTCCCCCTGTTATAATTCATTTTAAAATAATAGTAATTTATTGAATTATTTTCTTTCACAACATAAACATCAGGCTTTTCAAACTCAATTATATCCAATTTTACTGGTTTGGTGAAGTTGTTGTTCATCATATCCATATTGCTGTCCATGTTACTCGACCCCATATCTCCCATATTATCTGAGTTTCCATGCTCATCATTTCCCGATGGGCCACCCAGCATTGAGTTCATGGCATTGAAAGCATCGTTCGCAGCATTGTGGTCCGAAGCCTCTGCCACCCAGATGCGCATGATGCCCCTATTGCTCCTGTACACTGCCGAGTAAGCTTTTGCAAGGGGTATGTCCTTGATCCCGTACATTTTCGATATCTGCTGCGCCGCCACATCTCCGGTATCGTATCCGGAAAGGGTCATATCCCCCACTTTCTCAGTGAAGATGCTTTTCCTGGAGTCAGATAAATATAGAAATGATGCTGCCAGCACGACTATAAGGACAATTGCAATTACACGATGAGTTTTTTTCATTTTTTTTCCCTCAGGCTGCGATTTTTTCCACTTTTGCGATGATCGACCTGTCTTTTATGATCGCTCTTGCAATGTAGATGCTTCCGGCTACATTCGCAAGGAGCCCGATGATTATTATTGAGTCTTTATACTGGATGAGGAACGATGATGCTGCAAGGATCAAACCAATTGAGGGCAAAATATCACTCACATGGTGCAGGCAGCAGGCCACCATCGTCAGCGATGAAGTAGCTGAACCTGCCATACCCATTTTTTCCGAGCCTGCTATATTTCCGGTTGTAATATTCCTGTGGTATCTGAAAAGCCCCATCTGCACGCCGACTGCAAGAGGGATCAGATACACAAAAATCCCGTTAGTAAGAAATACCTGGTATCCCTTCTCAAACGATCCTTCGGCAAGGGAAGCAATCGAGATATTGAAAAGAACCACAAGTATTCCTGCGCTTGCCCCGAAAACAAAGGGATTTTTTAACAGGTTTTTGATGCCCTGTTTTATTGACATTTTATTTACCATTTCAGGACTCTTTCTTTCACTCCTGCAACATCCTGGATAACGAGTTCAAAACCGGAGCTATCATCAAATTCCGGGAATTTCAGTATACCTTCAAAATGATGCCCTCCGATGCCTCCGTCCCATGACTCCGGTTTGATCATATTACCCTTGCTATCGCGGATATAGGATAATTTGGCCATCTCGTAATCCAGCGATCCTGAATGTGTGTCGAGTTTGATATCAAAGGCATTATTGCCAAGATCCATCGCAGTGATAGTTACTCCTGCTTCTGAGTTCACTTTGGTTTCAGATGAATCCACTGTAGACGTTTTATCTGTAGAAGCGGGAACTCCAGCAGCGGGATTTTCAGTCTGGGGTCCTTTGCCTGATAAACACCCGCTAACTGCTGCCATAATCAAGATCAAAAGCGCTATTATAATTCCGGATATTCTCATGTAAGTCCCTCTTTTTTATTTTCAATTTTGTATGAAAAAATATTTATATTCACCAGAACTTCCACCATGGTTTTTTCTCACCCATACCAACAGGGCTGCCCTTCTGGTATTTTTCGGGATCAGAATCAAATGCTTTCTTACATCCGGGCGCACAAAAATAATAGCTCTTCCCTTTATATTCTGATTTGTACTGTGCAGTATTTTCATCTACCTGCATTCCACAAATTGGGTCGATTTGCATATTTCTCATTTCTCCTTTTATTGATTTACTAATTGTTTTTACTAATATTTGTACTTTACGTTTAATGTAAAGTAAGTATCTTATGGCGCAAGCAATTTGTTTATTCTAACACCCCTTACTCATCATCATTGACATCTTTCCTGTATGTTTTTTTTAAGTTATCGATCTTAATACAAATCCGGATGGCTTTCTGCCTGTATTCTTCCATCAATTTCTGGTATTCTTCCGAGATTTCAGGTCCTGCATGTTTTTCAAATCCATGAATTGTCATGAAAATATTTTTTTTCTCAATCTCAAGTTCTTCTAGCGTGTACTCTTTTTTTCTTCTCTTTACGATTTTTTCCTTAAAAAAATAAATTAAGCCGATTGAAAGTAAAACGAATAATCCAATTCCTGCATACAAATAACCTGAATAATCAGGGATTATTTTTATAGGAATGCTGATCATTTCCCCTGCTCTGAGATTATTAAAAGCGATGACGTTATATTCCTTTCCTGAAAGTGTCATAACCTCAGATGATCCTTCCAGGTCTATTCCACTTTTTTTATCAATGAACATCGAAATAGAAGTAGTATTATATATAGCGCTTTTATTGAAAACGTATTTTTGATCCTGGGGAATAAGTGCATACGATATCTGCATATTAAAGTTAGCACCCCGTGCGATCGACTGCATGGGATCCATATATACTACACCTTCATCCTGAACGAGGCAGCATTCCATAGCCTGAGCTTTCAGGTTTCTTATATCCGGGGGAGTTGATATGGCAAAGAATGTATGGTTATCTTTGCTGTAATATATCTCTTTACCCTCATTCCTGAATACAACGATTTCAGAAATCTCAATTGAATTATTTTTCTTCGAGATGAATATATGGTCAAGAGCGACACTTATATTGTAGCTTCCAGTATTATTTCCTGATGTGATCATTTCATCAAACTGGGCAGAGCCTATGTTTACGAAATACAATAGTGCTATGAATATAGAAATGGTTCCCTTCATAGCTATCACAACTTATCCTCCGGGGTTGAAGTATCATTGGAAACAGGGTTTTTATTCTTATTGGGTTCATCAATTTCAGACACAAAATTCCTGTATTCTTCTTCAAATTGCTCATACTTTTTTATATCAGGTATAATATCCATTTTAGTTTTTTTGGAAAAAATGTATCCAAGAAATACAAATAGAATGCCTAATGCTGCTCCGATGACCCATAATTTTGATGAAATGTCCTTCTCAGGATGTGCCAGTATTTCATTGCCGTACTCTGCCTGAAGAGCAGAAAATATCTGTTTTCCGGAAAAACCATTTTCCTTCATCAGGGTGATTTCTTTTTTGACCTGTATTGCTGTGGTGCAATCGCATGTTGAAATAATCATTGCACATTCGCACGGGCAAATGAGGCCAGAAGTCATGTCCTCATCAGCAATGACAGGATCAATCACTGATATTAGAAGTATAAACAACATAAGCGTTCTTTGCATTTTTTCCCTTGCTCTCATTTACTCATAACTTTACTTTACAATTAGTGTAAAGTAGATATATAGTTTACGGTAGGTGAAATATGGTGAGGTAACCGGCGGTACGTTGTGGTTTTTGCTAAACAAATTAAAACGATGCTTGCTTGGAATTTGTGAACCTGGATTCGAAAAATCGATTGGAATTACACTCACCAAGTTTGATATATTTGGATAAACAGTACCAGAAGGAATTGATGGTATAGGTGTGACCGGAAGATAGGAGTTCGGAAAAATAGTTGTATTTTTTCCGGCCACTAATTTACTAATACAACATACTTTTTAATGTGGCTTGTGGTTTAATAATGCAAACAAAAGTACTATTTTCTTTAAAACTTCGAAATATGTGGCAATATTGTTTTAAACTGCGATCCACCTGCTGTTATTACAGGTCAATGCGATGTCGGATAAACATATATAGTCAAAAAAGAGAATTTGGTTTTTATTATTATTGAAAATGGTGTTTAAATGATTGATCAAGAAAGAAACCAATTCATCATACATACTTATAAAAATGACCCCGGAGTGTGTATACAACACATCCTTTATCAACAATGAAGCAAGGTTAAAAGCTTTTTGGAGCAATTCGAAGAGGTGTTGAACAGGCACATCGATATATTCAGGCGTCCTGCGCCTGACTGATTTAGCACTCACTCTTCCTCATTCAGAAAAGGTATCGCTTTATCTTGTTGCTCCTGATCAAAGAGAGAAGGAAATAATCGCACAATTGAAAAGACCATCTCTTATTAAGCAGGATGGTATCAAAATAGCATATATTTTATTTTCCGAACTCTGCACGCATTGTGAATCTATCTGCAAGCTTGGGGAGGATCATACCATCATGGATAAGGTAGCAAAGGGCATAAAATGAATTACATTACATTGCTTAATGATATTCCATTTTTCTAAGCTTTTCCGCCAGTGAACTGCCCGGCGGAGAAGGATAACATAAGCAACGGTATAACATTCCACCCGAAACCTGAAGATATTCTCAACAACTGAAGAAGGATGTTTCTCACAGCGTTTTTTATAGTATAAGAATCAATTATTCTACTGGAGACAAACTATGACATTCGGAATGATGGACGGTTACGGTTATGGTATGATGGGCGGAGGTTACGGGATTTTGGGATTAATATTCTGGATATTGTTAATCATAGGGCTTGTATTGCTCATCAAATACCTGTGGGCAGGCAGAGGAGATAAAAAAGGTGAGGAATCCGCCCTTGAAATCCTGAATAAAAAGTATGCGAGGGGAGAGATAAGTAAAGAAGAATTTGAAGAGAAAAAGAAAGACCTACAATAAAGGGAGTAGGAGGTAATTTAAAATGTACAACTACAAAAGATCTGTTTCGTTAGGTTATGCCGATGCTGTTGCGAAAGTAAAGGATGAACTGAAAAAAGAAGGTTTCGGAGTTACAGTGGGGAATTGATGGATTTTAGAATTAAATGGGAAGGTAACATGGATAAAAAAACTCTTGCTTTATTAGGGGTTGCCTTGATTGTTGTAGGTGTTACAGGTTTGGTTCTCAGCTCCGGATACTCTCATTTTAGTTATGGGGGATATTCGCCGCAATGGGGTAGCTTTGGAGAAATGGGACAAAGCGGTATGATGGGAGGTGGAATGATGGGAGGAGGCATGATGGGCGGAAATATGCTTGTGAGTGGCGGCGTCCCGTATAATTCCAATGGAAGCCTGGTGAGCCTGGAACAAGCCAGTGATATTGCAAAGAGGTATTTGGCTGCTCAGAATAATCCTGGACTGGAGCTTGCTGATCTGGAAGAATGGGAATTCAATTTCTATGTGGAATATAAAGAGAAAAGCACAGGAACCAAGGCATTCCAGATGCTAATAGATAAGTATAGTGGTATTGTTTCTCCAGAAATGGGCCCTAATATGATGTGGAACACAAAGTATGGTATGATGGGCACACAGCCAGGCTCTATGACCCTGACAAAAGAGCAGGCAGTAGCATATGCACAGCAGTTTCTGGATTCTCGACTCCCGGGAACGAAGGCGGAAGATAGTGGATTATTTTATGGCTACTACCATTTTGATGTCAAGAAGGATAACAAAATGTACGGCATGATGGATGTAAGTGGGTACTCAGGACAGGTATGGTATCATACATGGCATGGAAATTTCATCCAGGAAGACTAATACAATAAAATTAAGACGTTGCTATTTCAGCAAATTTTCTGCATTTATTACTGCATACAAATAATTGTTCACTGGTTTTCATTTCAACACCATGCACTTGCTCAATATCAACCAATGTACCACAACATATTGTCCCTGCATTTAAGCCAAATTCCATTTTTAAATTGCCTGTTATCTCACTCTTGGTTTTGCCATGCATTTCTTCCAACAATTCATCTATATTTAATAGATACCTTTCTCTTTCCAAGTATAACTCCCTAAGTGTATCTACATTTTCTCCCATTGCTATCACTTACCTCCCATTATCCGTAATATCTACGTTTTCTTAAACGATAAGACTTTCGGTGAGAGCAGGCTCATTTGTAGATCTGTTTTATATATCCATACCGAAATATTTTGGCATTTTATTTTGAATGCTAAAATTTTTGCCAGCCTATAGACTTCATCCCAGCTTACAAGGTAGCATTTGAATGTATCCGGGGGCTTTTCCATCATATAATAGATAATACATCGTAATAGATATTCTTTCCTAAAGCCAAGTTGAAGAAATAAACACAAAGACATTTTATCCATACATTACAATTCATTATTATGTTGTTAAGAGAGAAAGTGTTTGCAGGGGAAGGTAAAATCAAGGCCGATACTGTACTTAAGGATTGCAGAATTGTGAATGTCAACACAAAAGAGATCACAAAAGGCGATTTAGCAATTAGATCAGGTTTCATCGCTGGTATAGGCGATGTGGAAGACCTTACAGGCGATAATACTAATATCCTTGATATAATCCTGGCAATACCGCGCCCAGGGGCAGGGATGATCCGCGCCCGGACGTGGCGGTGTTGGGTATAATAAGAATACACTTATTTCTGGCGTGAGGACGGAGGAGCGCCGTCCCAGGAACTTGCATTACACAAGTGTTGTACCTAAGCCACCCCACATTGAAGCCCTGCGCGCTTATCACCAATACCTTATCTCCTGAATGTTTATGTGCATTAACAATTTATCTAATTATTACTGAGCATGGATAGATTGACTGGAAGGCATAAACCTGAGCAAAATCATTTTAGCATCCGTATTTATAAAATATCTTTTGTACTTACCTTCCGGTTCAAATACGACTATATTGTCTTTGCGAAATTGCTTGATATGCCAGTGTATTGTGCTTTTACCTACATGGGACTTATCTGCAAGTTCTTGATTTGTAGTACCAAGATTTTCAAGAATAGTCCACAGGATTAACCTGCGTGTCTCATTTTTAAGATAAGCTGCTATCTTCTGCTCGTTACCTTTGAAAGCTCCGGAATTCTGAAATAACCGTAAGAATTTTCCTATTTTCGTTAAGGTAATTTTTTCATCAAATCCAAGTTTACTGATATGATATTTCACACTTCCTCTATTTATTTCCTGCTTATCTGAGATTTCTGCTATGGTGCAGCCGGGGTTATTAAGTATATATTTAAAAATGCTCTGCCTGTTCTGGTTTTCTAGCAAATTTTTAATTCTGCCCATTTAAAAACTAAAGAGAAAAAAACAGTCAATTACAAGATTTCAAAGAAATCTGGCGAATTTACTACTGAGTTATATTACGAAGGAAAGTTAGCTAACACTTATGTCACGGATTACGACCCTCTTGAACCTAATGTAACAGCAGATGTACTCAAAAATAATGCTAAGAAATCTGAAAATGCAGGTCAAGTAACAATCCTATCATATACTTATCAATGGGATAATGTGATTTATACAAAGGGTTCTGGAATAAAATACCCGCATCCAGATTATCAATCTTATGGAGCTTACGAGTGGCAAAATTTTTGGATAAATGGTAACCAACTATACCATAACCACATCGACAAATATACATCAACTACAATTGCACAAATGGCACCTGTTGTTGCTGGGGCTGCGATTGGGGCTTATGTAGGAGGCGTGGTTGGAGCGGTTGCAGGAGCAGCTCTAGGGTTGATTCTTGGTGGTGCCAGTAGTTCCGTTCTGTTAGATGAAAAAGACAGCATTTGGTACACGGATGCAAAGAGCTGGGGCATTATTGTGATTCCTGTACCGCCATTTGTGCAATATTTACCAAAATACTTTAGAATCTCTGCATATACTCTCTGGGATGGATTGGGAATAGGGAATCCTTAAATACAAATCCACCCTTTTTTATTTTTTTAGAGCAAGGGATTCTAATGAAAGTTATTAAAGCGATAATTGGAACTATATTCGGACTTATTTTATTTTATATATGGATATTCATTTTAATCAAATTGGAATTGATTTTTTTCTCAGAAAAAACTATTATTTTTGGTGCTGAGATAACAAAAGTCAAAATATCGAGTCAGTATCAACAAATAGCCTCATGGCTTACTATTGGTCTTCTTCCATTCTTCCTGATTGCTGGCCATTATATATTATATAGTAATGTAGCAGGAGGTATTGAAAAAACACGTGATGTCATAGCGATGAAAAGTGTTTTAATTGGTTTTTTTATATGGTTGCTCGTCACTGTAGTAATTACTTTGTTCAAAATAGATTTGAATTATAGAATAAATATGGCTGGCGGATTCCTTACAATGCTTATTGTTTACTTCCTTATAAAAAAATAAAATAACAAGAGATGAATTGTCAATTAAGGTTAGTGTCCACACACCTGTTGGGGTAAATTTGATATTTTCCCCATCATAACTTCTAAAGGACTTTTGTAATAAAATGCAGAGTTAGGTCTATGATCATATCCGTATCTGGCATCGAGCAGTACATCATTGAATTTATTCAAATTTCCAATCCATACAAGGTTTAGAAATTCCTCCACAGTCCTAATATTTCTATGTCTTATGGGAGCATGAAGGATCTATTGTCCTCAGTCATCGACCGCCATTTTGAAAAACGGGGGCATCCACAGTGGATGCTCGGAGGTTTCCACCGGATTAATTATTTCTTGCATTCTTATAAGGTTCAGGTAAGTCCTTGAGCTCGTGGAATGATTGATATTAAATATTATGAAACAGAATAATTAGATAAGAGAAAAGATGCATATAGATAGCGATCTAGAGAAAATAAATCAATTCGTATTATATAAACAGCATCTCGCTGAGCATTCAAATGCACAGAACAAGTGTTTAGTTGATGTTGTAAAAGATATCTGTGGCCTTCATGCTCAGGTTGCATCAACCCCTTATCTTTCATTATGGAATAGAATAGATAATTTTCAAAAAGAAGATTTAAGCAAAGAATTGTACGAAAGGAGAACGTTAATCAAGATATGGGGGGTGCGGGCAACACTTTATATAGTCTCGGAGGATCATGTTGTGGAATACTATCAAGCGACAAAACAAGCAGGAGGAAGACATCCTCTAATCAGATTTGAACCTATTCATGATAGAATGTTGAAAATCCTGGATGAGAAAGGCCCGCTTACAGCAAAAGAATTGACTGAACATATATCAGAACTTAAGAATATTGTTAATACTAAATATGGAGATATGAGCCTTGGACAATGGAATCTGCGTCAAATGTGTCATTCTGCTATCCTTGTTCCGAGTAAACCAAAAGGAGATTGGACGAGCAACCTCCATACCTATGTAACCTTTAGAAAATGGTCACCTTCTGTCGACTTGCATGCTTTGAACGAACATGAGGCTAAAGAGAAAGTTATTTTACATTACCTTTCAGGTTTCGGGCCCGCTATGATCGAGGACATTGCATGGTGGATTGGCATTACCAAAAGAGAGGTCAAAGAAATTTTGGAAGAAATGGGGGATAAAGTAGAAGATATTAAAATTCGTGGAATAGAGGGCATGTTTCTCATCCTTAAATCTGATCTGGAGCATTTACAAGGATTTTCTTCTGGAAAAGATACTGTACATCTTCTCCCAAAATTTGATCCGTATATTATGGGTTATAAGAACAGGGGGAGGCTGATATCGAAAGAACACGAGAAAAGAGTGTATTGGAGCACAAGAGGGGAAATATCCCCCTCTATTTTAGTTAATGGGCACATTATTGGAACATGGAGTTTCAAAGCAGATAAAAATAGATTAAAAATTACCCTTTCCTTTTTTGAAAAAACGAATAAACCCCTCTTAAAAGTGATTGAACAACAAGCTGAAAAGCTTGCTCACTTTATGGGTGGAAAAGAGTTCGAAATTATTTTACATGAGTGAAAACTATATGGAGAAACCGAAAATGGAAAGACAAAAATTTGGGTATTGCGGATTGAACTGTAATGACTGCCCTGTATTTATTGCAACAGAAAATGATGATGACGAATTGAGACAAAAAACTGCCAAAGAATGGTACAAACTTTACGCAGAATATCTTGGAAAGAATGGCCTGAAACCAGAAGATATGAATTGCAAAGGATGCCAATCAGAAAGTAGTCTTTTCATAGGGTGCGGAAACTGCCCGATTAGAAAATGCTGTCGAGAAAAGAAATTTAACACATGTGCAAGTTGTAATGAATATGAAAAATGTGAAATGTTGAACGGTTTTTTTACAGTTCCATCCCATCAACACGCAAAAGATAATCTTGATAGAATGCGAAGGAGTAGTTATCAATAAAAAACAAAGTCTGATCGAATAACCCGTGGCATTTGTTTCAGCTAGTCCATTATTAGGCATCGCATAAAATATATATTTTATTTAGTATTTAAATCGCGCCTGATGCTATCCTTCGAAGATTGCTCTGGAAATCCATTACTATTACAAGCATGAGAACACCTATCGTTGCAGTCAACGACCCCCGACCGAGGTCGTGGGCATCAGATGGATGCTCGGGGTTTTTGAATCTCTCAGTTTACTTGTTTTCTGTAATCTAATTCAGGCGCAGGATTCCCATGAAAAAAGTTGTTATTTGTTTCCTTTATATTTGGAATACAGTTCAGTAAATTCCTCTAAACTCATCTCTAAATCTTCTCGTATTATCTTGCGCAGAAGTCCTTTAGGGACATCCTTATTTCCATGCACTGGAACACTGGTCACCCTTCGGTCATCTGATTTCAATCTTGAATGAGAACCTTTAGTTCTGGTAACTTGAAATCCTAAAAATTCTAAGAACTTTATAAGCTCTTTGCCTTTGAATACAGGAAGTTTAGGCATTCTGAGCAACTTCCAGTTCTCTAAATCCTACGAACTTATTTAGCTCTTCAACCTTTGTTTCTTCAAGGCACATCTCTATGACTTCTTTTATATTTTCCAATGCCTCATCTATAGTTTCGCCGTATGAATGGCAACCTTTGAATACAGGGCAACTTACTATGTAATACCCATCTTCGTCCATTTCGATGATTATGGGTAGATGTAGTTTTTCCATATTTGATACTTCCTAAGCAAATAAGTCTTTAACAGTTTATGTCTCGCATTTCAAATAATCTTCATCATATAAACAGGTTTCTGGATCCGTTAGAAATGCAAAAGATAGGTTCAATATGCATTCTGCAATTTGTGGTGTTATTTTAATTTCTTTTGGATGCGCTGATACAATTCTATATTCGTTTAACAGTTGAACAAGCGGCCGATGCCTTTCAGGCATCAACTGTTTAATTTTGCCATATTTTTCGTCTTTGTATTCATTTTTATCAAAGATTTGAATTAATTGGCCAAGCATAGCCCTTTCGAAATTTTCTGAGTACAAGGCCCCATCAGTTTTTTTATCATGTAGTGCAATCTAAACTCAACAGATGATACCGCCATAATTACGCTTGAATAGAAACAATAATTTGCTTACTACATCCCAACCATTCCCAACCGATCCATGGAAACAGCTCGGCGCCCACATATGCTCTCCACACCATTCTTTGAGATGGGGAAATTCTTTCCTGAGTATTCTGCTTGTCCTTCCTTTCAATCTCTTGCTTCTATATTTGGGAGCGAATACCATATGGTCGGATAGTAATGGTACTGTATGCCTATTATGGCGGAGTTCCATCTTTCTATCACTCATCAATTAATCCATAGTTTGAAGGTGTATATTCATCTCGCCACGAGCACCGTGCACCTGGCTTTCCTCACCACAGCCTGCGCTACGCTGCCGAGTTCAGGGTTGATCTCAGTCTCGCCCTCGCCACCCATGACGATTGTATGGACTTTATATTTTTCAGCAGCTTCAAGTATAGCATGTGCAATGATCTCTGCGCGAGCTCCCATCTTTGGGATACGCTGCATGCTGACGCCAACAAGTATTTTATGAACCTCTATACCCATATCCGTCCCCATTTCCACGACTCTCCCCAGCACTTCCTCGCCATGTGATACAAGTTCCTCTCTCTCTGAATCCTTCTTTGCTACAGCCACATAAATAGCTGCCATTTTGATATTATATGAATGTGTTACCTTCATAGCTGCAATCTCTGCTTTTCTCCCACAATCACTGCCATCGGTCGCAAGGAGTATCTCATATTTTGTCATAAGAAAACCTCTGTCTTTCTTATTTTCTGCTCGAGTTTATCAAGCGCCACCATAAGTCCGAAAATCACAGCCTGCGGTCTTGGCGGGCATCCGGGAATATACACATCCACCGGAATGATCTTATCAACTCCGCCACAGCTTGCGTAAGTTTCGCCAAAAATCCCGCCGTTGCAGGCGCACGAACCCATTGCAGCGACAAGTTTCGGTGATGGTGTGGCATTATAGGTCTTAAGAAGCGCAAGTTCCATGTTCCGGGTAACCGGGCCTGTGACAAGAAGCATATCTGCATGACGCGGTGAAGCTACGATATGAAAACCGAATCGTTCGATATCGTATATGGGATTTGAAAGGGCATTCACCTCGACCTCGCATGCATTGCATGAGCCGGCATCAACTTCACGAATATGCAGTGAACGCCCGAATATTTTCTTGATTTTATCATTCAGGCGCTGTCCCATTATCTCAATTTCATCTTCAACTGTCATAACCTTCTCCGGATACTGGTAACAAGGTCTTCTTTTGTCTTTGATGAGAGTTCGTATTCCTGTGTAAGTTTGACGGCGCCATATTTGCATACTTGCTCGCATCTTCCACAGAATATGCAGCCGCAATATGATAATGAAAGTATCTTTTCAACGCTATTTTCTGTTAACCTTATAACACCTGGCGGACAGGCTTTAATGCATTCCCCGCAAAATGTGCATTTATCTGATATTAGCTCAGGTTTTCCACGAAATCCCACGGGCGCCACATCGGGCACATCAGGATATTTCGTTGTTTGACAGCCGGCCTTCAGGGTTTTGTTAAGGATTTCAAGCATATTTTCACCTACATATCATTGCCTGAATAAGACAGGCTCAAGCTCTTGTTTATGATCGGGAAGTCAGGTACGATATTATCAAGTACAGCATATTCTATGGAAAGCCAGTTGCAAAAGGACGGATCCCGGACTTTGCATCTTTCTATCATGTTCCCGGAGGTTCGGATCCAGTAAATTGTTTCTCCTCTTGGCGCTTCGCAATATCCAAGAGCTTGACCTTCAGGAATTTCATTGACCATCATCATTATATCACCTTCAGGGAGAGACCAGAGCGCCTGTTCGATGAGACCGACTGATTCACATACTTCATCCGCCCTGACCATAGTTCTTGCATGAACATCACCTGCTTTTAAAACTGGCACTTTGAAATTGAATTCATTGTAGGCCGCATATGGATGATCGCGCCTGGTATCCCTGTCAATCCCGGAAGCTCGTCCGACCGGTCCCACAACATGCAATCCTTTTGCTATATCATTGTAGATGCGCCCGGTTGTTTCGATCCTATCCATTAGAGACGGGGTCGAGTTCAGGTGTTCCATCAATTTCCTGAAATCCCTTTGAATAATCGATAGTGTAAGCAGGATTTCATCTTTCTTATCACCGATATCTCGCCGAACGCCTCCAATAGTGTTCATTCCCCGCAGCAGCCTGCTCCCCGTTATGCGCTCGTTTAATTGCATTACTTCTTCCTTGAGTTTATTGGCATGAGCGGCCCCGAATGAAAAAGCCACATCTGTTGCGATCCCCGCGATATCAGCAATGTGATTGTATATTCGCTCAAGTTCAAGAAGAATTGTCCTGATATGCTTTGCGCGGGGCGGTATGTTTACACCGGTTATTTTTTCCATCGCCTGGCAGAATGCTGCGGCATGAGCAACTGAGTTATCACCGGAAATCCTTTCAGCAAGAAACACTCCTTTGTGGATTGGGATGTTTTCAAAAAGTTTCTCCACTCCTTTGTGAGTGTAGAAATGCCTGATCTCAAGGTTGATTATAGGCTCACCTGCCACGCTGAACCTGAAATGCCCTGGTTCTATTACACCAGCATGCACAGGTCCTACGGGTATCTCATATACACCTTCACCCTCCACGCGGCGATATATGTATTCACCATCTACCCGGGGTGGTTTTGTCTTTATATCAAAATCCTTCCTGAGGGGATGTAATCCAGAAGGCCAGTCCTCAAAATTCATAAGTCTTCTCGGATCAGGATGCCCCAGTGGAATTAAACCGAACATATCCTGTATCTCCCGTTCATACCAGTTAGCAGCAGCGACCTTATTAGTGATGGATAGATATTTCGGATTTTTTTCATCGATATTTATTCTTAAAATAATAAATGCATCATCCCTGTCATCTGAGAAAACATAATGATTTTTAAAAGAGCAATCTTTTTTCCGTTCGTCCGTAGCAAAAATACAAACAAGCGGCAGATCCAGATGGTGATAAATATAATCGCACATTTTCACTATTACTTCTTTTTTTACAGTGAGATATGTTTCATTATGTGATGTGGAAATTTCAAGAATATTAGTATTAAACTCTTTTTTGATGGATTCTATATTGGCATTCATTAAATCACCTTATAACAGCCACGACTTTCAGGATCATATCATAAAAAAACGGAGGTATATAGACTCCGAGCACAATTACGAAAACTGCAACGATAGCCATCGCCCCGAGTGTCCACCTGCTCACTTCCCCAATCACTATTCCGGGTTTTGGAGTTCCGAAAATCATTTTACTGATATTATAGAAAAAGCCTGCGAATATCATAATTATAAATAACAGAAATAAGACTGAAGATATGATATTTCCCTGAAAAAAACCTGCTGAAAGTATTGTAAATTCGCTAATGAATATACCAAATGGCGGCGACCCTGTGATAGCAAGCCCTCCTATTAGAAGCATTGTTCCTGTGGCTGGCATGGATTTGATGATGCCGCTCACCTTGTCTATCTCTTTTGTTTCATGCTTTAGAAGCACATTTCCTGCGCCGAAGAACATTAGTGATTTTGTCATGGCATGGTTGAACATATGAAGTATCGCGCCAAAAACCCCGTAAAACCCGCCAAACCCTATCCCAAGGGCTATTATTCCCATATGCTCAACGCTGCTGTATGCAAGCATCCGTTTGTAATCCTCCTGTAGAATTATGAAAGGCACTGCTATGCCAATAGAAAGAAGTCCGAATATAATGAGGAGATTGCTTGTAAAAGCCGGCCCGGTTGATTTTGTTGCTATCGTATGGAATCTGATAATCCCATACATGGCGCAATTTAGAAGAACTCCTGAAAGCAGCGCACTCACAGGTGTTGGGGCCTCGCTGTGCGCATCCGGAAGCCATGTATGCATGGGAGCAAGACCTGCTTTTGTGCCATAACCTATGAGAATAAAAATGAACGCAAGCTTCATTATAGTCGGATCAAACCGGTCTGCCACCGCTATGAGAGTTGTCCAGTTAAGCGCATCGCCTGATTCTCCCAGTATTTTTACAGCGCCATAATAAGTAAGTATGGTTCCAAACAGGGCGAATGTGATTCCTACCGTGCATATGATCATATATTTCCAGGCGGCTTCAACAGAGGATTTTTTGGTATGAAGTATCATGAGGAGGGCGGAAACAAGAGTTGTCATCTCAATAGCGATCCACAGGCCAAGATTATTTGTGACACCAACAAGGAGCATGGTGAACATGAAGCTGTGAAAAAGGATATAATAGAGTTTCAATTTTCTTAGATCCATTATCCCGTGTTTGAATTCATGCCCCATATAACCTATAGAATAAACCGAAGCCACAAAACCCACAATGGAAACGATAAGGACAATAAAAGCGCTGAATGCATCCGCAAAGAGAGCATTTGTCCACGATATTACGGTGCCGTTTTGATACACATTTTTCACCAGGATCAATCCAAGAATAAGGGTGGCAATAGAACCAATAAGACTTACCGTCTCAACTTGTTTCTTTGATCTTGTGAAAAAGCATAATATACCTGTCAATATCGGAGCAAGAAGAAGATATTCTATCATGGTATCAACCTATCAAATTTTTGAGCAAATCCGTATCTATACTTTCAAATGTTTTGTTTATCCTGAAAATCAGGATACCCATGATAAGAACCCCTATCAATACATCAAAAAAAATCCCGATCTCAACAAGTAGAGGCATTCCATTTGTTAAAGATATTGCACCCAGGAAAAGACCATTTTCCATTATCAGTATTCCAAGCATCTGCATAATGGCTTTTTTTCGGCTTATCATAATGAAAAGACCTATTGACACAAGCGACACGGATGCTGAAAGGGCTAAACTTGAAAGTTCTGAAATGATACTAATCGATCTTATAAGATAATATGATATCACAACAAGGATGCCGCCGATGATAAGTGAAGGCGATATATTGACATAGAGATCTACCTCTCTTTTAACTTTGATCTCCCGGATAATGTAAATAAAAATATACGGAATTACTGCTGATTTTATTATAAGGGTCAGGAGAGCGACAATATAAATATCATATTTTCCCGTGGAATATGCCACAATGCCAGCAACGCATGCAAGCAGGAATGACTGTATACCAAAAGCCCTGACACATGAATATAGCCTTGTGGAACCAAGGATCATAAAGGTCGAAACAAGAATAAATGCAATCAATAATTGCATTATTTTAGACCCGAAAACAACTTCTGCCATTTTTTATCCTCCTTTTACTATAATAAATGCCACAATGGCAAGGAATGAAAGCATAAGAGATATTGATAGTAATTCAGGTAATCTGAACAATCTCCATTTTGCTGTTGAAGTTTCAACAACTGCCATCGATATTCCAATAATTATTATCTTTATAACAAAAATTAATAATGCTAAAACGTATTCTGCTGCATCTGCACCTCCTGTGGCTATGCCCCATGGGAAAAATATGTTTGCAAGCAATGAATAAATAAGCAATTGCTTTATCATTGCCCCAAGCTCCACTATTGCCAGCTGTTTTCCTGAATATTCAAGGATCATTGCTTCATGGATCATTGTAAGTTCAAGATGTGTAGCCGGGTTATCCACCGGGATGCGCCCTGTTTCGGCTATCGCGATAATGAAAAATGCGACAAAAGCAAGTATCTGGTAAGGTGACATGGCATCGAAGCCCAGGCCTGATACGGTTTGTGAAATGAAACCCAGATTCGTTGAGCCAACATTTAACGCAACTGCAAATATTGAAAGCATCAATGCAGGTTCTACTAAAGATGCTATGAACATCTCGCGGCTTCCTCCCATCCCGCCAAAAGAACTTCCCGCATCGAGTGAAGCAAGGGCTGTAAAGAACCTTGCAAGGGCAAAAAGGTAAATGACCGCGATCAGGTCTCCGGCAAAACCAAGGGAGAGTTGTGTGATGTATATCGGGATCAAAAGACCCGCTGTAAGTACAGCAGCAAAAGAAATGATGGGTGCGGCATGGAATATCCAGGACACGTTCTCTGAAATAACCGAATCTTTTTTAAGCAGTTTTATAATATCATAATAGGGCTGCAGGATGCCAGGGCCTTTTCGTATCTGGAAGAATGCTTTCACTTTTTTCATGATTCCGCTAAGCAGCGGGGCCAGGGCAATTATAATAATTATCTGGAAAATGATTTGTGCGATCATCTAGTCTCCTCCTGCTATCACGAACATGAAAAGGATAATTAATATTCCAAATATGTAGCCAAGATATGCATGAATGCTTCCTGTCTGGATTAGCCTGGCTTTTCTTGATTTTACCATGACGAAATCAACCACCGGATTATATAAATATTGTTCAAATACCTGTTCTATTCTTGACTCGAACTTAAACGATTCCTTAAGATACGGGGATGAATATGTTGCTTCAGTTTCTCTTGCGGGACGATATAAGCTCTTAAACCACACCTGTACAGGTTTTGAGAAAGCTTTTGCCGAATATTCATTTCTTGATGTTGAAACAGGCTGGCCGCATCCCCAGGTTTCATAGAATGGCTGCCGGGTATTTCTATTGATCAATAAAATAATCGCGGGAATTAACATAAGAATTAATAATATTGCAAGAAGCACAGGCGTTGAAATTGAAATTCCATGTGAGGATGGGATAGATACCATCCAGAAAGTACCAACTGGAATGGATTGACTGAATGCACTTGTCCCGATAAACGATGCTGCAATCCTGTCAAGCGCCGGAAGTACGTACATTGGCAATATGCCAAGCAATATTGATAATAATGCAAATATGCCCATTGCGGCCAGCATTGGAATATTTACCTCTTTTGCATGTTGGGCATGTTCGCTTCTGGGTAGCGCAAGGAACACCATCCCGAAAAACTTAAGGAAACAATAAGCTGCGAGGGCTCCGGTCAAAGCGAGGAATGCAGCGCATATAGATAGCGTGATAATCGCAAAATTGTTATTTAAATTAAAACTCAGGAGCAAAGACTGGAAAGTCAGCCATTCACTCACAAAACCGCTGAATGGCGGCATTGCGGAAATTGATAATACGCCTATCAGGATAAGAATGGCGCTCACAGGCATTTTCTTTATTATTCCACCAAGTTTTTCGATATTTTTAGTGTGGGTTGAATATAATATAGAACCGGCGCCCATAAAGAGCAATCCTTTGAACACAGAATGATTAAGGAGATGGTATAGTGCCGCGATCGCTGCTATTGCTGAAAGAATGGGTTTTCCGCTTGATAAAAAAATCATAGAAGCCCCAAGACCAATAAGGATGATCCCGATATTTTCAATACTGCTAAATGCCAGCATTCGTTTCATATCTGATTCCACAACTGCATACAATATGCCAATTATCGCCGATATTGTTCCTGCTATTAGCACAATGTAGCCCCACAAAGACTCGCTTGCTCCAAGAAAATCAAAATTTATCCGGATCAGCATGAAAATCGCGGTTTTTATCATTACACCTGACATAAGAGCTGAGACATTACTTGGCGCTGCCGGGTGGGCATAGGGAAGCCATATATGAAAGGGGACGATGCCTGCTTTTGTTCCAAAACCAATGAATGCGAAAATGAATGCAAGGTCTTTAAGGAGCGGCGTCATTGTCGAGCCGGCAGCTTTGAATGTTTCAAAATTAAAATTCCCTGATCCGGATGCAAAGATCATGAATGACAGGATAATGAATCCGGTTCCTATATGGGTCATTACGATGTAGATGAAACCCGCTTTTCTTGTTTCTGGTTTTTCATGTTCATAAACCACAAGGAAAAAAGAGATCACTGACATTAATTCCCACATTATCAAGAACATGATCGCGTTATTTGCACAAACTACAAATATCATTGAAAGAATAAAAATATTATACAGGAAACCAAGGTGGCCGATATTTTTTTTCCCAAAATATTCTTTAACATATCCTGTTGAAAATATAGAAACTGCAAACACTGATATTGATATTACGAGAATGAAAAAGGCTGATAGTTTATCTACAAAAAATCCGAATTTCAGGTATGAATCTTGCGAAAGGGTAAAATAAAATGAGTCGCCAAAAATGATCCATGAGGAAAAAAGCACTCCTGAAAGCGCCCCTGCTGCTGCACTTGAAAATGAAATATAAGAACAAATTCGGTCTTTTTTATTTAAGATCAGGGATGAAAAGGCTCCAATCAAATAAAAAGCAAGCATCCCAAGAAATAAATAATTATATATTTTTAAAATATTATATCCCAGCTTTTTCTCATTAATTTAAAGAACAACCGAACTCCATATCATCTTTGTTTTTGTATATAACAGTTTCTATTTATAGTATTGTTGTAGTATTTTCGAAAAAGCTATATGCAGGTTATGTGAATAACGGTACATTTCAAGAGGTTATCCATTTGAATCTTAAGATTGAACCCATCGGCATTATCAAGAACACCGCATCCGGATTATCTGATGTATTAATATATTCTGATTATGAACATATTCTTGGAAATGTCATAGAACAATTCAAAAAAGGAACAAAAGTGCTGATCATACATAAGAATACAGAATCCATGGACGAACATCAAGTCAAGGTCACGTCAACTGAATTAATAAACCGTAAAGGCAACCTTTTGACAGTAAAAGGTATTGAAGCAGATAACGATTCAGTAATAGATGTAAGAATGGGATGAACTTTGGGGAACTATTATGGGGGTTGACCTCGGAGATCTTTTTGAACGAAAAGAAATAGAGTTTTCCAACCTGAAAGGAAAAATAATAGCCATAGATGCCTACAATACACTTTATCAATTCCTGAGTATAATCCGCCAGCGAGATGGTACACCGCTTATTGATTCCCACGGGGAGATAACTTCTCACCTTTCAGGTTTTCTTTACAGGACAACAAACCTCGTGGAAGAGGGGATCAGGCCGTTATTTGTCTTTGATGGCACACCCCCGGAATTTAAGAATAAAACAATTGAAGAACGAAAAAAAATAAGGGCAAATGCGCAGGAAAAATATGATGAGGCAAAAGCAAGGGGAGAAGATAAAGAAGCATTCAAACATGCGCAGGCATCATCCAGGATCAAGGGGAACATGATAGAAGATACAAAGCTTTTGCTCATGTATATGGGGATCCCGGTCATCCAGGCTCCGTCTGAAGGAGAAGCACAGGCCTCATTAATAGTAATGGATGGCAAAGCCTATGCTGCAGGTTCACAGGACTATGATGCATTGTTGTTCGGCGCGCCAATTGTTGTACGGAACCTTGCAGTAACAGGGAAACGAAAGCTTGCGGGAAAGAGCGTATTCGTGGAAGTAAAACCTGAACTCATCGAACTTGAAAAAGGGCTTGAATTATTAGGAATATCAAGAGAACAACTTGTGGATATTGCGCTTCTTGTAGGAACAGATTATAATGATGGCATAAAAGGAATAGGCCCTAAGAAGGCTTTAAAATTGATAAAAAAACATACTGGAATTGAAGCTGCACTTCTTGAATTAAAAACGCAGATCAAAAACCTCCCTGAAATAAAAAATTTATTCCTTAATCCTGCTGTAACACGAGAATATGAGATAAAGTGGAAAAAACCGGATCCAGAGGCGATCATGAAATTCCTCTGTGATGACCATGATTTCGCCCGGGTTCGCGTTTCAAAAGCTATTGAACGCTTAATTGAGGCCTCGGATGAGGGACAAAAGACCCTGGACAGGTGGTTTTAGGTCATGAACTTTGGCGAGAAATATTTCTTGATCACAGTATCGCATTTATCACATTTTATCATGAACCAGTTTCCCACTTCCAGTTTATCATAGTGGTCGAATATGGATGCACCGCACCCCTTACAGGCAGAAAAATCCTTGAAATAATAATTATAGAATTCAGGACTGCCGCTTAACCAGTTGATCGTCTGAAGCAGCCTTTCAAGATATCTTCTTCTTCCTCCTTCGACGCCTTTTTTCATTTCCTCATTCACATGTTCTTCCATATGTCTTATGTGCTGTTTGCTGTGCTTTCGTATTCTCAGATAATCGCTTGCAAATTTTTGTACGGTTTCAACATAATTGATATACAATCTGTTTGAATTTGATCCTCCAAATTTGATCGTTCTCTGGAAATACTCACTCATGAGGTCTTCCATAAGGTCTGCGCATTCAGTACAAATATTATAGCCCTTGTATTGTTTTGAATCCTGGTCTCCCTTGCATATCCTGCATGTCTCCATAATTACATCACCTCTACTGGTCTTGAAGCTTCACGCGTGAACATTATGGGATAAAGATTAAGTACTGACAATAAGTCCCCTTTTTTGATTTCCCCTGATTCCTGCCCAAGCACAAAAGCACTATTTACAATGCGGTCAGTTTCAATAGGTGATGGGCCATCCCTTGTTTTGACTTTGATAACAGATACAACAGGATGATGGCTGAATGCGCATGGCATTGCAAGCATATCTTTCTGTACAATTATCTCTTTTACTTTTACTTTTTCAAGTTTTCCCGCTCCTATTGTAACATCTTCATCTGCAATTAGCATTTCCCATTTTGCCCGGGTTGCTATTGTAAATTCATATGGCGATGCCTTTACTTTTTTTCGACTCACTCGTCCGTTGTTATGGGTTACTACATTTACGATTTCGTTCATAAGGACCCCCATATGATAATTATCGTCATAGTACTTATATTTTATCATGACTAATGATTATAATTAATTTGTTTTTAAATTAAATTTAAATAAATAAGTGATATATATTAATATAAAAGCATCCAGACAGTAAAAATTACTTATCAAAAAAGCAACGATAATAGGAAAATAAAAAGGAAAAAGTTGATCAGTTCACGAATTTTGGCGAAAAATACTTCTTGATAACAGTATCGCATTTATCGCATGAGATCATGAGCCAATCTCCAACTTCCTGTTTACCATAATGGTCGAATATTGATGCACCGCAACCCGGGCAAACATAATATTCCTTGAAATAATAATTGTAGAACTCCGGGCAGCGTTCAAGCCAGTTGATGGTCTGGAGGAGTCTTTCAAGATATCTTTGCTTTCCGCCTTCGGCATCTTTCATCTCCTCCTGCACGTGTTCTTCCATATGTTTTATATGCCTTTTACTGTGCCTCCTTATTTTCTGGTAGTTGCTTATGAATTCTTTTCCATTCTCCAGGTATTTCAGGTACCCTTTTTTTGGTTCTGCACTGTCACTTATTGTCCTCAGGAAATATTCACCCATGAGGTCTTCCATAAGGTCTGCGCATTCGGTACAAATATTATAGCCCTTGTATTGTTTTGAATCCTGGTCTCCCTTGCATATCTTGCAGGTTTCCATTAATATCACCCAACGCATACAGGCTTAGTTGCTTCCCGCGTGAACATTATGGGATAGAGGTTAAGAACTGACAGGAGATCTCCTTTCTTGATCTCACCGGATTCCTGCCCTATAACATAGGCTGTGTTTATCGTACGGTCCATTTCGACTGGTGTTGCCCCTTCTTTTGTTGCCACTTTAACGACCGAAACAAGTGGATGATGGCTGAAAGCACAGGGTATCGCAAGCATGTCCTTTTGCACAGTTATTTCTTTTACCTTGACACGCTCAAGCTTACCAGCCCCGATCGGGATATCTTCATCTGCTACTACCATTTCCCACTTTGCCCTTGTAGCTATTGTAAATTCATATGGCGATGCTCTGACTTTTTTTCTTGTTACTTTCCCATTACCATGGGAAACCACATTTACTACTTGACTCATGCTTTCACCTTTCTTTAGTATGAATATCAAAGTACATATAGTTTATCATGGTTAATAATTATACTTATTAATCATGATATTTAATTATGTTGTGATAAATATCGATCGTATTCAAATTTCCCTAACAAGAAACGAAACTTTAATTAACACATAATTCCTTTGAGGTAATCCTGCTCCGATAGTGTAGCACGGCCAATCATGTCAGACTCTCACTCTGACGACTGGGGTTCAAATCCCCATCGGAGCATCTAAAATTTCTTTATACTCCTATCTTTTGGTGATGTTTTTCACGCATTTTTAAGACAAGTGCAAATCCTTGCCGGGCTATACCACTTTAGTAAGAAATCAGAACAGTTTTTATAATATCCGCTCTCATGCGTTATTCAACCTAATAAGCATTAAGAAAAACTTCGATCATTTGTATCATATTTCGCAATCTGTGATGATTGGCCATCAAACATCGCATCAATAGAGAAGAGGTACTTTGATTTGACCTTCAGAACACTTAATTTTCTTGGATGCTCAGTGTTTTAATTGATTGCTTGGATAATATGTAGCAAAAATATAAATAATTAGACGTACTATAATACGTACATAATGAAACGCAAAGAATTAGGAGAAGCAAGTGTACGAAGAAACTATGCATTCAGTCAGCGTACAATTGAAAACTTTAATTGGCTAATAGACCACAAGATTTACAGGAATGAGACCGAAGCTATTGATCTTGCAATTGAACGCATGCGGACTATTTATGAAATGAGGGAAGAAGACTCAAAAGCGTCAAATCCAGAAAAACCCGGTGACCTCAAAGCGTCTAAAAAGGTTAAGACAGGCGGTAATTAACCATATTCTTAATGACCTCAGGCATGAAATAAAAATGATCTGCTAAGCACAATTCCTTACTCTGGGCGAATGCCCAGACACCATATTCTCGCTGGAATATTCCTCAAGCATTAGAAAGGGTCTGGGGAATCTGTCCCCAGCGTACGTTCCAGAGGAAAATGATGATGCATATACAGAGGATAAAGAAACGTGTGGAGTATATAGAAAAATGTTTGCGGTCTCAGCATGAGGATTTGTACTCGCCCCAGGGGCATCCCTGCCCCTTCATGGGGCAAGGAGCATAAATCCCCGTGGGCTGCGGCGCCAGGCATGATAGCCGAAGCTGGCAATGTGGGGTCGTCACCCCAACATAACCATAATTGAAATCCTCAACCGGTGCAGACGGCTGCTTGTCGGGGGACATTGACCTCAGCCGGGTTCATCTTTGTCCTGTCGATCACAAAAGTAACCACTTTCTCGATCCTGGACAGGGAATTAAGAAGTTCCTTGAAACTATAACTTTCTATATATTCTTTGACATTGCCGAGAGGGATCTTATAGCCCATCAAATAACCAATTACTGCGGCGCTGAACTCTGCTGTAACTTCTTGATCCTTCTTCTGGCCGGGCTTGAGGCCGTTGAGCCTGTCATCTGCCGCGTGACTAATCTCATGAAGGAATACTTCAATATCAGGGCTGGCAAGCTTGATATTTTTATTAAGCAGGTTGTATGATCCGTAGGATGTCCCACAGAACCGCACAGGCACAACCTTAAGATTGAGTTCCTGTATGATGCAGTTGAATTCGCAGGGAATATTGACTTTATAATTTTCTGTTATCAGCGGCGCACCTTCTGTGTCTTCGCTCCTGAAAACCGGGATAGCCCTGAATCCTGCAAGGATTTCTTTTTCAGTCCTCTCTGTCTCCCCTGATGCCGTAGGCTTATCTTCTGTGATCTTCTTGAAAACAGGCCCGATGATATAGAAAGCTTTTGAACCTTTCATGACATACCTGCCAGCTTCACGCCATTGTTTGAATCCTCTTGCATCTTCGGTGTCATGCATGAACATCACGATGCGATTAAAGAAACTCCATTTATCAGATGGGATATTACCGCTTCCCCTGAACACTGCATGGGCGACTTTCTCAAGGTTATCCTCATCGAAGATCTTAAGGAGCAGGTCCATCGCTTCTTTTACTCGTGGATTCCTGGTTTCAGGGGCGGTCATTTAGACCACCTCCATAAAAAGGCTCATGTCACGAGCCACAGCGATTTCATGCTTGCAATTGTGGTTTTTCGCATCAGGACAGGAACAAACAATATCCTGCCCGGTAATCTGTACTTTGTACCTGTGGCCGTTCTTGCTGTTCACAGCCTCGAAGTAGTCGAAGCGGTTCAAAACCCTGATCCCTGCAGATTTTGCCAGCCTTTTCAGGGTGTCCGTATCCCTGATATTCACGAAGCTTTGATCTTTCTTCATCATAGCCTCACCCCTTCTGCTACAAGCTGCCGCTCGATTTCCCTGCACCCCTCTGCCCATTCCTCCCATGCCTGATTACCTTCAACCGTGAATGGGTCGTACTGCGGCGGTCTGGCTGCATGCTGGCTCAACAGCTTTTTGAGGTCTTCGATCTTTGCCTTCTCCGAAGAGGAGATAGATTTAATTCTCTTTGCGTTGTTTTCCATATCGCTTATTCCTCCTATACAGGAATGAGCCGCGCCTCTGGGTGTTAGTAGCACCGCAGGGGCAATTCTGCTCTTTTCCTTAATGCTTAATATGCTCTCTGACTATTTATACTTTATCGATGTAATATCGATTTAATATCGATATAGAATAGATACCTATATAATATATTACCGCATATTAAGAATGTATGAAATGTACAGTTCGAATACCAAAAAATAACAGGCATATGATAACGATTCCTATAGAGGTATGGGACGGCGAAAAGTTAGAGGATGGGGACCTTATAGAATGTGATATTAAGAAGGTTAAAAAATGAACAATAACAAAAATAAAGAAATCAGAAAGAAAAAGTACCTGACCGATGACGAGATAGAGAATTTAAAGGCTGCATGCGAGACTGAAGAAGAACGATCAATAGTTCGTGACCTTTCAGATACGGGTATGAGGTTGGATGAGGTACTTAAAAAAAGAGCACGTGGTGAGGTATTGAGATGAACCTCAATACTGATCGAGACCAAAAAATAGAAACGACTCTATTCATGTGATTCAAAATATACGGCTGTACATCTTAATCTATTATTTCCCGCGAATAAACCGCATTTATTGAGATTATCAAGTATACGTTCTCCCCCCATGGGTGATATCCTCTTATATCTCATTCTTGAGCCTCAACAGTGTAAAAAATATAAGCTAAATTCATTCTAGCTACTTAACAGCCCTCTGCCCGGGCAAAAAGTATCGTATTGGAGGGTTATGTTCCGCTGAGCCCTTTAAGATATCTGCGCGCTGGAATGAATCAAAAATCAATAACCCATTTACCCCCACACGATACCTGGGATGTATTTTGATTTGATTCATCAGGTCTTCATCAGTTCTGGTCGTGATATTGAACGTCGCATTTATCCGGGGTTCCCATGAGAGATTTTAATATTGCATCTGATGTTTTTGATTCATCCAATCCTTCCGCAATATCTGAACGGTTCCGCTCCGGCGTGAACAACTTCAAACCTTTTGAAGCTATAACTTTCTTTTCTGGCGCACAGCGAGCGTACAGACCACACCTGTAAACGGGTGCAGCATGGTTTTTTAGTTTCTTCACTCTGCATCTAATACGATATAAGTAAATTCGTAAAAACACGAACAAACAAGGGCGCATAACTAAAAACATCGCGAAGCGCGTGGAGATAGAGGTATCCAGGGAGGTTAGAGCCTGACCCTGCCACAAAAAACGACATAAGCCAAAGCAACCCCATTCAAGACAACCAAAAACCTGTGCGCCCTCAATACGTAGAGGAACATTCAAAAGAGTATATCCGTGGTGTCATCGCCTGCCCTGCCAAATAGATAAACGACGAATGAGATTATGATGGCTCGTCGCCATGCGATTTTTTGCCACAGCAAAAAACCCTTCAGGGCGAGCCTTCATTATCTCAGGCGTCGATGACGTTTGGCAGGAGCAGGCAGCAACACGGATATTTACTTTTTGCGTGAACGAAGTACATAATAGACCTGCGCACCCATCGTAATTAGTAGATTCAACCATTAGAAACGTAAAGAAGCGACTCTATGCAGTTCGTAGGGGCCCAACCTCAGCCTTTCAACGAGCGGCCTGTCGCGCCGCAGTGCGCCTATCTTTCGGATATCGAGGTCTGATGGCTTGAGATTTTTTACTATCTTTTCTTTTAAACTTGCAGGGGTTCGAGCCGCGGCGAGAACTGCCGATGTCCGAAGTGAAACGGAGGGCTGAGGCAGCGTAAGCCCCTGCGGAGCGAAGCGACAAATCATAGATACTGAAGTCATATCCCAGGGTGGTCAAATACCCTTATCCTGGCTGCCCCATGATAAATTAACTCCCTGCCCTTCCTCTTGTCATGCTCACGCGCGCCCAATCTCAGTTAACCGTTACAATCTGAAAAAGTGACTGAATGAACAATGCCGGCGACTCTCTGGAGCGAAAGCGCAAGAGTGTCGCCAAGACATCAGCGACAATGACCGCAAGGCGAGAGCCGTTCCTGAGTGAACGCAGCATAGCGGAGTGAGCGAAGGATGCGGTGATTGGAGCGTACGGATAAACAATGCAGCAATCCGTTGGAAACGGCGCCGTGGATACTCATCCCTGGCTGGCATCAAGAGGCTGAATGATCTCAACGGTTATTCCTGCAGGATACTACGATTATATGGTAAATTGTAGTATTTATCTTATTTTTAATGGTAATAGTGAGTCCAAGATTTTGTTCACTATGAAGGTTTTAGTTCAAGGTGTAAATTGTCCCATTTACTATACTTAAAGATATATTAAAAAGAGATTAAAATAGAATTATTGGAAATTCACTTTTCATTGCTGGCGACTCTGCACCATTTTATTTCTTGCAAAGAAAATAATAGTTCCTATCATCAGGACTGTTCCTCCTATGATCAATGATTGCAAAGGAAGACTCAAAGCTAATAGAAGGCAAGAAAGCAGCCCTGCACCAGCCAAATAATTGGGCCAAAGACGCTTTTCTTTCGGGAGGGAGATGGCGGAAGCATTAGTGATGGCATAATAAATTAAAATCGTGAATGAGCTAAAACCGATAGCTGATCGAATGTCTCCTATCATAACAATCACTCCGGTAAAAAAGGCAACAATGATTTCCGCACGGTGAGGCACTTTGAATTTCGGATGTACAGCAGACAGCCAATGAGGAAGTTCGCGATTATCCGCCATAGAAAAAATCGTCCGGCTAATACCAACCATCAATGAAAGCAAAACACCAAGTGTTGCCACTGTGGCACCCAACCGAACAATCGGGCTCAACCAAAAGAAAGTTCCGGCATTCACTGCTTCAGCCAGTGGAGCCGTAGACTTAGCCATTTCCTGAGGACCTATCGCCAGAAGAGCGCTGCCGACAACGCTTAGATAAATGAACATCGTGATAGCCAGAGCCATAACAATAGCTTGGGGAATTGACTGTCGAGGCTCTTTGACTTCTTCTCCCATCGTCGCGATGCGTGCATACCCGGCAAATGCAAAAAACATCAAAGCTGCGGAACGTAATATCCCAATGACGCCATTGTCTCCCGACAACGGACTTAAGTGAGAAGTATCAGCTTTCCCACCGAAAATAGAAGCGAAGATAATGGTCATCAATGCACTTAACACCAAAATCACAATCATCCAAGTGATGCGTGCTGTCTTTTGAATACCAAAATAGTTCAAAATCGTTAAACTCAAAACCGCCCCCAAAGCCAGAACATTCGCCAAAGGAGGATAAGCATAATAACCAAAAGTTAATGCCGCCGCGGAGCAACTGGCCAATTTCCCAACTACAAAAGCCCATCCTGCCAGCCATCCCCAAAATGGCCCCAATTGTTTGTGCCCGTAAACATAGGTTCCGCCTGATTCCGGATAAACGGCGGCCAATTGAGCTGACGAAGTGGCATTGCAATATGCCACAAAAGCGGCAATAGTTATCCCGATTAAAATACCGGCACCTGCGCTACCAGCAGCCGGACTAATCGCCACAAAAATTCCAGACCCGATCATAGCGCTGATTCCGATGATGACGGCATCCCAGGTGGTGAGTTGACGTGATAAGCGGCTCTTGGGCTCGTCAAGCATCGTCATTTCATAACCCCATCAATAAGTTCCTGGATTTTCAATTTGGCTTTGTGCAGCATTTCTTTTCCTCTTGGTCCGATAATAATATTTGAGCACTTCATCCTCCGGCGGTACTGTCAAGTCTTCGTCAACTTGAAGGATATCGCTCTTTTCAAGAGGGTAAGCACTAACGATATAATGATTTATATAATATTAACAAACGCAGACTTGACAGAATCCAATCATCGCAATCTATATATAATTCGGATTATTTCACTATAAATAGGGTGGGGATAAATCCTCTATTAAAATCAGGGAGCGCGAAGGTGCATAATGGTTGACCGCAAATCGCTTCGCCTGTCAGCGACGCTGCTGTTCGTCGGGGTACTTCTTTCCTTTCTAGCGGGCATCTTCCACCCCGAACGTGAAAATGCCAATAATCACACGGCTGCGTTTGCCGAGTATGCCAGCAGTGGTAATTGGACCGCTATCCACCTTGGCCAGTTCGCCGGCATGATGGTCATCATTGCTGGACTTCTCGTCTTGTACTTTGCTCTTAACGTTCACTCTGGAATGGCGGGGTGGGTTGCTCGGTTCGCTGCCATTTCTGCAGTTGTGGCGCTTGCGCTTTACGGCGTCCTTCAGGCAGTGGACGGAGTCGCCCTCAAGCATGCTGACGCTTGGGTGAACGCGCCAGACGCGGAGAAGGCGGTTCGCTTCGCAGGCGCTGAATCGATTAGATGGCTGGAGTGGGGGGTCAGAAGCTATCAAAGCTTCATGTTGGGTCTCTCGTTTGTCCTTTTCGCGACCGTGATCGTGTGGACGGCGAGGATTCCCAGGCCGATTGGTTACCTAATGGGGTTGTCCGGCCTCGCCTACATCGTGCTGGGCTGGGTGATCGGCTCAGAGGGCTTCTCAGCAACTGGTAGGATTCCAAATCTACTGGGCATTATCCTTGTTCTTGGGTGGAGCATTTGGCTTCTAATCATTGCCTGGCGAATGAAGGAGGCGGTCGAAGCACCTGCCGGATAAGCAATCCATCGAATTTGATGAAAGACAACTTATATATCGACATGATTTTTTGAGAATCACCGGACTTGTAATTTATTTCCTGTACTCACATAAATATTTTTTATTAGTGGTTCTGCATATCACCTTTCTTTAATCCCCTTCCGATATCCCAGCATTTGGCCAAGGGTTCCCCCAACTTCCAGTACTGCTTTCTGTGCATGTCAAACAGAACCGGCTTTACTTTAGAGAGATCAACCGCGTTATCGGTTAGAACTTTTTCATCGCAATAGGTCTCTATTATTTCCCCGATAAACAGATCATGGGCGGGGAAATCTATGGTTTTATACAATTTGCATTCCATATTTATCAATGCCTGTGAAATCATTGGTGCTGCTTTCATTTCGCCATAAAAAATTTCAAATATAGTTGACTTGTCTGTATCTTTTCCGCTAAAGATACCGCAGTAATCAGTTTCTTCAACCATGTCCTCAGAAGGTATGTTGATGCTGAACATACCTTTTTCTTTGATACCAATATTGGAATAATGTCCTTTCCACGAGCTGATAGAGATGTAATTTTGTTTTCCAACATTCATTATACCCACGTGAGCAATGGTTGTGAAGTTCGGCCTTCCATTCACAACTGTACCTACAAGCACAGTGGGCATAGGATAGAGACAATTCAATGCTTCAAGTTTTTTTTTCACTTTTTATCACCTCTTATTTTCGGAAAGATACCGTTTAAACCACGCAATCGCTTCGAATGCCGCCATTTCCATATGTGACCCATTAACATATGTTGAGGTGTGCAATCCTCCGGGGACGACAAGTCGTTTGGGTTCAGGCGCGCGCTTAAAATAAAACAAAACAGTATCAACCGACACAACATCTCGGTCAGGATGCACGATCAATATAGGCGCTTTAGCAAGGTGAATAGCGAAAACAGGATCGTCGGCAGCAAGGTTTTGAAATGACGTGCTGGTTATCTTGTTCTCCCAGGTTGGTGCAAAGGTACGCCTGGCATTTTCGTACCAATTGTATGCCTCCTCAACCGGCAGAAGGCAGCCTTCCTGTGGCTTTGGACACCATGCTTGCAGCGTTTTTATGCCAGCTCTGGCGCGTCCTTCTCGTTCGGCTATCGCTGCTACTGCCAGTTGATCATATTTGGCCTTTGCTGCCTCTGGAGAGAGCGGAGCTTCTTGGGTTGGATTGCTGATGCCTGTCGATGTGGCCACGATGGCCTTGAAGCGCGGTTCCCAGGTCGCAAGAGACAGCATATGCTGGCCGCCCATCGATATGCCCCAGCCACCGATGCAACTGGGATCGACTTCAGGTTGCTTAGCAAGGAATGTAAGCGCTGCGCTGATGTCTGTACGAAACTCCCCCGGCGCGATATGGAAACGTGGTTCACCGCTACTTTCACCCCAGTAACGATAATCAAAGATCAATGTGATGAAACCGGCGGCTGCAAAACGCTCAGCGTACTGGGGCAGGTTGATCTCTTTGATGCCCGATAAGGCGTTGGCGGTCACTATCCCGGGCAATTTCCGGCCTGGTTTGAAGTCTGCGGGAAAATATAGCCATCCCCGAAGAGTTTCCCCCTCGCTGGGGAAAGTGACAGCGCGGCGGTTCAGCCCCTCTGAAACTTTTTCGGTTTTGATTTTCATAATGTTTGCCCGCTTTCGTTTAGTTTAATTACATCCATATCACTCATTTTGCATCCACTCTTACAGAATAGATTAGTGAGTACTTATTAATAAGTATCGTAGGAACTTTGCGCTATAATAACATTGAATTAACGTTAATGTCCACTGACCTCATGGGGTAAATCCATAGTGACAAAATAAAATAATATCTACCAAATTTCACACTGTATAGAAGTAGTTTAATTTATAACTGTGGTGAAATGTTTATTAATTTTACCCCAGCGGGTATCTGGACATTAACACTAATCAATATTAGAGCATTTGCCATGGATTATTTCAGTATTCGCACAGGCTTCTCTGCATCCTCCCCCTCATAATCCCGTCCAGTCTCTCCTCAGTGTACCCGAAGGGAAGCAGTATGCTCTCAGCAGCACGAAGAAGATATTCGCGGTATTTTTCTCTATCGTATTGCGTGTTCTCGTCAGCAAGCTCTGGTATTATCACCCTTTTCTGGTAGTTTCTTGATTTATGATCTGTTATTATGTAGCGTATGGCCTGCCCCGGCAGTGTCTCTATACCCTCCAACTTCAATTGTTTCAGAGATGCCATCTGATTATTGAACTGCCTGTATTCATCACAGCCTTTGGACACGTGCGTCTTGAATATCAGGTCAGAAAGGTCACATTCATTATCAAGCACTTTTCTTGTGTATTCCCGTAATACCCCGACAGCTTCAGGTATCTTCATGTAATATTCGAAAGCAGTTCTTGCTTCAGCAAGCTTTCCGAGCATGGCTTCCTGCAAGTTCCTGATGAGCCTGGGCGTATCGCTCCGCCTTGTCTCTATACCCCGCACTTTCAGTTTGCCGTTAGTCATTACCCCGTAATATCTATTAAGTGCACCCACTCCATTTGATTTGTTAGGCAGGAACACAATCCACCTGAATTCGCCCTTAAGTTCAAGTGGTATGCCAATTTCCCTGCTCACCGTTTCGCATAGCTTCTCAGGGTTGCGTCCCTTCACCCACAGGCTGTCCACGATACCATGCAGTATCTCGAAGCCCGTGCTGTCTGCAATTTCTATCGTGCGGAGTAGAATCTCCCGTCCGTAAGCTGTTATGGATTCATGGCATTCTATCCTGCCAAAGCGTGCCTTGTTGAATCCCATATATCCGAAACTCGTCACCAGCAGCCATTTGAGTATGTTCTGCTTCATCTCATATTCCTCTGCTCTCTCAGGTTCGGATGTGATTCGCCTCTTATATGTCATCCTTCTCTCAATAAGCGGTTTTAGAACCCTTGGAATAAGTCCGATATGCTGCTGGCAGATATTGTAATGAGTAAAAGGAACAAGTTTCTGCGAATCCGGACAGCAGGTGCACAGCACCGTTTCAGGCGAAATGTTGTGGTTCACCATTATATTGGGAAAAAGAGATGCAAAATCTACCTCAAAAGCGTTCTCATGAAGCCCCACCTTCGGCTCAATCACCAGTGCTCCCCTGTCGGCGATGAGAAGTTCCTCAGCCGTTTTCCAGTATTCAGCAAGATTGCGTTTCCACGGAACGAGTACCCCGTCACGCAGAGCCTGATTGACCTGAAGTGCTGTTACTGCGCTGCCAGGACTCAGGCGTGATAACTCCTGCAGCGGTATTCCTGTTATGCGCGCAAGGTCGATCAGACCGAGAAGTCCTCCTTCCCTGAAAAGAAAGATTGATTTATCAAGGTGTAAACGCCCTGCCAGCATGTATCCTCTGGATTTGTAGAGGATTCTGCCGTAACTGAAATATGACTTTCCCCCGCCTACAGGAAGGACATCCTTCTCCCTGCCAACATGGAGTTCAATATCATGCAGTGCTGCACGGTGATGCAGATACGGAAGTTCAAAACTGTCTCCTCGGTCTGTCAGTATCAGGTCAGGATTAGCATTGGCAACCTCTCGGTTAAGCTCGCTAATGATCTCTGCTTCATCCTTTTGCTCTATTACTATATCACCTAAGGTTATCCTGCCTATCGGATCATCCATTGTGACAATTCCTTTATCCCTCCCTGGCGTCACCGATAGTTCCATGCTTACGAGGTCAGGCACTTCATAGTCGATGGCATACTGGCTGTCATAGGGAAGCTTTGTCATAGGAAACAGACTGTGTTCAAGCAGATATTGCCTCACAGGGTCAAGGTCGATGTTATAGAGACCGCATCCCTTAGCCTCAAGCATTGAAGCAATCTCATAAACCGAATTCGGTTCAATTGTGACGGAAATTACTCGTTCAGGCTCGCTGCCCAGCCATGTCCTCTTTTCTTCGAAACACACATCCTTTACTCCAGGCAGGCTGTCTATCAGGGACAGAAGTTCGGTCTTGCCTGAAACGTACATCTTCGGATAATATACTTCACGCACAGGCTTGCATTCGGTACCGTCTTTAATCCATTTTGTTATCGTGCTGCTCTTCGGGTCGTACCTGATGTCCAGCAGGAACATGCATGCCCTCCCGCAATAAGTTAAGTTCTTTCTCCTGTTCCACGAGAATGGACAGGAAAACAGCGTCTATCGGGTCGAGAGTAGGTGCAACAGTACAGGATGAAGCGTGTTTCCTTGCTTTGTTCATCAGTCTGTCAAAGGCAGGCTTATCCTCTCCGTGCAGTGCCCTTCTGAAAATTGAAAGTTCAACTATTATCTCCTCAAGCAATACACGAAAGGAGGACACTGTTCTTCCCAAGCAAGTCACCTCCTGTTAATTCAGATTCCTCAAAATCAGCGAACCTCATCTGCCCTGGCGGGACAGGCATGTATTCAAAAACATACCCGTCATCTATTATTCTAATGAGTTTTTTTGAGGTCTGTTCTATGTGAATAACTCTGTCAGCCCTGGATGCAAGCAGTCTGTCCCCGTACCACGATCCTCCGGAACTTGTTATTGCCGTAATGATTCCTGAGGATTCGGTCAGCAGTTTCAGGTGTTCAACCAGCGGTTCAAACAATTTTATGCCGTCAGGGCCGAAAAAGAGGGTGGGCAGATAGGATATAGCCAGTACGGAAGGATTCCACTGCCCAACGGCATCCTGTAATCCATGTATCAGGGCATCCATCTGGTACTCGGTAAAAGCACGGGCAACATGGATTTTGGGGAGCACTTTTCTTGGCTCTTCACCGAAGGACTTTGCCGTCTTTGACAGGGCATAGGGATTAAAACTGTTCCTGCCGTCAACAAACATTGCATCCCTTCCAGAGGATATGACCGAAGAAACGCACAAGCGGAACAGAACGTCGGGCACGATGCTGGACGAACCCTCGACTACTGTTATGCATGACGGCTTGAAGCCCTGAAGGTCGGTGGAGGGCATAAGTGATTGATCAGTGGGAATAATACAGTTAAGCATAGCGTTCACATCCACATGATAATTACAGAGTTGACGGACAATCTTAAAAACTATTGGAAAGAGTGTTGTGAAAGTATTCAGACGTAAAAAAATCAGGACTGGGCGAAATGAGAACCATGAACGGGAAGAGCATCAGAACATACACGAATTGAAAGAAGAGGTCAATTCAGTGGAGTATATGAAACAGCTATCAAGATGCCGATAATCTCCTTTATACATCTGCGTTATCGTATTGCTCTCCATGCAAGTAACAGGATGCCTGGGATGTACTTCTCATATTCCTGCCCCCCAAATTCACTTAAAACCTAACCTTTATTCTAAAACAGCACGGATATATATAGAATATGAATAACGATAACAAGGCCTTGTTTATCTTCGGTTTCGTCTTTTATTTTATCGGGGACCTGGCAACGACCTATATCGCCCTGATTAATGGGATACCGGAAAAGGGATTTATCAGGGTAATGGGAAGCCCTGATCTTGCAGATATGGTTATCACGAAGGTGATCTTTTTCACAGCCCTGTATTTTCTGATCATGTTTTTGGAGAAGCGGGATAATTATCTTTGCGGCGCCGTCCTTGGTCTTGTTGTGGGGATGGGGATGACGGTTACATGGATGAATGCTCTGGTTATTATGGAGTATTTGGGGTGATGTAACCTATCACATGAAATAACGCTAACAAACCGCGATAAGTTTATAAATATCTATAATCATTGTAGTATTTGTGATTGAATCAGGGATATATCTTACAGAGAATAGAAAAAGCCTTTCCAGTACAGAATCCTATCTACTTTCGAAACTGTCAGAGGAAGGAAGGGAAATTTTTACTGTAAAAGATGCAGCTGATGTTCTAAAAAAATCTTACGTACACTCCCGAAAGATAATAAGCAATCTCAAAGCTAAAAAATGGATTGAAAAAATAGAAGCGGGAAAATATCTTATAATGCCGTTATCCGCAGGCGTTAAGCCAAAATATACGGAACATGAGTTCGTGATCGGTTCAAAGCTTATTGAACCTTATTATATTGCATACTGGAGCACATTAAATTACTATCACCTTACAGAGCAGATACCTTTTTCTGTTTTCATCGCAACCACAAAGAGAAAGAGCAACAGAAAAATACTGGATGTGAATTATCTTTTCGTAACTTTATCCAAAAAGAAGTTCTTTGGCTATACAACCGTGAACATTGCCGGAAAAAACATCTTGATATCAGATAAGGAAAAGACCATCGCAGACTGCCTTGATCATCCTGAGTATTGCGGCGATATAACTGAAGTTGCAAAGGCTCTGAAAGCTGAAGGTTTGTCTTTTGGAAAGATAGTTGATCATGCAAAGAAGATGGGAAATGCAACAATACTGAAAAGGCTTGGATATTTGTCAGAAATCCTGGATATAAAACTGGACGAAGAATTAAAGAAAACTATGCTGGAAAATATTTCAAAAGGGTATTCAGTTCTCGACCCGTCTATAAAATCAAGAAAGGGAAATTATAATGAAAAATGGAAGCTATTGATAAACAGAAAAATAGGTGAAGAGTTTTGATAACTGCAGATGAAGTAAAGAAAGCAGCAAGGAACAAAGGATTTCCAGCAGGAGTGGTAGAAAAGGATTATGCTTTGACCTGGTTGCTTTACGGAGTATATAATTCCGAGCTTAAAGATGTTCTTGCGTTCAAGGGAGGAACAGCATTGAGTATAGTGTATTTCCCGAAATTCTGGAGGCTGTCCGAGGATCTGGATTTTACACTTACGAAAGAAATCCGGCCAGAAGAAATAGAATCGATGCTGAAAAACGGTCTGAACTTGCTCAATGAAAAGACAGGAATGAATTTCTATATTGCCAGTTTTCATTCAAATCCAGATCATGCAATAGTATTAATACAATTCACGGGATCACTTGGCAAAAACGTTATCAGAATGGATATAAGCCTGAAAGAGATGCTGGTCACTAAACTTTTGAAAATGGAAATAAGTGATGGTTATTCTGACAGCATATGCTTTACCATTCTTGTTTATTCTCTGGATGAGATATTGCTGGAGAAGCTTCGTTCAATTATTCAACGGGGAAAGAGCAGGGATTATTTTGATGTATGGATGCTCCTGAATAAAAACAAGTTTGATAAAGACAAGATCAAGGATCTCTTCATGGAAAAATGCAAATTCAAGAAAATCAAACCAGACTATGAAATGTTTTTCGAGGAAACAAAGCTGAATGAGGCACGAGATTTCTGGGAAAAAGGCCTGGGAAGACTGATGAAGGAAGTTCCTGTGTTTGACACGATCATAGCTGATCTAAAGAAAGAGCTTGAGTTTCTGAAATGAGCCGAATATTGAAATCTTGCTATAAAGAGAAGCGGTAATCGCGATAAATCAGACGGTTTCTCTTTATCTGGAAGTGCCACCTGAACTCGCTCAAGAAATTGGCTCAAGAGATGATGCTATTTCTTTTCTAAAGGATATCCTCCAAAATGATGACTACTGGAATCATAGCGGCCTGGGTGATGCATGGGGGGCAGCTGGGCAAGGAGATGAAAGCGAGGTACTGCAAGAAGCTGAGATATGAGGAGCCTCAGGAGTCGTATGCTAGATCCCATCCTTCTTTTGTATAAGGGGTGGGTTAGAATGTCCTATCAAAATATCTTTAAAATCACCAGGCATAGACGCTCCCTCTTTTAACATATTTGCTCCGACTCATTGTTTGCATTATATCTTGTTTGTTAATTCCGTTGAATGGGACTAAAGAATAATTTCCATTTCTATTACTCATAACATTTCCTCCTGGCGAGAGCATAAAATACGAATCAATCATATCATTATTCCTTTCAAAGACTTGTTTTCCCTCACCAATAATGGCGTTATCTTGATTTAGAGATATAAAATAATCGAACTCTCTATCGGTAATGGAGAGATCACCGAAATAAGGATCATTTTGCCCTTTTATATGAAGAATCTGAAGTATTTTCCACCTTTCTGGTTTGAGATTCATTAAAAGAGATCGCATATCTTCAGCGTAATTTAGTCTCGTTACAGTAGTGTTAATTTTAAGCTTAAGTCCTGCCTCATGTATAATGTCCGATATCTCTAAAACATGTTTTATGTGATTGCCATTACCCCTACCTAGCGCGACCTCTACTCGTTCATAAGACGAATCCACAGAAAGGCCAATCCAGTCAACAAAAGATGATAATTTGTAGATTGATTTTCTATTTAAGAAATAGCCATTTGAAACAAGAGAAACTACAAAACCCAAATCTTTAGATATTTTAGTAATCTCAAAGAGTAATGGATGCATTAAAGGCTCTCCACCAACAAAATTTATTTTCTCGATTCCGATATCCTTCAACTTTACCAAAATTTCTTCGGCACATTTCAAATCCATTATCTCAGAATCTAAGTTTTTTATAAAACAAAATTTACAAGCATAGTTACATCTTGTCGTAAGATGCCAATTGGCAGATTTTATGCATTCTTTATTCATTTTTTGCTTCCCCCTTCTTAAGATCCTCTATTTCAACTCTATAATCTCTTTTAATAATTTGTTCCGGGAAAATATCCTCCAATAAAGAAAAATTTAATTCAACAAGATCATATAATATAATTGTTTTATTATAATATTTTGATGAATTTGTATATACTTCATATTTGTGTTTTGCAGAGTCAGATAATTTTGTGAGTTTAGATATATATTCGTACAAATTGTTATTAAGTATAACAAAATTTAATTCATGTAACAACTTTTTTTGAAGCTCTTCTTGTATTGGATTTTGTAAATTAATATTGTTTAATATATTTTTCATTACATTTGAAAATTTATTAAAAATATAGTGCGATATTTTATCGTTTTTATCAACCAGTTTTTTAATAAAAGATTCATAGTTACCTATATAATTACAATTCAAAAAGTACGCATTGCATGTTGGATTAAATTCAATCCATGATTTTACCCAATAATAATTTTCATCAGGTACTAAAAATAAGTCCTCACCAATATAATCCTCTCCTGTTCTAAAGCCTCCATCAAAATAAACATTATAATTGCCTTGTGGAATTAAAAGTAGAAAATTCTTATTTTTAATCGTGGAATTCGGATTTGGCCTTAGTAAAGCATAATTGTCTTCTCTACCTCCAGGAACAGAACGTGTGAGCGCAATATCACTTATTGCAGTGAAAAGAATTTTAAATATATGGTATTCAAGAAGTCCTATTCCCTCTCGTGAATAACAGACACAATAGCATGAATCCGATCCAGAAGGTTTCCATTCACCATGCAGAAATTCAACCAGAGCGTTTGGGGATGCCTTAATTAGAGCAAGTATGGGTAGAATCGAATTCTCATATTGTCTATTTTTATAATACTCTTCAATGCCACTTCGGTATGATTTCAAAAGAGGGTAACGGTCAAAAATATCTATATTCTTTTCTATCAAGGCATTTAATTGCTCGGTTCTCGGCATTTCATCGGCAAATACAGGCATACGAAGACAAAAAGAGGGAGGAGACCAATACATTCCATCTTTTATTGTTCCATGTTGAACCATTTTCTGGATATATTCTTTAAAAGAGATTTTTTCTGAATCAACATTTTCTTTAAAATATTTATCAAATAAATTTTGAGCTTCTATAGGTTCCCAAAGCCATAAATCAAGAATCCTTCCAATTACAACATTTCTTTCGGCAAGAACTTTTTTAACTAAAGATTCGTTAATGTTTTCCTGGAAATAACTTCGAGCAAATATCCAGATTCTATCTTTTGATGTTGCAGTATCTACTATTAGCTTTACAATCTTACTAAAGGCATGAAAATCAGATCTGAGATAATAATGCTCAGTTTTATTTTTTTGTCTAGGAGGTAACAAATTTTCGTGATCCAGTATCCCTCTGTCCTCTAACTTTTTACAGATATTTGCAGCCCAAACACGAGAAATTTCCTTTCTCAAATCCTTTTCAATCTTGGCTGGATATGCCATGAAATGTTTTTTATCATCTTTACATAATTTGATTATAGGGTTAGAGCCACCTCTCTTCGACCCACTTTCATTATCTATAAAATACAAAAGAACTTCAAACTCCTTTTTTGTTAAACGTTCTGTATCCATTTTTTATCACCTTAATGACACTGATTAACAGGTATTTACTGGTATATAATAGTTTACGACTGCGTCATGAAAACTCCATTTACTTAACTGGTGAATCCAATCAGTTCTGAGTTTACACTTTAAAAATAGTTATCATGTATGGTGAGAATTTATTAAATGGAGGTGACACATTGGCAAAAAAAGGTTCGATGACATCGGAAGCTTCATCAAGGATTCAGTCAAATGCTGATAAAACTGTACCAATCAAGGTTTTAAAAGCCGGGCAATGTCAGCTGCATCAAAAAATCAAAAGTGAGAGAGTAGAAGTGAGAGAATAGTATTACTATTCTACTCTTTTTTTTCATTTTGGTGAGAGGAGGAGGTTTTCTTTAATTTCAAAGCATGAAAAAGCCTGAAAAAACTCGAGTTTTGTTTATGGGTGCATAGTTCAGCATACGAGTATGAACTCAGGTTAGTTCCTTGAAAGTATTTTTAGATTTTCTCCCGCCTGTTCCTTGCTGTTTCTCAGGAGAAGGTGAGCGAGAGTATCCGGAAAGGTCGATGTTTTTCATTTCGACCATGTAAGCGATCTTTGCATTTGTCGTAGTCTTGTCTGTGTCCGTACCTGTGACGATCAGCTGGGGGGCTTGGTGTAGATTTCGTGTGCGATGGCGCTGAAAAGAAGATCAACTATGGGACTGGATTTGAACCGGCAATAAACGCATGGTTCATAGCTTGCGCTGGTGATTACCTGCTATCTCAGCCGCCTTTTGATACCATAAATTCCAACGTGATAAACGAATTCCGCTCGCGGTGTAAACGCCATGGGTTTGGCATTCTCCCCGGCATCGCCGACGCAATGGTCGTCTGGATACGCAACTATGCCTACACCGACCCATATCCTTCTGAGGACAAGGCAAGGTCGGCAAAAAGAAACGGAGGGCATAGAATTAGAATGTTAAGCGAAGTTTTTCTAAATATTTAAGAAAATCTTGTATATCAAGAATATCTCTTTTATTAAGAAATTCTTATCTTTTAAGAAAGTCTTAAATATTAAGAAAATAAATATTATTCAATTATGCAAGGTGAGAAATGGATTGTTCGACCGCAGGAACGAAAGCAAATTTCTTTGGTAAAAATTCCATCTGAAATTGCTTCTAAACTTAATATTAAAGATGGAGAGCCAATTAGCGTCAAAATTTTCATAGGCGGCACTGACATATATAAAGGGCCTCTAACAGTTACAAGCGGGCAAGAACTTTACATTCCCAAAAATGTCAGAAATTTATTGAAAAATGAAAAAGAATTTATATTAACTATTATCAGGTGAGTAACTAAATGAAAGACGGAAAACTCGTAGCGGTGGATTTATTTTCAGGAGCTGGAGGACTAAGCGAGGGGTTAAAAAATGCAGGATTCGATGTAACCTTGGCAGTTGATTCTGATTATTATTCCTGCTTAGTATATGGTGAAAATCACCGCATTCCGCCGCTGTGTAAAGATATAAAAGAAATAACGCGATTTGAAACTCTTTTGAAAGCTGTAGATTTAAAGAAGCGTGAAGTTGATTTGATCGCTGGCGGGCCGCCATGCCAAGGCTTTTCTGTTGCTAATAAAATAACGCGAAATGAAAATAATGAAACAAATAAACTGGTCAAGGAATTCATTAGAATTATTAAGGAAATCCATCCACCTGCATTCATTATGGAGAATGTAGCAGGTTTGATGTCGATATCGGAAGGTGATTTTATCAATGATGTAATTTCTGATTTTGAGAGTGCGGGTTACACTATAACTAATGGAAAATTGAATGCCGCTGACTACGGTGTACCGCAAATGAGGAATAGAATATTCATTGTGGGGATGCAGCATAGCAAATATGTTTTTCCGAAGCCATCCCACGGCCCTAAAGGTAAAAAGCCTTATGTTTCTGTGGGGAATGCACTTTTGGGTGATTTGCCTGAATTGAATGGCTCAACTGGCGAAAGAATTCTTCCATATACAGCAAATCCTCAAAACAAATTTCAAAGGCATCTTAGATTAAGCTCTACTCGCATTTATGATCATATCATCACAAAAAATAATGAAACTGTAAAGAGGCGCATTTCTGCAATTCCTCAGGGTGCAAGTTTATGCGATTTAATTGAAAGGGGGGAATTAGCTGAGGATTTAATAATTAAAGTAGATCATAAAAGCGTTTATCGGCGGTTGAGTTCTGATATGCCTTCTGTAACTATTGGAAATTTTAGAAAAGCCATGCTGATTCATCCCATTGAAAATAGACTTTTATCATTGAGAGAGGCTGCCCGCCTCCAGTCGTTTCAGGATAAATACCGATTCAGTCGCGGCATAAGCCATATGCAGCAGTTAATTGGCAATTCAGTGCCGCCTCTATTAAGCAAAGTTGTAGCAGTTTCTCTTAAAAATAAAATGCTAAAAGGATAATGTACATTATCGTTGATAAATATAAGGATCATCTGAAAAAGAAAAAGAATTTATACAAATAACTTGAATGTTTCACGGTATGAGAACCAATAAACCTATAGTTCAAAACATTTTTCTTACATTGAAGTGGTTGGAGAGACGCTAAAATGATCTTTTATAAGCTATTGACATTATGACATTTAAATATATAAGTACCAGACTATCTCACCTCTATAAATCAAATATGAAAAAAAATTTCAAATTCTTGATCTTGGGGAATTGATTAATGAAATCAGCTACTGGTATTACTCCAATTGAAAGGGCATTTTACGAGATAGTAAAAACCGATAAAGAACTTCAAGAATATTTTTTTACATACTATTCACAAAAACTAATTCTGCAGAATCATTTCTATCCACATGTGGGAGAAAAACTTCTTGGATTTTCAGATCATGGTCCAAATCATATTAATCGAATATTACTCCTTTATTCAAAATTATTAAAAAATAACATTTTAGGTCTATCTGATTCCCAAGATGTTGTGTGTAGTATAGAATTAAATTATTACGAAATCTACCTGCTTTTATGCGCAACAGTGTGGCACGATGTTGGCAATCTTCTTGGAAGAGATAAGCACAATATGAAGATTATTGATGTTTCTAATAGACTTGAAAACAATTTTTTTGTTAATAAGGATGTAAAAAAATATGCAATGCAAATAGCCAAAGCACATACAGGGAAAGATGCTATCAGAAAGGAGATATTAATTGAAGATATAGATTATAAAAATCAAGAAATCAATTTGCGTTTTTTGGGTGGTATTTTGAGACTTGCTGATGAATTAGACGAGGGGGATGTGCGTGTAGATAATATGTATTATGAACCCATGAAAGATCAAATAGCAGATGAAAATAAGATTTTCTGGGAGGTCTGTAATTGCATTAAACGTATAACTCCTAAACCGGATGAAAGCTTGATCGAAATTCATGCTATTATTAATCAAAAAGAAGAATTATATAAAATATTTAATAAATTATATACAGATAAGAATACTCTGAAAACGGTTGCTCTAATAGATGAATTGGTATTAAGGATAGATAAAATGAATCATGAAAGAGGGTATTATATGGAGTTTGTTAGAAAACATGCAGATTACAGAGAAATTGTATTTGAACTTATTATTGAAAGTCCGGCACCTGAGAAATTTATGTTCAAATTTGACCAAAATCAAGGTTATGCTGAATTTTGGAAAATGAATCCACAATTAAATCCAGAAAATAAAATAAATGATTATCATCTCCAAAAAGGAGGAGAAAATGATATTTGAAAATCCATTTGCTTTTTATACTGCTGAAGAAATAACTCCTAAAATATTTAAAGAAATTTTTGTGAAAGAGTATACTTGGATTAATGCTTTGGAAACGCAAAGAGACTTCTTTATTTATGGGGTGAGGGGATCAGGGAAAAGCATGCTTCTTAATTATTTAGAATTTTCACATCAGCTCTGGTACTTTAATAATAACATAAATGAACTATTTAAAAGAGATGGAAAGCAAAAATATTTGGGTATAATGGTTCATGCAGCAGATCAAGACTTAAATACACTTCGATACGAGCTACTTCTTGAAAATGAATTGTGCAAAAAAAGCTTTATTATGGAGCTTTGTATGAGTGACTTTCTTATGGCCATTATTTACAAAATTTTAATCACATTAATAGAAACGAAGGAAATGGCTGATTATATAAACGAGCTAGATGAAAATGAAGTTAAAGATTTTTGCAGAAAAGAGTTTAAATCATGGGATAAGCGCCATATTCATTCATTGAATTTTGATAAACCTCTTAAAAACACTGAACATCTCAGAGAACTTACTGATGTATTTAGTAATGAGCGAGCAGCAATTCAATATTATGCAAATGATAAATACCAAATAAAAGACGTTGAATTTGAAGGGAACTATGCTTCGCCAGAATATATACATAGTTTTATTCTTAGAATTAAAAGACTTCTCTCAATTGATGATTTTTCTTTTTATATCTTAATGGATAACGCTGATGAAATAAAGGGAACAATGCAAAAATGTGTAGATATTATGATTGGTAAAAGACAACATAAAGACATTTGTTTTAAAATTGCCATCCGAAAAGGTTTTTACTGGGATATGGCTGACATTCAATCTCCTCATGATTACTCAGAAATATTCATCGATGAGCTCTATTCCTATTCGCATTCAGTTTATCATAATAGAATAATAGAAATAGCAAAGAGACGGCTGGAAATGATAGGTATGAATGTCACTTTAGAGGAGTTATTTCCAGAGAATCCTTCAGAGATTGTATTACTACAAAAAATTAAAAACGAATTGATAAAAAAATATGAAAAAGAATTTGAAAAGAATTTTAATGATGAAAATGATGATATGCAATCCAAAAAATCGGAATACATAAACAACCGTGTAAGCAAGTATGCTCAAGCAGAACTTTTTAGAAGATTGAAAAAGACTCCTAAAAGTTATGCTGGATTTTCAAATATAATTCATTTATCTTCTGGCATAATAAGGCAGTTTTTAGAAATATGTCGATTGATGTTTGACGAAGAATTTAATAGAACAGGAACTGAAGTCACAAAAATTAGCCTTAAATCTCAAAATGCAGTAATAAAGAAATCTGCAGATGATTTTATGGATAAACTTGAGAAGAAATATAAAGGTTTAGAGAAACAAGAAACTTTCACAGAAGCAAAACAGAACAAAGATCTATATACACTTATTGAGGCTTTAGGCAAACATTATAGACAACGGTTAATGGATGTAAATTTTAAAGAGCCTAGAGTATTTACTTTTACATTAAAAGACTCTAATAAAAATATGGAAATCGAGAAAATACTAGAAATTGGTGTGAATGATAATTATTTCCAAAGTTATTGGTATAGTTCAAAGATGGGACTTGGAAAATATAAAGGTTATGCATTTAATAGGAGACTTTGCCCTCGATACAATATTGATCATACATCTTTTAGGGGCCGAATTGAACTAACTTCCGAACAAATAAAGAATGCAATAGATACAGGAATAATTGATAAATCTGCATTAATTGATGAAGATAATCGAACTTTAGATAGTTTTAGTTGAGGGAGAAATGGAGAAAATTACAAAAAATAGATGGAACGATGATGGATATAATATTAATACAATAGAAGAAGGAATTCCAGATAATCTATTTATTTCGCGCATAAGTTATGAGCCCAGGACAACGGGGGTATTAAGAAAATTTAACAAAGATTATAAATCAAATATTGGGCTATTCATCACAAACGAAAAATTTGAGAAATTTTCTAAAGTTGAAGAGAATAGAACTGAAATAATTAATATTTTAAAATGTTATTCTTTCTGTAATCAATATAAGATTCTGTCGGCATCTATTGACAATCCTATAACCATAATTATTGAGATAGATAAAATTATTAAAAATAATTTCAAGGATAATCAAAGAATAAATATCACATTTGATATTACAACATTTCCAAGAGGTGAGTTGCTGACCATTCTTTATTATCTTCGACATCTTTCAGTAATTGACACAATTCGTATATTATATATATCTCCAAATGAATATGGAGACTGGCTAACAAATGGATATAGATATTCAATGATTCCTCCATTTTTTGAAGGTCCGCCCTCTTTTGAGAAAAAAAGAGCTCTTTTCATAATTACAGGCTTTGAATATGAGAGAGCCATCTCATTAATTGATGATTTACAACCTTCTTTTCTTATCCTTGGCAAACCGAGTTCTGAATATCCTGAGGAATTCGATTATGTCGGCGAGGAATTAATCCAAAAATTGAAGTCTACAAGAAAAATTTCCATGGAACCTTACGAAATTAATGTTTTTGATCCCTTCCAATGCAAGGAAACTTTCCAGAATATCATTCTAGAATATTCACAACACTACGATTTCTTTGTAGCACCCATGTGTCCTAAATTAGGACTTTTAGGTATATATTTAGCTTATGAGGAGAAACAAAACTTTAGAATTATATATCCTGTGCCTTTGATATATAATGTAGGTGATTATAGCACTGGTTGCAGAAATGTTTATGAAATAACCTTAAAATATAATGATAAAACAAAAAACCTTTAGTATATACTAGCAATATTTTAATATACTACATATAATTGTAACATATCTAAATGTATTTGACATTTCTCACCAAAAGGTTGAAAGCGTTATGAATATAGATATGAAGACAAAGGAAACATTTGTAAAAAATTTATTAAACTGGTATTCTAAGAATAAAAGAGATTTTTCCTGGCGAAATAAAACAAATCCATTTCACATACTTGTTGCAGAGATCATGCTTCAAAAAACAGATGCTAAAAAAGTGAGTGAGGTATACGACAAATTTATAGAAAGGCATCCTACGCCGCAAGATCTTGCTTCTGCAGAATTATCTGAATTAAAAAAAGAATTAGCTATTTTAGGAATTCATAAAAGAGCGGAAAGGATGAAAAAGTTAGCTGAAAAAATTATCTTAGAATATGGCGGTGAAGTTCCATCTGAAAAAGAAGAACTCCTCAAACTCCCAGGGGTGGGCGAGTACATTTCTAATGCAGTTCTATGCTTCGCATTTGGTGAAAATGTTCCTATAGTGGATACAAATGTTATACGTTTGATCGAAAGAGTCTTTGGCGTTAAATCATCTAAATCCCGTCCTCGAACCGATAGAAAAATCTGGGAGTTTGCTGCTGAATTAGTTCCCAAAGGGAAGTGCAGAGAATACAATCAAGCGCTTTTAGATTTTGCAGCGTCCGTTTGCACATCCAAAAATCCACTATCAGGTATTTGTCCAGAAAAGATGATATGTTGTTTTGCCAAGGAAAAGTCTGCTTAAGCTGTATCGTGTTTTAGATCATTAAGTGCCACTTGTTTTGAATTATCCCACAATTTATTTACGAGTTCTGATATTGGTTTGACCTTTTTCCCTCTAATAACAACACCAATCTCAAAGTTAGATTTTAGCCCAGTCTCCGTTACATTAGCGCTCCCTATATAGCAAGCAGATTCATCAGATAGAACTAATTTAGAATGAAGTGCATATAGTTGCCTCCGTGTAGTTCCACTGCGCTTAAAAAAATCTCGGATCTCAAGTTTATCGATGATTTTTTCCTCCTCGAATTTCGAGATTATTAGCCTTAAAGAATTCAATAAACTCCAATTTTTTTCGTCTTCAAATATTTCCCTCGTTACAATTTTGATCGATGCTCCTCTTGATGCTGCACTTGTCAAAGCTGGAAGAATGGATGCTGTACCAAATACATCAAAAAAAGGATTTATAATCCACAGCGTATTTTCTGCCGAAATTATCAACCTTTTTATAGTAGGATCAATTGGTTCAATCTGCTGGATTTTCTCACCAAAAATAATAGCTGGAGGAATCGTAGCCACAATCTCTATTAAATCTTCTTTTCTAGGGGCAAAATATTCTTCGGCTTCAGAAAGTACTTTAGCTCCTAATTTCTGCTCTTCAAAATATGTCTCAAGAGATTTTGCATCAAACGTAAATACATAGTCCTCTATCACCGATGCTACTTCTTCAGGAATTAAAACTTTTTCATTCTTTAGAAGATACAGAAACGATATATGCAGCTTTTTATCCAAAAGTCCTTCTGCATTTTTTATTATTTCTCGTCCGCTGACAGCGGCATTTTTCCTTGCCAAGCTGCGCATCTTTTCTTGCAGTGCCTCAATGTTAGCAGCGTTTTTCATGTATACAGAGAGTTCGTACAACTTCTATTCACCTAACATATCGAAGAAATTTTTTTCCCAAAAGCCTATGAATTTTTGGTCGCTTTTTTCTTTTTTACCTATTAGCACGTCTCTTCCTAAATCCCTATTAAAATGCACGCAAGATATTTCGCTGGTCTGCAAGCATGCATGGCACGATGCATCGCCGTCGATGCACACAGGATCATACAGGCACTTTTCAATTTCCCTTTGAGTTATATCTATCCAGGGAATTATGCTGTTCTCAAAAAGAGTATGCATGCCTCCGAGCTGGAAATCATGGATATTATTACTGTAAATGATAACTGCTGGAACATTAGGGAACAGTATTTCTCCCAGAGAGTCTTTATCTAATCCGACTTGTCCGGATGCCCTAATTAATAGAGCATGGGATATTGTATGAATCAATTTATAAACATACTTAGTTATTGGATCTACATCTGGTATTTCGTCATAAATAGGAATAATTTTTGTATTTACATGCTTAAGCATCCATGCTTTCTGTCCTTCAATATCATTTTTAGCGGGGATTTCTGAAACGATCCTGTTTACTTGCAGCCATTTTAATATCTTATAGCGGTTAAATTCAAGAACAATTCCCTCAGTTTCAGTTGCGTTCGCATAAATAGGAGTTTTCCCTCTATGGTTAGAATCTTCACTAAAAGAGCGGAGTGTGCACACGGTTCTATCGAGCTTTCCCCGTGTGTAGCCGTAAACCGCAGAAACTATCGGAAGATCACTTACTACGAAGGCTTTTTCAACTCCAATTTTTTTCAATCTTTCAGGAAAGAGTTTAATTGTTGAATAATTAGGATTTCCTTCAGACTGCGCTTTTTTAATAACATCATCGAGAGATCGAATATTAGGAAGTTCTGTGGTCTCATTATATTCATGGATACTCATCGAAATATCTTTCAAATCATCATCTGACAGTTGAATAATTTGATCAATATTGGAAACAATTTTTTTTCTCTCATCATATAAATCCGGCTTTTGAACATTTTTAATTACAATTGATAGAAATTCTTTTGGAAGACCATCTATCAGCAATTTTTTCTCAAGAGATTCCATTTCATCCATCTGCGAATCATTTTTTAATGCATCTAAAAGTTTGTTGAAATCATGACCTCCAAGCTGATTCATATATTTTGCCAAAACAAGCTTGTGAGAAAGTGGATTGCTGAAGATTTTCTCGTCACTGATACCAGAAACATTAATGAAGGTAAAAGAATGGGGATAAAAAACTTGACTTTTCCTAAATGGCGCAGTTTCCATATCCTCATTGCAGTCAAAGCATCTAGCACTTACAGATCCCAAGTCTCTTCCGCATATATGGCATCTCCACTGCCAATTTCTTGGAGAATCGCTATTATTCTTATTTAGATGAATGTTGCCGTTTCCATGAACCTCGCACTTTCTAACATATAGACTTTCTATTTTTCCACATTCATGATAGTTTATTAAATCTAACTGCTCAAGATTGCCGCCGCACTTACATTTGTAGTTATCCTTCTTTGTTTCTCTTTTAAAATGGTCTATATCTGAATATTTTAAAACTTTTTTGCATGTTTTGCAGGTAAAGGTAAGGGGAAAAAGTTCAACTTCAATAGAAATGGGTTCCAAAAATACGTATTCATTAAGGAGTCCAGCCTTAGGATAATTTCTCTTTTTCGGAAATCTTTCAAGAGAATTTTGTATTTTAGTAACTAATCTTGGCCGATTAATTCTCTCGATCGGTTTTGTCTGCCATTTAACGACCTTAGCTATTGTTTGAGTGTCCGAATGATCAACAACGCATTCAGGAAGATAGCGGAATAAAACTTGACTTTTTCCTCGCCTCAATCAATCCACTCCTTTTGTTCTTCTTGAACTTACACTGTCCATCGGATCGTAACTTGATTTAGTAGGAGATATTTCTATCGGGATATCTGTATCTCGCAGGCTTGTCATAGGCTTATCAGATAACAGCATTGGAATGAATATATCAGAATCGCTGAAAAGTATTTCATTTATATATTTTTTAATGTCTTGTTCAATAACCGATTTAAAATAAAGCCCTTTTTCATCCTTTTCAACATTGTAGCTTTGAAGGACAAAGTCCATTATTTGTTCATCCGTAATGACTTTATCATTATATGCCCTGGAAAAACCTTTGCTCATATAGGTTTTCTTATATCCTTTTTTCTGCAGTTTTAGATCAAAATAATTCAAAATTGCTGCAGAAAAAATTCCGGGAAGGGTGCGGTGAATTGTGAATTTTGCCCACCTATTTATTGGAACAGGTTCTACCAACATATCTTTGAATTCATGAAATTTTACGAAATATTTGTAATAGCTTTGATCTCTCTCCCGTGTGTGATTAAAAACGATAAAAATTAATCCAGGATATTTTCTACCTACCCGGCTGTATGCTTGAATATATTCAGCAGTATTGCGGGGCATTCCTCTGAAAATCATAAAATTCATTTTGTCAATATCAACGCCGTGGGAAATCATACTGGTAGCCGTAATTAAATCAATTTTCCCTTCAGAGTCTGGATTTTCAACAGAAGCAAGTACTTCTTTAATATCGCTGAAATTAACATCTCCGGTAAGAGTTGCATAATTAATTTCTTTATACATATCTTTTTTTAAGCGAGGATTTACCATTGTTTTTATAGATTGATTTACAGCATCGCCTTCCAATTTTACCAAATTGTATGAGAGAGAGAGTTCATAATCCTTAATAGTGTCCACAACATCTTTAATGTCTTTAAATCCTATTTTTGCATCTAGAAGTTTTTGAGGATCTTTCTTATAGTCTTGAATGATCTCAGAATAGAAGCGGATTATATCTAAAATAGTAAAAATTATAGTTTTGTTATGCGGCATCAGGCCAACAATCAATCTACTGAGTTCATTTTTATCTTCATAAGCGTAAAAAGATTCCATTAACTTCGGACCAGCAGAGGGAAATTGAATTCCCTCCCTTTGGTAAAGTTCTTTTAATTGAAGCCAATACTTTGAAATTGTTGCGGTTGAAGTTATTATCTTTATTTTTTTCTCTCCTATTGTCTTGCTGTAATGGTTCAAAAAAGATTCATAATGGGAATCATAAGAACCCAAGGATTCTTTTATGAGATGCATCTCATCTTGAATGAATATAGTCGGAAGAGGATCTGATAATTGAACTTTTTCATATTTCTCTCTTTTACATAGATTTGGATCTTCAAAGCCGTACTTTTTCTTCTTATAATAGCACTCCTCATCGCTCATATACCCATGATCTGGGCATCGAAGGGTGACTTGTCCAAAGATATTCCGATAAAATCTCATCCAGCCAATTGATGCCATTTTATCAAGAGTTGAAACAATAAAAGTTGGAAGATATCTGAATATTTCTTCATCAGAAATATATATTGGCAGCTCTTCTTTGCAGTTAGGATTTTTACATACATGTAGTATGCGCAACCGCTTTAAATCGCCTTCGACCTCAACAGAGTTCTGATGGCAGAAAGGACATTTTTGAATGATTTTGAAAAGCTCTTTTTCTTGCCCCCCTTCTATAATGGGTGTGATTTTGTCTAATTTGTCGCCATATGGGGTTTTACCTACGTAGATTTTGTTAGGTGTGTTTCCTTCTCCCACAAAATATCCTGTGCTAAACTGCTCAAACTCTGGCCTGCCGATAATAGGATGCGAACGCCTTAGTTTTTCAGCCTGTGCAAAAATATCTGCAATTCTTTGAAGCTGCTGAAGAGACAGAAGACGCAGAGGAAAACGAGTTACAGCAGAAACTCCTGCTTTTTTCCCCATCAATCTGTCATAAAATATAGTAAATACAACTGTTCCTAAGTAAGCTTCGGTTTTGCCCCCGCCAGTAGGAAAATAAACAACATCAACGAAATCTCTATAATTTTTAATGGATTTATCATGAACTGAAGCGATATCAGGTATTTCCATTACAATAAAAACAATTTGAAAAAGATGCCACGTATCAAAGCTCTTTGACGAATTAAGAAAAGATTTATTCATCAATATAAAAGCTTCTAAGGCATTATTTTTTTCCTCTAGTACCTTTATTCCAGTTGAATGTCTTTCAACTTCTCTTCGAAAATTATCTAAATCATCTTTGAATGTTCTTTTTCCTTTCTCAGTCAGACTATTGGAGGATTTTCTATTTTCAAAGTCCTTCTCTAAGTCTTTTAGCGCATTTTCCATTATGCTTTGAAGATTCTTTAGAACTAGAATAGGATTTTCAGCAAGCTCTTTAAAAGTTATCTTGATTGAACTATTAGATTTGTATTTTTTTTGTTCAAACACGGGAAGATGTTCGGTATGAATCTCATTCTCACTATTCTTCTTAATAGAGCAGTTTATACCGCTGGCAAATATATTACCGTCATATTTATAATCATCTTTCAAATAGTCAAGTACGAAAGGCTCAAAATTGGCATCAATTAGTTTGAGTCCGATTTTCGTTTCAAAAATCGAATTATCTACGCCCTCTTCCTCTCTTTCCTCCTGAAGATTATTTATCATTGAGAGTGAAAGCTTTACGTTTTCATCATTAAAATTGGATATGTTATATTTTAATTTGACATCCCATTTAGGGCGAGCGGATTTTTCCCCCCATCCTTTTAGGAAATCTGAAAAAGCAGCTTCGTCTTTAAGTGCTTCTTCGGGAACGTTCAATTCTTGACTTCTTTCTTTTCTCGTTTTTCCTTTGTGTTTTCGTGAGAAAAATTTATTTTCATCGTTATCAAAGATTTGCAGAGCCGAGCTTATAATCTCCTTGATTTCATCAAACTCTCCTTCGCCGTCAAATTCGCCCTTGAGAAGTTCATTGAGATTTTTCTCTATTATGATTTCTTTAAATGAAATTTTCTTATACGCTGAACGCAAGCGATATCCAGATGATTTTCCTTCATCATTTTCACCCTCAAACTTGTCATCTTCTTCACTAAGCGCTGATATATATTCTCCGCTTTTTTCTTTCTCATAAATCTGCTTTTGTTCATTCAAAGTCGGAAAAACTCTATAATAAAAAGCACCTTTTGGCGTTATGCGAATTTTGGCAGCTGGCAAATCGGATTTTCTGATAAGAACCTCTATGCCTATAACAAATGGGGATGTTTTTGTTATTACTCTTGAGAGCTTATCTAAGTCCTTTTGTGTAGAGAGATTCCCAACAAAAATCTTTCTGCACGGTTTTTCATCATATATTCTATCGAAACACGTACCTATAGCTCTGTCAGAGATTTCTCTAAATATGAGTTTTATAAACTGTTCTTTTACTTTATTTGAAGCTCCATTCATTTTTCAATCCCCTCAGCAATTAAGTTTCTATCTAAAAGACTTATGTTGACTTTTTCTGGGCCTTCCACAGCTTTTACTCTCTCAATTGTAATAATGTTTGCGAAATCCTCAAGATACAAATCAAGGTCGCTATCGATTAAAGTGTCGTCTTCGCCTCCCTGCTCAAGAGCTACGCCAGCTTTAGGTATTAATCTTCCAAGCTTTCTGGAAAGACTGTGGTGTATACCGCGAAGCCTCTGTACTGCGGCGTAAATCTTATCGACATTTTCTATTAAAAAAGGCTGCTTATATATTTCTCCGATTAGTTTTATATTGTTTTTATCTCTAGGTCCAATTACCCTTCCATTTACCCAATGAGATACTGCCAAAGAGGTTGAAGGTGATTTTGCACCCAATAATTTGAGTTTGTCTAAAATCACAGCAGGATAATCCCCTGTTTCCTTCACTCCTCTTTGGAGATAATGAATCCATGATTTTTGGTATGCTATGACTTCAATCATTTTAGGATGAGATTCCACTTTATTAATAACGGCTTCAGTAAGTGGTTTGCTAGTGCTATTGTTTATCAAGATCAAAAGATCGTTTGGCTGAAGCAACTTAGCTTTTTTATAAGCAACTTCCTCTTTATAGTCAATATAAACCTGAACTGTTTTTTCAGTGTGCACATACATTATTCTATTGTTACCTAATCTCAACTTTACCGCTTCAACTTCGCTTTCGGTTATGCTAAGGCCTTCAAATCTACTTTCTGAGAGAATCTCAGCTTCTACGGTATAATCAGAATCAATAGAAAAATCCTGTTGAAGGAAGGTCTCAAGTAGCGGCTCAAGCTCAACTCCTATTATTTCAGCATCTATGGGATTTGTAAATACTATTTTATCTCTCGGCGGTTTAGAGCTCTTAGTGGATTTTTTGACTAGATTATTGATTTCTTCTAAGCCCCCTTTCACCATTTTAGCTATAGACCTTGTTCTCTTCTCGAAAGAAAAATAATCCGGCAAACCTTCATTTTCTTTTAGCATATATTTCAGGGGTGAAACCTCTGATGCATAAGTTAAAAAACCTAATGTTTCAGCGGAAGATATAGAAATTAGCCATTTTTGATAATATCTTGGGCAACCGTATAAAATACATATATCTATTGGTGAAATATCATTTAATTCTTTAATTGAAATTAAAATGATTTCTTTATTTTCAAGAAGTTCTTTATTAAGATGTCGCTCATTTATCAAAAATCTTTTCAAAGCTTCTGAATCAGGTGTGTTTTTTGAAACGATAGCGAGCTTTTTCCCTTTATTAATTGCCTCATTGATTATTCGAGGAATAAGTGATGTTTTTCCTGAATTAGTTTTAATCATATAATCATAAAGTCTTCTTATCTGATCAATAGAAGTTTGATAGAAACTTGAATAAGTGGAATCCCATTGAGATAACATGCTTAAATTTTGCTTTAGCTTTTCTATTTTTTGGGATATGGGAAAAAAGCCCCATGATACTGCATATTCTTTTTCGACATAAGACAGCGGAGCGGTAAGTTCTTCAAATGAATAAATTACATGAAGAAGTCTCTTGGAAGCTGAAATCGCAAATGGATTATTTTCTTTTTTAGCTTTTTGATAAAGTATTTTATAATTTTCCCTTGCTTCCATCAGGAGTTTATTTATTTCAGCCTCTTCAATGGAAATGATTACTTTTGTAATTCCATTTGCTCTATTTCTTATCTGGTTAATTGTGTTCCAGAAGGGAGTTTCAGCCTTCTCCATATTCTTATGAATCTTCATATCTTTCTGATAGTCTTCAAGAAGTGCGGTGCTGTTCCACCCCCAATAAGAAATCCCAGCTTTTATCAATTGCACTGCATATTCACATGGAGGATCTTTAGAAATAAAAAATATGCAAGGAATTGAGTTTCTTTTTGACCATGCTTTCAGATTTTGGAGATGCTCCATAGGAATTGTATCATTTATTTCGACAATGACCGCATAGATTTCTTTAGCAATCTCTTCCTCTGGAAGTGTTTGCGAATTTGCTGACAACAAGAGATTCGGATCAATAAAATCTCCAGCTTTTTTTATTCGAGTAATATTTATTATCCTTCCCTTACGATTTATTAAGCCAACTGGGAAAAAACTTTCATGCAATTTCATGGCACGTGCATTGAAATTTAAAAAATGAGTCTTAATTTCATCCCTAATTGCGACTCTTTCATTAATAATAAGAATTTTTCTTCTATTTTTATATTCAAACCTGCTATATAAAGCTTCTAAGGCAATGGGCGCCAAAAATGAGAAATTATTTGCAGGATAAATCAACAGCCCTTCTTGCTGTCTATCTAATATGCATCTGAAAAATAAAAGAGCAGTTCGATCAACAGTATGAAAAGATAAATCTTTGCCGATGTAATTAAGGTGACCATTATCAAGGCTCCATAGCAGAATACAGTCAGTCTGTGCTCTAAGAAAATCCTCCCAGTCTTTGGTAATCTCTTTATTTGCTTCTTTGCTGCTGCTATTTAATGTTACAGTCATTTACACAACTCTATTTTAGATTTTTTTTAATATTATTAACAGAATAGTATGAATATTTATGTATTTCCAAATAATTTTTCTCTTAATAGCATATTTCATTGATTTTAGCATGATATTGCCTTGGAATGGACCAACAACACGATGGAAGGAAGTATTTTATCAAACCCACAGTATGGGAAAGTGCAAGTTCGGAGAATATCATAGTGCATATATAGAATGACATCATAACGATTGAGTGTAGCCCCCAGGAAAAAGATGGCCCATACTTTGTTCTAGGCCTGCATAAGCTGCAAAAACCTGTATTGAGGTAATAATTTTTCTATCGTAGCATACATTAATCGGACAGCCAGGCGCGGTGTTGCCTTGAAATCATGGAATGGCCAGTGTAATAGAGCAGGAGATTATGGGCGTATAATATATACAAATCCTCCACGTACATTTTTCACTGTTGTTCCATCAAGTTTTATGAAATCTTGAAGTTTCAGAGGATTTCTTAGCTTTTCAAATTTTAAAATTTTAATCCAATTTTGACTTGGATAGTGTTTTCTGCCATCATCAAAATGCCCCTCAAGGCACTGCTTTCGGAAATCTGGGATATAAATATGTTCTTCCGGCATTTCCAAGAGTCTATCACGGTTTATTACAAACTCAATTATGCATTTCCATTCGACTTTTCCAATAGGTAAAGTATTATAAATATATCCTTCAAAAGGTCCCCTTAGCTCTTTTCTTTTAGCAGAGGTATCCCAATATACTGCTCCGTTATCTTCCAAGAAATTTCGATTCGCTTTAACATCAGCTTCTTCTCTTGGCATATCAGGTCCAGCTTCATTTAAATTAGCAGGCCATAAAATAGCATTTGTATATTTTTCAATATCAATCATTCTTCGATTCTCCTTTAATCTTTTTCAACGTTTAAAATTTTTACAATATATACTCCCATTCTATTATAGATATATTCTTTTCTTCTTGTACTAGCAACTTAAGAAATCCGTTTCCCTGCTTTTGTCGCCACAGTTGTTGCCTTGGTTATAGATATTCTAAAGGATGCACGCAAACACATAATGTCTTCGAGGCCTGTATAAGCTGCAACAAACCGCATTAAGGAAATAATATTTTCTATCGCAACATACCTTAATCCGAGCAGCCAGGCGCGGATCCTGACACTGGGATCGGTATTACCGGGATTATTAATGTCTGGATAATATACAATAATTGACCGTCGGGATTGGGAGATGGTTTTTTAGTTTCCTAGAATTTTTTAGACTAATAGTATTATATACTCAAATGATGAGTTGATATTAATTTTTAAAGAATGAAAATATTGAATGAAAATGGAGGATTGAAAATGGAATTCCCAGGTCCTGGAACGGCAATGGCTTATGCCAGTGCAATAGCTATTGGTGCATCTGCTTATTATTCTTCTAGTAATGAGAAAATAGCTAATGGCATTTTAATTGCTGGTGTAGTTCTTGCTTTATTTACTATATGGATTGAAAAGATACACACAAGAAAAGAGGTTATAAAATGTATTATAGAAAATGTGCAGGATGAAGACAAAATAGAAAAAGTCTTAAAAGAAATAAGAGTAACAGGTCTTTTTTTTACAAAATGGTATTAAATTATTTTATTTGAAATATTATGGCAGACCCAGATCCTTCTACACTAAATATAGTTCTTGTTACATTTATTTTATCACTAATAACATTTATAATAACATTTTATTTAACTGAAAAAGGTAAAAGAGACTATCTACTCCATGAAAAATTGCTATCAATGAGGTTTGAAAGATTTGAATCAATTTTACAAGAATTGTATTTATATGTATCAATTTATTTAAATATTCAAATGATTCTACAAATTCAAATTGTCGATATATCAGATGAAGTAAAAGCCAAAATAATTAACGTTAATCGATTACTTGAAAAATTATTTTTAAAATCAATATTAAATGAATCAGTTATATGGGACGCTGATACAACGCAAGAACTTGAAGGAGAAAAATGGAAATTAATGAATTTTCTTCAAAATGAAGGTTTGATAATTTATAATGATATTCAGGTTAAATCCTCAGGTCTTCATCTAATTTTAGAAGATAGATTAATCCAGATAAAAGCAGCTAAGATTGCAGAAAATATAAGTAACTATATATCTGAAGCTAATAAAGAAAAGGATTATTCCGATCGTATCCGCCGTGATTTAAATGATCTAAAGGATTCCATGAAAGATCACTTGCCTCCCGTTTCTCTGAAAGGATTTAAAAACTAGTGTCAAGTCAACTCTCAAGAGTCGGATAGAGTCGAGATAACTTTATCCTGGCATTTTCTGTGGTGAATTGCCAATTAACTTTCGCATTCTTGTTGTTTCTATTTTTCTCCCATGCCAATACTTCCTTTTTAACAAA
>CAJPFJ010000047.1 GCA_905339155.1 Methanosarcinales archaeon
GCTCGTATATACACTAATTTTGCAGGAACAAATAAAATGTCCTTGCGCCCTACATAAAAGTAGGTCGAGAGGGATAACAACCACCGTGCTTGGGATTCGTTTCCATCAGAGAACCTGTTACCCTCTCATCCTTCACATTACACATATGAGTACGTTTTGGAAGTAGATAAATGTTCCACAAATAACTCGCGAGCTTGTGTTCATAAGGAATGCAGAGGGATTGACCCTTTCGACCTGACATTGAAATAAAAATAAGAGAGGTCAAAAATATGATCAACAATTCAATATTGTATGTCGGAATAGATGTTTCAAAAGACAAATGTGATGTCTGCATAAAAAATCGCGATGGAAACGAATTAACCAAACGGTTTCAGGTATCCAACACTAAAGCAGATATAGCAAAGTTATATGAAACAATAGAATGGATAAAATCAAAGAAATCGGTAAATAGCGATGTGGTTTTTGGTCTGGAGGCTACCGGGATTTATTACTTACCGTTATATTTAGCTCTCAAAAGAGATGGAAATAAGATCAAGCTATACAACCCGATTCAAACAAGTGCGTTCCGGAAAACGAATATTCGCAAGACAAAAACAGACCCAATAGATTCTGCTATAATTGCAGATATGCTGCGATATTCAGAACCCCCGCTTGCAAGCGAGATAAAAGATCTGAACCTGTATCAATTGAGAGAATTAGTTAGAGTCCGGAGAAGACTCATCGAAAAAAGAACAATATGTAAAGTTCAGCTCGTTCGTGATCTTGATCTGATCTGGCCGGGTTATAAAACCATAATGCCGAGGGTTTTTGGGAAAACATCAATGATAATCCTGAAAAAGTATTCAGGACCTTCAAAAGTGATTTCACAACAAATAGACCAATTTCATGAGCTTGTTAGCAAGGTAAGCAGATCCAGGATAAGTCGTACGAAAGCTGAAGAAATATATGCTCATGCGGGAAGTATATTGGCAGCTCCAGAACTTGAATCAATTGTCAGTGTTGATATGAAAAATCTGATCACTCAAATTGAGCTTCTTGATGAACAGATTTATTCAATGGAAAAGAAAACTCATCGGATTGCGGTTAAGATTGATTCCAAGATCATGTCAATTCCAGGTATTAGCGGGATTTTGGGCCCAATAATTCTTGGAGAAATTGGTGATATAGATCGATTCCCAAGTGCCAAGAAATTGGTTGCGTTTGCCGGTCTTGATCCTGTTATTAGCCAATCTGGACGAATACAGAATTCGACTGGACCTATTTCCAAAAGAGGTTCGCCGTTACTTCGGCAAGCTCTTTTCCTGGGAGCAAATGTTGCAAGACAGAATGATGAAAACTTGAGAGGATATTATGAAAAGAAAAGAAGTGAGGGAAAACATCATTATTCTGCTTTGAATGCTACAGCAGCTAAATTATTGCGAATAGTGTTCTGGGTTTTGAAGAATAATAAGGAGTATCAATTAATCCTGAAATAGGCTGATTCTTCAAAAAAAGAGAATGGATCAGACGAATCATGATAGTGGATACTATCTTCTATTTTTTGTGGATCTTATCGGTAAATATATTTTGGCGTTAGCACAATTCCTGACTCTGGACGAAGTCCAGACACCATATTCTGCGCTGGATTATTCCTCAAATATTGGGGTCTGGGGTTCGCAACCCCAGCGCTGTAAGTTACAAGAAATGAGAAAATAATTCATTCCGAATTATGTTGCAAAAGAGTTAATAGTACGTTCTCTGTGGTTTCTTCGTAGAAGAAGATTTAATAAATTTACTAACTGGCAAAGTACCATTGGTTCAAATTTCACTTATTTATCTTTTGCGGGTTTTTCAGCAGGTCCCAAGTTTTATATCGTAATAAATTATAATAGTTTCTAATGGGAACTGTTAGTGCAAAGAAAAGGCTTGAGGTAATAGAACGGGATGTGATCCCCTCAATGTTCGTCGGTGTGCTTTCAAAGGACGACAAGTGGCTGGAACATACACTAAAAGTGACACTGCCCCAGCTTGAAGAAAAGGCATATCGCCTGGCGCGTGAATGCAAGAAAACCAGGGAATGTGCCCAAGATGATCCGCTGGTTGATGAAACACGTATCAAGGCTTTATTTGAAGAGGCTCGCTCAAAACTTGGAAAAGAGCATCTTACAAGGGAGGCACATTCGAGATATTCTCATTAAGCTTTCTGCAAAACTCTCCCACTAACTATTTATTGGAAAATTGTGATTAATCACCTATGCAAGAGATTTCAAAAAAGAAATTTGAAGATGAATATTCAATCTGGATAATCTCTGCCGCTAAGGATATTGCCTTTTCGCTAAACCGGTTAAGAACAAAAGATATTAAGAAAATAATTGCACGCAACGAGCAGTATCTGGAAAAACCTGAATGGGTATTTGGGTCAAAGGGAATTGATGCGGTTAGAAAACTGACCCCGGAGAATATATTATTCCTTTCAACAGATGCGATCGTCTTCTCGCAGAGCATCTTTGCTCCATTTCCCGGTGTTTTTGATTATGCGGTCGCACTGAACAGGCGTTATTATATCGAAGGTTCATGGTATTCAATAATTACGCTAAATACCAAATACATAGAGGAAGCAAGTGAGACTATCTTGAAATATGCGATATTCCATGAACTTTTGCAAAAAGAAATATACGAGGAAAATATGAGGAACGGGATCCGTAAATTCAGTCCTGAGGAAAAGCGAAAGATCAGCAATGATACATTGAATAAAGCGATTGCAAGTTCAGGGATAACTCCGGATGAGATTATGATGGAAAAGGAACTGATGCTAAGAATCTCCTCAAACTCCCCCCTTATCCCGAAACCATTTGCTGAAACCGCACTTTACCATTATGTCGCAAAGAATCTTGAGGAATTAAAAGAATTTCGCGAAAAGAGCAGTACTGAAAAAGAGGAGACCATCGGAAAGAAATTGAATGCCGATTTTAAGGAATGGCTTGATTTTTCAACTGATAGTTACAGGAAATTCCTCGGTGAAGTCAAGAAAGAATTGAACTATATGGATTATGGATACGCATGAAGATTATAGTACTTGCTGACACCCATATTAAATCAGGCCCGGTCAACGAAGCGCTCCCGGCGGGGCTTATTAAATTGATCAAAAAGGCCGATATAGTAATTCATGCAGGGGATTTTGTAACAAAAAAAGCCTATGATGAACTTTCAGGTATCTGCAATCTTTGCGCTGTTTCCGGGAACATGGATGAGATGAGTTTACAGAATTTGCTGCCCGAAAGAAGAATTTTTGAAGTAGATGGTATAAAAATTGGAATAATACATGAGGCTATGCTCTCTATCCATGATACTACAGGAGCGCGATATATGGCAAAAGAAATGGGTGTGGATGTGCTTGTATTCGGACATCTTCATAAACCAGTGATCGATAAAAGCGATGTGCTGCTTCTGTGCCCAGGAAGTCCGACTGCGCCAAGATTGTCTGAACCGGGTATAATTGAGCTAATTATTGAGGATGGCAATATATCGGGAAAAGTCATCACGCTTGAAGGACCACGATGTGGGGCGCTTGAGAGCACCGGGGGATTTGAAAAAAATAAAAATAAAAATAGAGATTAAGAGATAGGTCTTCTGCCCTGTATGATCCTGACAAGCACTACTATTATTGCAATGACCAGCAATATATGAATTAAGTTGCCGACTGTTCCGATCGCAAATCCTAATAACCATAGAACCAGCAGAATCACAACTATTGTTGTTAATAAGTCCATTTTATAACCTCCCAATAAGGATATGGAAGCATTCATATATAAACATTTCCGGACTATACGATTATTCAACAAGGTAGATGAATATCAAGAAAAGTTTGCCCAGGATAAAATAATTCCAACTGAAATCTCGGAAAATCTCATTGTAAAAGAGCGCTTGCAAGCATTATCGCCCTTGTATAATGCCCTCCCACACGCGAAGTATCAACGAACACCTTCTCCATCAATACAGGCGCGCCATGGCCGTATCCTCCTCCGAGGAACACAAGCGTCCTGAAAATCAGGTTCCCCGATATCCCATCGGGCGCCATAATGAAATTCGCCTCCTCTATCGCATCTTCTATTAATATTGAATAATTTTTTGCATCGATTCCCAGCGCCTGAACTTTATTAGTCACAAGTTTGGCATCTTCAAGCGTCCTGTCAACGGTCTTATCCCGCCCTATATCCTCAAAACGCCCGCCTGAGAGGATCCCCACTTTCATTTCCACCCCAATCCGCCTGAAAAGCCCGGCAGCGCGCTTTATCAATTCGACTTTGTCATCTACGGAATTTCCTTCATCAATTCCAACAGGCGCAAGGAAAAATGGCCTTCCGTCTGCTGTTTCTAATAATGCCACCCTGTACAACTTATTCAAATCCAGCGATCTTTTAAGCTCCGAGAGCGTCTTTGTCGCGCTGAGCGTTCCCCTTACTGCGCCGTCTATTTTACCGGAAAGCAACAATTCGATCAATTTCTTTGAAGGCTCATTAGAATGGATTACCTCAAGGTCTGTTCCTAACGCTTTTATCTCCTTTTCATCGCCTATGAGCACAACATCAGCGTATTCACATGCGACCTGGGCACTCTTTATCAGTTTTTCTGATACTTTGCCTATTCCCAGCCCTATGCGAGCATGATTCTTCCTTGCCTTTGTCTCGATATCTAAAAGAAGTGACATATTGGATTGCTTTTAGGATTTCTTCCCCAGTTCTTTTGAACGCTCACAGGCTGCTATCACAGCATTCATCATCGCAATGCGCACACCATGTTCTTCCATGACCCGAAGCCCCCGGATGGTTGTGCCGCCCGGGGATGTCACCATATCCTTTAATTCTCCCGTGTGACTCCCTGTTTCCAGCACCATTTTTGCAGCGCCAAGAACGGTCTGCGCCGCAAGCAGTTTTGCGGTGTCCCTGCCAAGCCCTTCATGCACACCGCCGTCTGCCATGGCTTCGATTATCATGAAAATATATGCGGGGCCGCTTCCTGATAATCCCGTCACGGCATCCATAAGGTTTTCCTGTACTGTTACTGTTCTCCCAATTGCGTTCAATATGCTTCCTGCTATTGCCATATCCTCTTTTGATACAGCGCTTCCCGGACTTATGGCTGAAGAAGCTTCTTTTACTGTTGCTGCAATATTGGGCATCACCCTGACAACTTTTGTCCCAGGAGGCAGGTTATTCTCATAAGTATCTATAGTAACTCCGGCCGCTATTGAAATTATCAACTGGTTCTTTATTGAGCTTTTAATCTCATTTAATACTTCCGGAACTATCTGCGGCTTTACCGCAATAATTATTATGTCAGAATTGACCACTACACCATGATTTTCCTTGCAGGTATTGATTTTTAGCTCTTTTTCAAGAGCCTTTAATTTAGATAAATCCATATCGCCGGCATAGATGTTCCCGGAAGGAACGAGCCTGGCTTGAAGTATTCCTCTGATAAGGGCTTCCCCCATTTTTCCTGTCCCGATAAATCCAATTTTTTTATTTTCCATGCCTTTTGTTGTCATTTAGATCTAATACATTAACGAGATGAAGCGATAAAAGGATTATGATGCTGCGTTGCGGTCAAAAGTTTGAATTGCTCACCCCAGAGTCCTCAGGAGTTTCATTAGGCATTACTGCAGGAGGTCTGTGGACATGAACACAAGGCCTTTATGCAGTTATACCCGCCATTCCATAGCCATAGGATGCCATAAGCCGGTTCAGAAATGCAGTAGTTTGAGATTCCATCTTATTTTCTTCCTGAGCCAGGTATTGTAGAAACTGCCAGTTATCAAGAATTTCGTCTTCTTCCCTTTTCGACATGAAATTTACTGCCATACTCATCTTTTCCAGAGCTATATCGTTGCTCTGGCGGATTAAATCCCGTAAGGCATTAATATATGCTCTGGTATCATATTTATCCGAGAAAAATTTGTTCAGCACAATAGCATCAAATTTAGCAAGCCTCAGTCGCTCTACCAGCCCGCTGCTATCAAAATTCCGAGAATGAAACGCCATGGTAAAGAACAACTGTAATAATTCCAGCCGTGAATCCGTATAAGTATAATCGGGGGAATCGATCGTGCCCTTAAGTCTTCCTTCATTCTGTAGTTTGCTGGATATCGGTGTACCAGCGTAAGGAACCATCTTGGTGAAATTAATGACTGATTGTCCGCTTTTGCTGATCTTTTTCAGGAAAACAATATCTTCCTTTACAGTCTCAAAATTACTTTCAGGACTCAATATCATGAAGCCAAACTCAAAAGGCATATTCAGGTTTTGAAGTGTGTTAATCGTTTCATAGACTTTATCCACGGAGTAGTGCTTATTATAAGTCTTCAATCCCTGATTATTACCAGACTCTATACCCAGATAGACGCTGATCAATCCCACCTCCATCATTTTGCTTATCAGCTCTGCATCCACGTCATCGACACGGCACGATACCCGCCATAGAATTTGATCGCCTAATTTCTTTCTCTTCAGTTCCTTCACAAGATCATCTATCCACTGCCGCTGTTGGGGACCTTTCATGAACATGTCATCATCCTCAAAAATGAAGATGCGAATACCACATTCATAGAACAGATGTTCCATTTCCTGAACAACATTGGAAGGGGAACGAGAACGACGCCTTTGTCCGGGTGATTCTCTGTAAAACTGCTGAATGCTGCAAAAGCTACAGTTATAGTAGCAGCCACGGCTACCCAGGAGTGAACAAATGCCCAGTCCTCTGTGAGTTGCAGTCTGATTTCTTCGGATTGGGTAGGGAAGAGAATCAAGGTCCTGGATCAGTGGGCGAGGGGATGTTACCCTGATCTCCCCATCCCTGCGATATGCAAGTCCTTCAATCCCGCTCCATAAATCAGGCTGGTCAAGATACTGGAATAATTCCAGCAGGGTATATTCACCTTCGCCGCGAACAACTGAATCTAATCCGGTGATTGATTCCAGAGTACCTCTGTATTCTATGCTCGGGAAGTGGCCTCCCATGGTAAAATGTGCAGTAACTCCATTCTGGCGAAGATAAGCGATTAAATCAGCGAATTCGAAAAGCATTCTTTGAAATATCAGAGAAAATCCGACAATTTTTGGTTCTTCTCTGCGAATGCTTGCAAGGATGTTTTCTTTTAATGATATCCCGTAAGGTTCTATCTTTACCTTTATTCCGTGTTTAGCGAGAAAGGCAGCAATTGAGCGCATTCCCAAGTTTTCCAGCTCCTCATAGCCAATTAACAAAACGTCGCACTCTTTCATAATAATCTTTAACGTTTTCTCCGTCCTCTTCTCGATTTATGTCTTTTATTTTAGGAGGCAATGAGGAGACAGTTAAAACTCATACTTCAAAGCCTCCTTTTTCCTTTCGGTTAATTCGCAGTCGACCGATTATTTATATTCTTCTTCTAGCATTTCCTTCTGCAGTTTGAGTAACTCGATCTGACTCTCCAGTTCCGAGATTGCCATATCAAGTCTGCGGATTTTGAGCTTGGCTAATTTTTCCTTACCCAGTATCCCATACTCTGGCGCAGGATCGGCTATGATTCCTGTTTTACCCCATGGTGGGGCCGGATCGGCTACAATACCCATTCGGTTCCATCCCGGCGCTGGATCAGCCACAGGTCCCCTCATCGTACCACCCCCGGAAGGAGCTGCACTTAGTTTATCTCTTATCTCTTTTAATATTGAAACCATTTCTTTCAGACTTGACAGTTCAATTTTTTCATTCATCTTTCTACCTCCTTTATTTTATTTTCAATTACCTTATTTCTCCTCTCTTTCACCTGCTCACTGAAAGGCCATAGGGACCCGTGCCCGTCGGGTCATAGTGTCGTACACGCACGAAGTAAACGCCGGCCGTCAGGTCGACAACGATTCGAGACAGCACTCCAGGTCCACTGTCATCGTCCTGAGCTATGAGCCTGGTCTGGCTGTTGGGACCATACAATGTGAGAAACGTATCCGTATTGCCCGACGTCTCGATCGTATATAATCCGGTGACAGCAGCCGTGAAGGTGTAAAGGTCGCTTTCGTTTGCAGCCTCTATACTTCCCTGGACCTCCGGCCCATTAACCTGAATTTCAGGAATGGGTGGCTGTGGTACAACCCCACGGACTGAGACCCCGTAGTTCCCGGTAGCCCTCGGATTAAAGTGCTGAATCCGCACAAAGTATGTGCCTGCCGTAAGATTGCTCACGATTCTCGCATTCCTATCCTGGCCGCTGTCATCATCTTCGGTAACCAGTGCAGTCTGACTATTCGGACCGAACAGGGACATCACAACATCTGTCGAGCCCTCCGTTTCGATCGTGTAGTTCCCCATGCTTGGTACCACGAATCTATACCAATCCACCTCACCGGACTGGCCTATAGACGCCTGGGTTGGGGGTGCACCGATCGTAAGGTCGACGACTGTGGGCGCCACAATATCAGTGTCATATGTATACCCAAGAGTTCTGTGATCGAGCACACGTGCAGGTGTTGGTGGACTCGGTTCATCGTCCCATGGCTGCATCGGATCATTAAGACCGAATCCCGGCCCCCCTCCGATAAAGTGAGGCACGCCTGGGTGCTGGGTCTGCCATACCGCCCACAGGCGATCCACATTACAGTGGTGCAAAAAAAACACCGGATCGTTTGGTGCAGACGCCGCAGACATTGACCCTCCGACCCAAATATGCACGCCGTTGTGTACGAAGACTTCCAGATCAGAGTTAAAGGGGGTGTAAGAAGTGCGAGCAAGAGAAGCATTGACCTGAGAAGCCCTTGGCAAAGTACCTGAGCCAAGTGCACGTCTCAGTGCCGGACCAGGGTCCAAGGGGGGGTCAGTAATTGTTAGATTCCATTGACCCGTACTAAATGCAAATGGACCCGTGGTAACACGGTCGTTGTTATCACCATCGCCCCCCATGAAGTCAGCTCTCCAGAGGGATGACGTTGGTAAGCGATCTACAGTCCAATCCCAGTAGGGAAGGGTCACATTCGGGTCGATCCTTTGAAGGTCGAGTTCAAATCGGCGGAGAAACTCACGATGCCATGGCAAAAAAATGGCACTACCATGGATTCCCGTAAAAAATAAGTCTCTATGCTCAACCACATAGCGATCATAGGTACCGTTTGCTTTTAATTGCAAAACCGCAGCTACAAAGCGAGCTTTCTCATCCGCAGTTAAAGTTGATTGATTTTTTCTTTCTCCCATATTTTTTTCCTCGTTTTATTGACGTCTTCTTACAGACTGCCTGTTATTGGCGATTATTTACAAAGTTCTCTTACTTATGGCCCTTTTTTCCGGAAAGCTTCTCTTGAGGCGTTATATGTGTCTCCAGAGCTTGAATTAGAGGTTGCAGATTTTCAGGGATATTCAGTTGATCTACTTCCACCGTATGCTTTTTCCCTTCTGAAAAACTCAATGCAAATTTCTCCACGGTCAGTTTGTAATTGAATAAATCAGCGCCAGTATTTGGTTCTGGAAGCTTCTCAGGCAAGCTAAAAAAACCAGCGTCCTCCACCATCTGATGCAATTCTTGAGCCTCATCCGGAGGAAGTGATTCCGTATTCAGCGTTACTGTCATACGCAATCCTGCAATACCTCCGGTGCGTTCAAGATAAAACAACATATTACCCTCTAAAGGTTTTATGGGTTTGTTTGCTTCTATTTTTTCCATTATATCTTCCTCCCTTTTGATATATAGGAACAGGTTACTCCCTTAGAGAGTAAGTACCAAGCCCAAACTTGGAATGTAATAAATTTCTATAAATCTCTCTCTTTTAACCGTATTCCCACTGAATTAGTATTAAATTTTATCACAGATAAATCCATCGGTCAATTTTCATATATATTAAAATTGAGTGCCGCCCCATAATTTTATTTTTTTTATAAGTGACATATTACTCACATTCAATTTATAGTTGGACTGCGCCCCCAAAAAATTGGGCAATTTATTTTAAGAGAAAGTAATAAAGGGCCAAAAGCTGAAAAGGTTCGGATAGTGTCCTAAGAGTTAGAGATAAGTCAATTTAGATCAATCTTGTTTCATCAATTCTCCCAGATATCTTCCTAAAGCCCCCCTGTACCCGTTTTTCCTGGCAATCTTCTCCATAGCCGAATAAATCCCGCTGCTGTATTGCGCCGCCTTCTTCTCTTTCCATACAAGCTCATCAGGTAAGATTTTCCCTGCCGCCAGCCTCAAAATATATTTGCGTATCCCATTATATATTTTGAGTTCAGGAGCGATCCGCAAAGCAAGTTCCACAACATTCCGGTCAAGGTAGGGCACCCTCAGTTCAACTGAATTTGCCATAGTCACCGCATCATCACGCTCAAGATTATTTTCTGCAATATTCACAAGGTCTTTTCTCAGGGCGATCCCAAGTTCGAGAGAATTCATGGCCTCATACCGCTTATATCCGGCAAATAATTCATCCGCGCCCTGACCTGAAAGCAGGACACGGATTCCATCACGGTGAGAATCTTTTGATGCAAAATATAATGGCATTGCGATGCTTACTTTCATCGGATCACGCGATTCGATCGCTCGTATCACATCAGGAATGGCAGCATCCAGTTCATCCATGGTAAGTTCATGCAGATGCAGATTATCCGAAAGTCCAAGAAGCCGGGCTGCTTTCTTTGTTTGCTCAATATCATGCGAGCCAGCCATACCTACTGAATATAACTTTGCATCCCTGCATAGCGCGGCAATGAGTGAACTGTCCAGGCCTCCGGAAAATGCGATGGCGCATGGTGCAAACTGTCTTTTCTTTACAGACCATTCCATCGCCTCAAAAAGCATATCTGCCGCGGCATTTTCTTCGGCTAATATTTCTCCCGAATTAAAACCAGCCACTTTTTTTTCAATTATATTCCCTGCGCAAAAAGTCAGCATGTGACCCGGCTTAAGAGTCTTAATTTCATTTTCATCTATTGAAGATAATGCTTTTTTCTCAGATGCAAATGCAAACCCATTGCCCATAGAATAATATAGGGGTTTTACACCAGCAGGATCGCGCACAAGGGATATTTTTCTATTTTCGATATACGCGAATGCATAATCACCATCCGATTCACCAACCGCGGCTTCTATACCAATAGATTTGATCAACTCAAAAAGAGTCTCACTATCAGAATCGGTTTTAAGATCAAGGGCTTGTGCAATTTCCCTGAAATTATATATCTCTCCGTTGTAGGTAAGAGCGCCTATGTTTGAGATCGGCTGCTTTTTTTCTCCTGTTATTTTAAGCAGGACATTACCTATGGCAATATCACCCTGCAAGAATATTCCACTGCCATCAGGTCCCCTGTGCCTGATCACTTCAAGCATTTTTTTGACAGAATTTACAGAATCTTTTCCTGAAGCGCCTGCTATTCCACACATTGTGACTTTATTTGCACAAAGGTTTAAAAAAGGTTCTGTACAAAACTTTAAAATACGTTAGCCTACAACTTTATAATAGAGTGAGGAATCATGCAAGAATACAAACTTTTCATTAACGGAGAATGGGTAGCATCAAGTAGTGGCGAGATGTTTGATGACATCAACCCGGCTACTCTTGAATTGATCGGGAAGCTTCATAAAGCAAGTAAAGGGGATGTGAAAAATGCGGTTGATGCCGCAGAAGATGCATTTGATGCCTGGAGCAGCACACCTGCACCCCAGCGTGCAAAGATATTATTCAGGGCAGCACGGATGCTTGAAGACCGGAAAGAAGAGCTTTCACGTCTTATGACAATGGAAATGGGGAAAGTCCTGAAAGAAGCGCGGGGAGATGTCCAGGAAGCGATCGATATTACATATTATGCAGCAGGGGAAGGGCGGCGCCTTATCGGTGAGACTACTCCTTCGGAACTTCCGGATAAATTCTGCATGACTATTCGCCGCCCCATAGGTGTCGTTGGACTCATAACACCCTGGAATTTCCCGATCGCCATCCCTTCATGGAAAATAATGCCAGCTCTTATTGCGGGAAACACGCTGATCTTGAAACCGGCAAGCGACACACCCATCCTTTCTATTGAACTTGTAAAGGTACTCGATGAGGCAGGGCTTCCCGGAGGGGTTTTAAATCTGGTGACCGGTGAAGGAAAAACAGTTGGGAGTGAGATCGTTCATAACAGGAAGATCCGTGCGGTTTCATTCACAGGTTCTCTCAAGACAGGTAAATGGATACTTGGCGAAGCTGCAAAGGATATGAAAAAAGTATCTCTGGAACTGGGAGGAAAAAATCCCATAATTGTTATGGATGATGCAGACCTTGACCTTGCAATTGACGGAATAGTATGGGGTGCATTCGGAACAACAGGACAGCGATGCACAGCAGCAAGCCGTGTGATCGCGCAAGAGAAAATCCTTCCTGAACTTACGGAAAGACTTATCGAGAGAACGAAAAAACTTAAACTTGGCAATGGCCTTCTTGAAAATATCGACGTAGGGCCGGTCATTAATAATTCACAGCTCCGGAAGATCGCAAAATATGTGGATATCGGAAAAAAGGAAGGTGCAAAACTTGCACTTGGCGGGAATATTGTGAAACCCCTGCCAGGCTACTTTTTTGAACCTACAATATTCACTGATGTTTCACCTGACATGAGGATAGCGCAGGAAGAGATATTCGGGCCGGTCGTTTCTTTGATAAGTGCGAAGGATATTGATGAGGCGATACATATTGCCAACTCTGTGGAATATGGCCTTTCCTCTTCCATTTATAGTGCAAATATAAAAAATGCATTCAAGGCTATTGAAAAAATAGATGCCGGGATCACATACATAAACGCATCTACCATCGGCGCAGAGATCCATTTGCCTTTTGGCGGCGTCAAATCCACAGGCAACGGGACCCGTGAAGCAGGAACGACCGCCATAGAAGAATTTACTGAGTTAAAAACTGTTTATTTTGATTACAGCGGAAAACTACAGAAAGCACAAATTGATATTGAATAGGAGAAACATGCCAAATAAAAAAGATAAATCAAGAGACATCATAAGCCGGGACCATAAAGTTGCCTCGCCATCCCTTACGCGTTCTTTTGACCTGGTGGTTGACCATGCGCAAGGTTCGACTATTTTCGATGTCAAAGGAAAGAGCTATATCGATTTTGCATCAAGCGTTGCGGTAATGAATATCGGCTATAACTGCAAGAATGTAAAGCAGGCGGTATGTGCCCAGATGGAAAAAATGGTGCATTGCGGATACTCGGATTTTTATGCAGAAGGACCGGTAAAACTGTGTGAAAAACTGTGCGAAATGACTGGTTACGAAAAGGTTTTCCTCTCTAATTCAGGCACAGAAGCTGTTGAGGCTGCCATGAAACTTGCTTTCTGGTACACAGCAAAAACCAGCATGATCGCGTTTTACCGGGCTTTTCATGGCAGGACTCTTGGCGCACTATCTCTTACCAGTTCCAAAATAAAGCATAAAGAGCATTTTCCATCATTGCGCGTCTTGCATTCGGATTATGCTTACTGTTACCGCTGCCCTCTTAACCTTGAATATCCTGGATGCGGCATATCCTGTGCAAAAGAGATCGAGCGGACTATTTTTAAACGGGAACTCTCCCCGAAGGACACGGCTGCCATCGTTGTTGAACCTATACAGGGAGAAGGAGGATTTATCGTCCCGCCGCCTGAGTTCCATAAAGAGATCAGGAGGATATGCGATGAGAACGATGTATTGATGATAGCAGATGAGATCCAGAGCGGCGGATTCCGGACCGGAAAATTCATGGCGCTTGAGAATTTCAATGTGAGGGCGGATATCGTCTGCATGTCCAAATCTATCGGCGGCGGCATACCTCTGGGAGCAACACTATCAAGCAGCAGGATAATGAGCTGGCCGCCGGGAACCCATGCAAATACATTTGGCGGGAATCTCCTTGCAGCCGCCGGAGGATTTGCGACACTGGAATTCATGGAGAGTGCAAAGCTTGGCGATAAGGCAGTTGAAAAAGGGAATTATCTTATAAAACGATTGAATGAATTGAAAGAAAAATATCCGATAATCGGGGATGTCCGGGGCATCGGGCTTATGACAGGTGTGGAACTTGTAGAAGAAAATAAAGCTCCTGCCATTGAAAAAAGAGATTTGATCATTAATAGATCGCTTGATGGAGGACTTATATTACTGCCAGCAGGTGATTCTGTGATAAGGTTCGTGCCTCCGCTGATAATTAAAAATAGTGAGCTTGATAAAGGTCTTGAGATATTTGAGACTGCGCTGGGGTCAATTTAAGGTCTCACAGTTGCAGCAATCTTACCCTGCCTGAATATCCTGATTACTCCCCCACTTTGTGAAACAACCACTCCTATTGAATTGGTCATATGGGTTATGGCTGCCACAGAAGAGTGGCGCGTACCAAGACCTTTGTTCAGTTTTACCAGGCCTGTATCGATGGTAATGTAGCGCCCCGAGGCTTCAACAACTCCATCGCCTGTTATCACGAATGCTCCGTCAAGCTGTGCAAATTCTTTGATATTATCGCGAATATCCGGGTCTGTTATCAATCTTTCCTCTCTTCTATATCCCTGGAAAGGATTCATTATAAGCTGCCTTGATCTTGCCAGGACATTTTCTGAATCTCCTATTATGAAAGCTGTGCCAATAGAACGGCCTTCTCTTCCTTCTGTACTGATTTCAAGCGCAATTTTTATTACGGCATCAAGGACCGTCTCATTTACCCCTGTTCCTCTTAGCAACCCTGTTATATCATTCTGTGAGGTTTCTTTTATCAGGGGTTTTTTGACTTCAATGAGCCCGAGCTGACTTTGAATTAATGATAAGCGATTCTGGTAATAACTTGTAAGGCTTCTGATAACACTTATTTCACTAAAGTCATCGGTAATTTCGGCTGCATTCTTGAATCTTGCAATTCCCCTTTTATATAATTCCCTGGCCAGCTCAAGGTCACCTCTGTCCTGTGCTCTTTCAGCCTTTTTTACAATATTTCGTCCATCATCCAGAAGAACGTTTTTGCTCAATTCAGATCCCTTCAGTACCCATTCGATGATTTCGAGATGATAAGCCTTCCAATAATATAAGGCTAAAGGTCAATTATACCTCTTTCACCTGAAAAAGGTGATTTATAAATCCCTGATAATCCCCAAACCATATCTCAAAACCTGATGGTTAGTGATAAACCTTGCCATATGTAGTAATATTTGAATAGGGGTAATGGCAGCTTCTGCTTTCATATCCCATTCCATGACCGGCCTTGTGAAGTCGGCAGTCCACCTGATGGTATTTGCCGCCCGCAAAGAAAAGATGATCGAATGCAGGAATCCTGTCACAATGCCGGTGCAGGCAGGGTCTTTTGACCCAAATGTGATATCGATATCAAGATATTTTATTTTGACAGAATAAATTAAATCTTTAAAAAGGCGCAATATCGGTCTTGAAAGATAAAAAATATCCTCTAAACGTGGCATCTTCCTTGATTTATTTCCTTTGATAGATTTTTGTTTATGTGTCAATCCAACCCGTCTTCCTAAAACCAGAATTTCTGTTTTCTTATCTTTTACCTTATACCTGAACAGGAACATTATCCAGCCCAGGCTCAAAAATCCATCAATTTTTCCTCCTGCCCTTGCAGAATTGACACTGATAGTCACCGGGGATAGCAGCATCGCCACTGCAATAACAGAAAGAATAATTATTATTGCACCGATCATCAAACCCTTTTTAACTTATGCTTTCCTGTGATTCTTATTTGTTGCACTCTTCCTTCATTGATTTACATTTTTCCATTATCTCCGGGATTACTGCGGATATGCGTTCGATCACACCTTTATCTTTGATAGCGAATAATTGTACTTCTTCCTTTGATACTACAAGAAAGGCAATCGGCTGTATGCAGGCTCCTCCGCCTCCTCCACTTCCTGAGCCCTGGTCGCCTGCTTTCGCTTTACCTTCACCTCCTCCGCTCCCAAATCCGAAACTTACCTTGGTAACGGGAATGATTGTGCGCCCTTCTATTGTTATATGCTCACCGATAACGGTCTTTGTGGAAATCATATCGGCGATTTCTTCAGTTAAGACTTTAAGTGTTTCTTCTAAATTCATTTGGTACACTCTCCAATTTATTCATTTTCTTTGTTTCTACTTAAAGTTAACCGGAAAGAAATCAGAATTCGAGATTCGTAAATGATTATGTGATTATTATGGACCGGTCGGGATTTGAACCCGAGGCCTCTCCCATGCCAAGGGAGCGATCTACCCCTGAGCTACCGGCCCTAAAGGGTGAGTTGCATAGTGCTTATTTAAAGATAAAGGTATCGATTAATTTTAGTTTTGGTGGCTCGATATTTGTTTCACAAAGATAAGTTTAAATTACATGGCGTAATATGGGCGGTAGTCTCGGGCCCGTAGCTTAGCCAGGTGGAGCGCTCGGCTGATAACCGAGAGGTCTTGCGTTCAAATCGCAACGGGCCCATAGCATTTTGAAATATTGCAATGTGCCAGATTTTTTATCTCCATGGTTCAAAGGGTTGAGAAGACCCCTTCCGACAGGTGGGGGATGAATCAGACCCTTTGCAATTGTAATACCTATCCCGAAAAAAGTATTGTCAAGATATCATTTTAAAGGATAGGCATAGTGATATATACCATTAAAGACATATATATGTTTGTCAAGGTATCATGAGAAAATCATTTCAATTTCGGATATACCCAAACAAGAAGCAAGAAGTAGCTCTTGAGAGAACTCTTACAACATGCAGACATCTCTATAATGATTCTCTTGCAGAACGAAAGCGGCAAGCAGAGCTTAACAGACTGAAACAATCATTCGATGTATTCCCGTGGGGAAAAACTGAATGGATTAATTACTATGACCAAGCTAACCAACTTCCATTATCAAAAACAGCATTCCAGAAAGAAGTACATTCTCAGGTATTACAGAATACCCTGAAACGTGTCGAACAAAGTTTCCAGAATTTCTTTAATGGCGCAGGATATCCGAGATTTCAAGGAAGGAATAGATACAATTCATTCACATATCCCGGTAGCGGTCTGAAACTCAATCTTAATGAAGGTAAACTCATTCTTTCAAAAATAGGAAACATCAAAATCGTATTGCATCGTGAGATTGAAGGTAAAATCAAGACATGCACCATCAAGAGGGATGTAGACCAGTGGTATGTTACCTTTTCATGTCAAATTGATAATCCAAGCCCGGTTGAGATCAAGACTAAAATAGGGATAGATGTTGGTCTTAAATCATTGATTACTCTAAGTAATGGTGAAAAGATTGAACCACTAAAATACCTCAGAGCATCAGAAAAAAGACTTGCACGAGAACAGATACATCTGTCAAAGAAAAAGAAAGGCTCT
>CAJPFJ010000048.1 GCA_905339155.1 Methanosarcinales archaeon
CGGCACTATTACATCAGGGGGTTTATTCTCAGCACTGTCCAATGGTATGACAACTATCACAGCCTCAAACGGCACGGTCAGCGGAACTGCTAATGTACAGGTAACAGATGCATCTTTACCTGTCCAGCCTTCTATAACTTCATACATACCTGCCTCGCCGATAAGCGATATTGAGGGAGCAACAAGAACATTCAGCGTCACTGTGAACCAGAGAGTGAATGTTACCTGGTTTATCAACAGTAATCAGGTCCAAATCAATGGAAGTGTATCAAGTGCAAGTTATACCAGCACAAGCGCGATCCGTGGTATTTGGAACGTCAGCGCAGTTGTGTCAAACACTAACGGCAGTGCCATTCAGACATGGACATGGGATGTATCCAGCACAAATGCTGCTTCAGGCATATTCTTTACCGATCCCACTCCTGAAAATGGTGCAATCCTTAATCAGAACTATGCTTATATCAACACAACAGTTCTTAACTTTGCAACAGCCTTTATCGACTGGAACAACTCGCTGGTCGGCTGGTGGAGATTAAACAGCGAAAGCGGTGAGAATACTGCATTTTTCAGAGACTGGAGCAGCAGAAGGAACAATGGCACATGTTCAGGTACATCATGCCCGATCTCGACTTCAGGAAAGTTTGGAAATGCTATGAATTTTGACGGTTCAAATGATTATATAACAATACTCAATTCAGCAAGCTTGAATCCTTCATATATCACTGTTGAAACATGGTTCAATGCTGTCCCCGGAAGTCTTTCATACCAGAAATCGCTTGTTCAGAAGCCATACACCAGTCATGCAAACCCGTACTACCAGTATATGCTTTCATTAATTGACAGGACTACCATTCCAAAACAGGCTACTTTCTATATTACAGTCAATGGAGTCCTGTATGAAGTTGGTGCTACAAATTTGAACTATGGTTATGGACAGTGGCATTATCTTGCGGGAACATATGATGGTTCGAATATTGCATTATACCTGGATGGTGCTCCGGTAGCCACGAAAGCAGTCTCAGGAACAATGAATTCTTATAATACAGTTATTCAATTTGGTTCATATCCCAATCGTGGTAAAACGTCCAATTATGTTTTCAATGGAAAGATCGATGAAGTCCGAATTCATAATAGGGCATTAAGCACGGAAGAGATTAAAGCCTCATACAACGCAGGAATTTATAGATTATACAACAATTTCACAAATCTTGCGGGAGGAATTTACAATTACAGGGCTTATGGCCAGAATCTGGAAGGAAATGTAAATCAGACACAGACCAGGACTTTGATATTAACTAGTTGAATTGGTTCAGGAAGTGCGTAATGGATTGGAGCGAGAGTGTACGAAATGAACCATATATCCAACTATGAACGGTTTTTGTTCGAATGGTTCTTTCCATGTTACATCTGGAGGAATACCGACGGCATCCTTACCGATATCCTGTCTGCTCATGTAATAGTTCGTTAATCCATTCAGGACATTTAGCACAGGCATGTTCAATTCATTATATGCTAATCCAAGACCGTCTATTACGTATTCTTCTTCATTTGGTGTTGGATCAGTCGGTGTCAACCACATCGAACCGTCTGCATTTTGGTGAGTTACGATATAGTTGATGGCTTTGTACATGCCAGAAGATACAGCGGGTCTATCAGGATGATTCACTGGCATGGCACTGTATAGTTGTATCAAAGACCGTGTTATTATTTGATGATAATATGCTATTTTGTTGTGATTGTAAATATCATCAAAGTATCCTGCCGAGTTCTGTTTTGCTAACATCGATTTTACAAGATATATTGATCTATCAAGCGCTGGCTGTGATTTTGTAGTGCTGTAATATTCAGATAAGAAACTGATACCTAATGCATTGGTATTATGATTCCAGGCGATGTAACCATATTTTATATCCCAATCTGCTGCGAGTGTAGCTGCATTAAGGTATTTTATATCACCAAATTCACGATAACCATATAATAATGCTTGACCACCTAAAGATGTTTCATACATACCGCCATTAACAATTGTGCCATTATTATTACAGTAATACAAAAATGCACCATTATCAGTACCAGTTTTCACTTGTTCATCGAGAAGCCATTGGAGACCGTCAACTGCACGCTGTTTATATATTGGTTTTTTATATGTTTGATAAGCATAGATATAACCCATTACAGCATGTGCTGTTTGACGGACTAATGGATGGGTACTATCACATTTGGATCCTGGCATTAACTCTGCATAGCCGCCACCCCATGCACCGTCTGTTCGATGCATTGTTTCTGCCAGGTAATCAATTCGATTCCACCATTTGTCTACGTCGGACACCGCAGGTATGGGGTAGGTGTAATTGCCGGGAAGAATTTCTGTTGAACTGTCTGGTGCAGCATTATGTAATTTGATAACGACTGCAGCAATTACTAAAAATAAAAATATCATGATATTTCTTTTGTTTATTATTCTCTCCCGCATATTCGTTTTGAAAATCCATGCAATACTATAAAAGACTGCCGGAATCATATGGATCAAAAAACGAAGAAGTGAAAAGCAGGTTATATCGCAAAAATTATTAATTAGTGTTGCGTTTGAGGTTATCTTGCCAGATAAGGGAAAGAAGGTAATATATGAGAAAATTAATAAAAATATTTCAGAATATATTTCAAAAAAAAGACAGTTCTCCTTCAATCCTGTTCGATAGAGAGATATTCCTCTTAACTCCTCTGGACGCAATGAAATTAATATACAAAGATTACAGAGCGCGAAAGAGCAATCAGAAATATTCTGCTTCTCAGAATATTATCGCGGATTTTTTACAGATGATATATTTTTTTAGAGCATTTACAATGCTACCTATTGTTGCCTTCAAAGGGAATCTAATATCCGTGCCTCTTGATCTTTGCACCAATCAGTATGCTTTCTCATACGGCAATAAAGGATGGCACTGGAACATCGATCTGACCAAGCAGGTAATGTCCAGACCGGATGTTCCATTAGAAGAAACGGGGTATTACAGTTTCTTTCAGAATATTAATTGTTCTTCATATACCGAGTTGATGACATTTCATAGCACAGGTCTAAAGCAAAGTCTCCCTAAGATGCCATTCGGGTCATTTCCCTGGGGTCATTTTGACCCTAAAATCGTTATAGATCCGTGCAGGTTCTATGATAGGAGTAAAGACCTCTTGGTGTGGTATGGAACCGGTTCAAAGATCAATGATAATTTTATCAAAGAATTCTATAAAACAGTCGCTTTGCTAAAGAGTATTAAATTGAATGGATACAATCTGAGTTTTTCAAAATATCAATTTCCCACTGTAGTGATCCTTAAAAATAACAATGGGAAGGTGCGTTTCTTAAATGTGGATGGTGCACACAGGTTTGCTGTTCTATCGGCTCTGGGGTATGACAGGATCGTTGTTACATTATATCCAAACCGCTATCCACCAATATTAGAAAAGGATATTGAAAACTGGCCTTATGTCCGGAGCGGTCTAATCAGCAGAACTGATGCATCAAAGTTATTTCAATTGTATTTCATTCTGAATGGTCGTGAAAGAATGAATTCCTAAAGTAAATAAGTTTACAGGGATTTCAAAGGTTTATCGTGGGTGACAATTCATTGAGTTTTTCCAAATAAGCGATGAATAAGCTTTCTTGGAAAAACCAGGGTATAGTAAACTATATTTAGAGGAATATTCAATGGAATAAATTTAAACCTCATTAAAGAAGGAAATACATCAGCACATAATTGTATTTCTTCTTTACTGAAACCCGGATAGCTAATTGCCGCTTCACTCCTTTCATGATATTTTCCTCTGGATGGTAACCAGTTATTTTGTTCACAAATTTTTCCCAGTTCTGTGGAAGGATATGGATTAAATATTGAAATTGAATTCGTTGATCTTATCGGGAGTTTTCTGCATAATTTTACCGTGTCAAGAAAAAGTTCTTTGTTTTCAAATGGAAGGCCAACCATTATCTGTGCGTAACATTTTATATTATTTTTTGCAATTAAATTGAATGCATTGATTATTTCTTCATTTTTAATGTTTCTTTTTAAAACGGTTCTTCTAAATTCTTCATTGCCATGTTCTACTCCGATCCATATTCCTTTCACACCTGCATCTTTTAATAACTTGATAGCAACAGGATTGACAATATCCGGCCTCATATTACAAATAAATGGATATGTAAACTCTTTTTTGTATAAAGCAAAAAATTCCAGGAACCATTCTTCATTTAAGTTTATTGTGTCATCATCAAAAATAATCTCTTTAAATTTATATTTGCTTGCATCCGACTCAATTCCCTCAATGGCTCTTTGTGGGCTTAGTACCCTGTAGTAAGTCTTATTATAGAGATCTGTATAAGCTTTATTCGAACAATAGGTGCATTCAAATATACAACCTCTACTGAAAATAAATCTATTTATGCCTCCGTGCCTGTTAATTTCTTGTTGATAATCCAGAGGACTCTTATCAGGAAGCGGGAGTTTGTCAAGGTCATTGATCAAAGGCCTAAGATCATTCTTTACAACTCCTTCTTTTGTCTTGTACCAAAAATTTTTTATCAATAGATGATCAGTCTTATGCTCAAATGCTTCTACCAGATCAAGCATTGGAAACTCGCCTTCTCCCCTTACAATAGCATCAAGTTCCGGAATTTCATAAATACACTCTGGCTTTAATGTTGGATATGGGCCGCCGATTATTACAAAGCTTTTTGATATTTTCTTTATTTTTGGTATAATTTCCTTTAAATAAATGAACTGATACGTTGATACATAAAACCCTATTATATCCGGTTCTTTCAATTTTATTTGTTCATATAATAATTCAATATCACTGCTATTATTAATGGTGAAAAAATTAATATTATGCCCTTTTTCTTTTAAAACAGAAGCTATATACCCCAATCCATAGTTGTATCCACTTTGATTCCAGTTTATAGTAAGATATACAAGAAATATTTGCATGCATCTCTCCTATTAGTTCCTCTAATATGAATTCAATAGCTTTAAGGTTTACTTTGATGGAAAATGATAAAAAGAGATTATTGATTTAATGCAGTAATTGCAGGAAATAATCCCTGTCTTCTTTTTTTATAAAAAACATAAAAATTATAATCATATAAATGAAAAGGATCATAAAACCTATAATATATATATTTATAAAAGCCAAATATTTGAACGACAAAATCAACAGGAACGTTATTCCAAACAATTTTATGAACCATTCAAAATCAAATTTAAAATCTAATATTTTGATGGTAAGAAATAATCCGACAAGAGAATTTACTAGTAAAGATATCATGGTAGCTATGGCAGCCCCCACAATACCATAAGCCGGTATAAGCGATGCATTCAACACAATATTAATGAATGCAGAAATTCCCGTCACTTTCATTCCAAGATCGGGTCGTCCTGCCGCAGTTACAGAACCACCGATCGATTTTATTATTCCAAAAACCACTGTCCCGATTATCAATATCAACATTGGCAGAACAGAATACTTGAAATCTTCTTTATATATTAAAGTAATTATCTCCTCACCAAAAAATCCGATCCCCAATCCAGCAGGCAATAATAATAGAGCAGTATATTTCATACTTTTATCGATCATCATTTGAAGCGCTTCATGATTCCTGGTTCCCCAATACTCTGAAGTAGCTGGATAGGTTATTGTTGAAATAGCGTTCGGAATTATCCAGAAGAATTTACTAAAATTTGCAGCCACACCATAATGTCCTACATCAACAGCTGTCAGGAAATATCCTATCATTATGGTATCTGCCTGATAATTTATCACATTTATTGCATTTGTGGCAAATATTTGTACACCAAATTTTAATATTTCCTTTGTGGTTTGAATATAATCCTCAAAGGTAATCTCAAAATAACTCCTGCTGATAAATACCAGGTATATACACGACCCTATAGAAGAAAGTACAGTGCCAAATACTACCCCGTTAACACCATAACCCAGGTAAAGCAACAGAACAGAAATAACCATCATCAAAACGCTCTGGATAATCGTTGACAGGGCGAATTTCTTCATTTCCCTCATCCCATTGAGCAATCCAAGGAGTGTTCCGTTTACAAGAGAAAATGGAAAAACAAAAGATAATATTTTTTCTAATGTAGATAATCCAGGCATATCGAATATCCTTTCAAATACCCCGGCTGAAAGGTAAAAAAGTATACTGAATCCAATTCCTAGCAATAATGAAGTGATAATACCTGAAGAAACATATTTATTGGATTTTTCCCTATCAGCCCTGTACTGTGCGACATACTTTATTATCGCAGCAGGGATACCAATCCCTGCAAAAAGCATGGCAATCCCATAAATAGTGAAATTCATATAATATAATCCCAGATCCCCGGCGCCAAGATATCTTCCAATGAATATGGATATGATGAATCCCATTGGAATGCTGATCGCAGATGCAATAAATGTTATACCGATGTCGAAGGCAAATTTTTTTGATGGTTGCATGGAATTTCCAATTATTGATTCCGGGAAAAAATTTCCGCTGTTTTACGTCCTATAGCTTCCCAGCTATGGTTTTTTACCACGTATTTTCGGCCATTTTTTCCCATTTCTTCCCTTAGCGTATCATCTTTTAAGAGTTTAATTACCGCTTTTGCTAATTCCTCTGGATCCTCTGGTTTGACCAATAATCCCGCATTTTGCTGCTCTATAATTTCAAATCCTTCCAATCTACTTGCGACCACCGGTTTTTCACATGCCATATATTCATATAATTTTAATGGTGAATATCCGGATTTTATCGGTTTTTTATAGACGATACAAATATCGCTCGCATTAATGTACAGTGGAACATATTTATAAGGGACACTTCCTATAAATATGAACATATTATTTACCCCAAGTTTCTCAGCTTGCTGCATACATTCGCTTTTCATAGGGCCATCACCGACGATCAGGAAGCGTGTATTTGGGCATTGTAACAGGATGGAGGGAGCAGCATGGACTAAATATATTGTACCTTGCCAGATAACGATATTACCTACAAAACAAACATATCTTAAATGTGTATCAAGTTTTAATTCTTTTTTCGCTTCTTCCTGATCTATTGGCCTGAACATGGAAATATTTGCCCCATTTCCCATGACTACAATTTTCTCTTCCGGAATATTGTATAGCTTAATTATACCTTCTTTTATCCCCTGCGTTACCGCAAAAATCTTTATAGCTTTTTTGTAACCAAGTTTTTCACTGATTTTTGCGATGGCAATTTTTAATTTAGATTGACCAAACATTTTCATTTCATCAGCAATTAGTCCATTAACTTCAACAAAATAAGGTATTTTAAAATAGTTTGATACAATGAATGGAATAAAAGTAAAAGGGGATTGTCGTGCATAAATCGCATCAACTTTTATTTTCCTGCAATAAACGTAAAGATGAAAAAATAGGGAAATCTGGTATAATAATAATCCAAGTTCAGGAATTCCCAGTTTTGGAACATATTTTACATCTGATAAGATAACTTTAATTCTTCTGGGTTTTGGTACAAAAAGACATACATTGGCGACTTTTGATAGATTGTTATATAATTCTATAACGTGAATGTTTTGTGCTTCTTTATCATTTAAGGCAACATCGCATGTAAAAATTATTTGCATAATATAATCCCTTCAGAAATAGATATTATTATTTATAGATTTCTTTTGTAGCTAATATCATTTTCTCTAAAGAAAAGTTTTCTCTGATCTTTTTACATCCCATTTCTGCAATATGATTTCTTTTTTTTGTGTCTTTGGCTAACATGATCATTGCCTTTGCTAATGCATCTGGATCCCTGGATTCCACAAGTATGCCGTTAATATTATTTGTAATTATTTCAGGTATACCCCCGACGTTTGTGGCAATTACTGGTTTATTAGCAGCCATTGCTTCCAATATTACAAAAGGAAATCCTTCTGAAATAGATGGTAAAACAAAAATATCAATAAGTGTAAAAATATCGGAAAGATTTTCCTGATATCCAACTAATCTATAATATTCACTTAAATTGTAATCATTTATTTTCTGGATCAATTGATCTTTGTTTTCACCTTTTCCTACAAATAGAAAAAGGGATTGAGGTATTTCCTTTATTACAATTTTTGAGGCATTGATCAAGTATTCATGTCCTTTTTGTGGACTTAAGCGACCTATGGTTCCGAAAACTATCGCAGAATCGCTTATTAAGAACTGTTTTTTCAATTCCCTGGCAATATCCCGGTTATAATTTGTAATATGTTCGATATCTATGCAATTATAAATAACTTTTATTTTATTTTTTGGTAACTTATAATTTTTCATCAATGATTCTTTATTTTTATTTGAGACCGTGATCGACATCTCTAATTTTGCATATAATAATCTTATAATTGATATTGTTATTAATCTTATAATTGATCTTATGAAAGACTGTGGTTCGTATTCTGGGGGAACCATATGTTCAGTCACATAAAGTTTAGATTTTGAATACATTATTCCGGCTAAAATCGCTGTCGTACACGAGTTGATTGAAGGGATAGGCACGTTGAAATGTATATAATCTGGTTTAATTTTATTAAAATAGAGAAAATTATTCAAAATATTATATTTCTTGATAAAATCTACTTTAATCCCTTTTGATCTTAATTCATTAACAAATTCTGAAGTCCCGTTGCTTTTTGGAATTGCGACTCTTATATTGAATAATTTTTTGTCCAAACCTGAAGCTAATAATAGTAAATATACCTCTGCACCTCCTATATACCTTGTTTCTAAAAAAAAAACAAGATTTTTTTTCGTATTATTAGGAACTTTGGGATTCATTTGTATTTAATTTATATTTATATTTTAAGTTTTTAAACTTTATATCTGATGCCATATCTGTTCCCTTTATTATTAAACCTTCAGAACCTTTATCACTGATCTTTTTAGCAGGAATTCCAGCGATGGAAATATTTTGTTCATAAAAAGATTTATTCACTACCGAATTAGCACCTATAGCAATTCCATCCGCAATATAAATTGGGCCGAAAATTTTTGCTCCCGGACCTATATATACACTATTTCCTATTGAAGGAGCCTTATCTATTGTACCTGCCTGCGTTCCTATAGAAACCATAGCATGGAGCCTGCAATTTGCTCCTACCCGGGCAGTATGATTAATTATAATAGTACCAACATGACATATATTTAAGCCTGGTCCAAAAACATTCGGGGGTATGGTAAATCCAAAAAAAACGCTCATGATATAAAATTGTGTGGAGAGAAATATAATATATGGCTTCCATATGAAGGATTTTTTGCAGTTCTTATAATATTCAATTTTTCTTAACAATCGCTGAAACTTCCATATCGTAGGTAGCAGCCCTGATTTTTGCTTTTTTATTCCCAGAGCTATCTTATCAGCTTCAAGATAAAATTGGTATTCTTCTTTTGAGGTGATCATAATTTGTCATTATCTTATTTGTAACATTTTGCTATTAGAAATATACCTTTGTCTTCATCCCTATACTTATATTCTTCATATCTTAGAACCCAATATGTTAAGATCGGAATAATAAATCCAAATTTAGATGATCTATTTATGACTTTTTCAATGAAGAGTTCCCTGGCAAAATTACTTTTAAAAATAGGATAGATCTCAATTCTTTTAAACCCTATTTCTTCTAAAATTGTTTTTAATTCTTCCTTTTTGAAATATTTCTCGACAAAATGTTGTTTTTTATGTTTCTCAACTAATTTAATGTCTTTAATATTCTCTAATGAATCAACAGAAAATATCATTTGTCCATTATTCTTCAAAATCCGATGCGCTTCTTTTAATATCTCGCTATAATTAGAAATATGCTCTATCACACAAAAGCTAAAGATCCTATCAAAAAATTCATTTTCGAAGTTTGCATTTTCAAGTTTAATACAGCGAAATTCGATGTTGAACCTTCCTTTCATATAATGTGATATGCTTTTAGCTATTGTTATAGCTTTTTCTGATATATCTATTCCTATGACCTTTTTGCATTTCTTTCCAATAAGCATCGTTTGCAAACCTGACCCGCAACCTATATCAAGAACCATTTCATCTTTTGAAATTTTTAGTCCTCTCTGGAGTTCCGCAAATTCGTATATTTTAAACGGACTAAAAGTAAAGAATGTATGTGGGTACAGTCTAAAAAAAATCAGTGATCTTAATCCAACTCTATAAAATACGTTCTTATTTTCCTCATGTTCATTTTGCATATATTTCTCCGCATCCATTAGAGTAAACTTTTGATGAGTTACCAGATAATGATCCACTAATTGAATTATCAATTATAGGATTATTGTCACACACATCGAATTTATTCAAATACAGGTAATAACTGGAGTCTATTTTTCCTTTCTTCAGTGCTGTATTTTGATAAATATCTGCATCAAGACTCCTTACCCTATCGAAAGGGATCATGCCGTAACTAATCAAAACGTGAAGTTTCGAATCACCATCCGCAAATGTCATTTTAGTTCCATTTTTATTTATATTAAACCATCTGGCGCTATAAATATCTTCTTCTGGTGTATAGGTACCATAAAAAGATCTCTTTGAAATATCATAATTTTTCATTCTTTCTATTGAGAGAGGCATTGAGGTAGGACTGTCCTTTGTAATTTCATAAACAAATCCTGCGTTAAACAGAAAATAGGGTATCATTATGCCTAAAACAAGGATTAAAATTACATGATCTTGTTTCAATTTGTTCTTATTAATAATTATTCTCAATAATCTTTCTATAACAAAAATCCCTCCCACTATGAAAAGAGGAGATATTGCAAGAAGTACTATATGGTAAATTCGTGTCATATTTAATGTTTTTGCAGAATAGGGAAGGAATGATAGTACTAACAATCCCAGGCACCCTACAATCAAATAAAAATATTCTGCTTTGAGTTTAGAATATTCCCTGTAACTAATTATTTTAAAAAATCCAACGATAATAAAAATTTGCGTAATAAATTGAAGAATTCTATGAATTTCTCTTCCAAAAGATTGAACAAGAGGCTCAGCAGCACCAATCGCCATAAGAACAGTTATATCCCTGTTTTCAGGATCGAAAAATTCAGTAAATATACTGGTGATTAAATGGTCTCCAATTTTGATAATTTTCGTAAATGCAGACGATTCTGAAACATTCATATACCATAAAAGTGCAAACACTATGTAAAATATTAAAAAAATTTTCCGAGTCGATAATTTCAAATTAAACTCAGGCAGCGTAAACCCTTTGATTTTTTGAATTCCATTCAAGACAGTTGAAACTGAATAAATAAAAATCATTAAAATAATAAATAGATATGAAAGTCCATAGTGTGAAGTTATTAGCGATATGCCAAAAATAAGAATCAAAACGTTTCGACTATTTTCCCTTAAAGTATTCTGAACCATCAGATATATTATTAAAACAAAGAAAAGCTCAGCAATTTCCTGCCTGGCTAAAGAAAGCATCTCTGTAAAAAAAGTCAAAAATGACATGAAAAAGAATACGGAAAAAAACGCATTCTTCTCACTCGTTATCTGACGTTTATAAACACAATATAATCCCAGCGGCACGATGGAGAAAATGATTGGATAAATAATCTTAAATACCCACGCTCCATCCATTTTCAAAAAATAAGAATACACAGCAGGAATAATTACAATGCTGAGCATAGCATTAATATTACCAACGCCCTGGGGGTTCCAGTAGGCGTTATCTAAAATCTGCTTATGTAAATAGTATTCCTGGTGGATATCCCCCCCTGTTAAATACATCGATATAAGCGATCTGTGAAATAATAGTGATAATGCAATAACAACAATAGCCAGTGGATAAAGTTCAGGAGGAATCCTCTTTAAAGCTACTAGTACTGGAATCAGCGCTATTAATACAATCAAAAACATGAGCAATATATTATTTTCATGAAAATTAACAAAGTATGTACCCAGGATGCTTAAAACTGGGAGCAACATCAAGTAAAAAGCTAAACGAGTTATTTTCAAAGGTTGTAGTTCATACTGGTTAAACCTATCTATTTTGAAGCTTAAAATACTTCCAACAGCAATCAGAGCAGTTATAAAAAGAATAACATTCCAGAATGAAAGAGGTGAATCAATATTAAGAAAAGATAGTATTGTGTTGAGGAAAAAACCACTGAACATAATAAATGAGATGCCAATACCTGTTGATAAAAGAAGAGACTCAGCAGCACCCAATCTGTGAACCTTTAAAAGTCTGAGAATTATAACCCCAGGAACAAAAGTAAGATAAATAAAACCTATGACCTGCCTTAAAATTGGGATTTCAAAACCTATTAGATCAAGGCCTATTAACCCGAGCATCGCTATCTGGATAGCTATTATCATTCGCAGGAATTTTTTTGAATCCCAGTCATTGAGCTGGAATATATCAGGTAACTTGATCATTGAGTTGTTAATTTTCCTTTGCCTTTATAACTGCATTGTATGTTTCAATTGTCTTTTCTGCGATTTTATCCCACGAAAGTTCTTCTTTCATTTTCCTATACGCATTCTCACCCATCCGCTTTCGTAAATCATCATCCTTCAAAATCTTTATAACCGCATCAGCTAACGCATGCGAATCCCGGGGGGGCACGATAAAGCCTGTCACGCCATCCTCTACAACTTCTGAAATACTCCCTACATTTGTTGAAATAACTGGTTTCTTGAATGAATATGCAATTGGAATTATACCTGTCTGGGATCCTTCAATATATGGTAATACAACAATGCTTGCTCGTTGAAATAGTTCTCCCACGAGTTCATCAGGTATGAACTCATTGATTATTTCAAAGTTTTCTGGTGTTTGAATCAAAGAATTGTATTTGGCGAAATTTCCTCTTCCTGCTATAATTACATTAACATCAGGTATTTGTTTTCTTATTTGGGGTACGGCTTCTATTAAATATTGGATACCTTTGTAATCTTGTATACGTCCAAAAAATAAAATAGAACCATCTTCATCTATGTCTTTCGAATATTTAAGAAAAAACGAATAATCTCCATGTTTAATTATTGAAATAGAATTTCCAGGATATCCTTTCAGAATTAAAATATTTCGAAGTTTTTCCCCATGAACAAATATATGTTTTGCTAATTTAATATGCATTTTATTAATTAATATATTAATTATATTTCGCTCACCTTCATGTTGGTTTACATCATGTAAAGTCAAAACAACATTTTTATTTTTGAAATAGTGGTATAGTCCAAATATCCAAAAATGCAACCCTGAAATATGGATAATATCTGGTTTTATATTTTCTAAGATTCTAATTACCGATCTAAAATTGAAAATATCTTTTTTATAAATTAATCCAGCTGATGGTAAAGCTATTGATTTTACAGTCACATCATTGTTAAAATACTTTAGATCAACTTTTCCACTAATTACCGTTACTTCACTATAAAACGACATTGCATTTGCAAGCTGTGAAGTATAATGAATCATTCCTCCCCTGTCTATTAAAGTTATTATTACTATTTTCATATGTTTGATATAATTATAAACTTGTTCTGTAAATTTTTAAAATTTGATTCGCTATATTTTCCCAGGTGAATTGTTGTGAATATTCTAAGATTTTTTTATTGTTCCATTCTTTATCCAATGCAGTAATAATTTTTTCGGTTAAATCTTTTGAGTTTGCTGGCTCAACCAGGAAACCATACTCTTCTGAAGTAATAATATCTGGTATGCCACCAACTTTAGTTCCTATAAAAGGTTTACCACATCCTAGACACTCGAACATAACTGTTGGATTTCCTTCAGCTAAACTCGGTAAAACGAAAATATCGCAAGCGTTAATCCATAATGGAATTTCGTTTGAGTGATCTTTTTCGCCGGCCAAAAAACAAACTTTTTCAAGTTTAAATTCACCAATCAACCTATTAAGATTTTCTTTTAGGGATCCTGTTCCAATAATATAAGCCGCTATATTTGACCTATCTTTTCCTATGTTTTTTAGACTTTCCAGCAGATATTTATGCCCTTTAAAATCCTCTAAATGCCCGATGCTTAAAAGAATTTTCTTATCTTTAGGTAAGTTGAGTAATTCTCTTGCTCTTTCCTTTGGAATAGGATAAATGATTTCAGGATCAAACCCATTAGAAATGGAATATATATGATTACATTCAGTACATATTTTTTTTATTATAGTAATCCATACAGGAGATGTTACTATGATACAATCAGAATTTTTAAATGAAAGTTTAATGATTTTCTTAATAATTGCTGGAGATTTTTTAAAAAAAATATGAAAGTTCCCACCATGTATATGTAATATTACTTTACCATCCGAAAAATGTTTAGAAATTAATATATAGGGTATATTTCGTAAAAAACTCCAATAAGACGCTGTATGAATATGAAATATATTTATATTTTTAAATTCTGATAATGAAAAATATTTTATTATTAGGTAAATTTCAATAATTGCTTGAATTATTGTTGGAACTTTTTTGCTTTTCTTACCAGTTTCATACAATTTTAAGTTATAGTATCTGGAAATTGCATCTTGATTCATTAAGTTTTTTATAAATGTTGCAACCCCACCATATGGCGGGGGATATGGTCCAATTACAATAACTTTGTGATTATTCGAGGCTTCCAAAAGCTTTTTCAATGTAATCACCTCCTATTTCATTAATAACGAATCTCTTCTTATAGGCTTTTGATTGATGAATCTTCTCTACATGCTCGATTTTTATTGATACTCCATCTCCTACTAATTCTAAAAAAGATTTTAATAATAATTTTTCATCAATATCTGAGTATTTCTCTGTGGGCACAATTTTGATTATGATAGAATCAAATGATTTTTGTACAATCTGCGATTCAATAATACTCTGACCAGATAGTGCATATTTTAATGTACGAGTTACAAGAGATGGTGATATTATTTTCCCAAAGGGTGTAATTATAAAATCATTTTTTTTAGTTTCAACTGGATATAAAAGAGGTAATTTTCTACCACAATCGCAGCTTTTATCTTTATAACCAGTATAATCATTTAAAGCATACCTAATTAATGGCATTGCATAGTTATGTAAAGAAGTTGATATTGTAAATCCTTTCTCACCTTTTGGTACTCTTTCACCAGATTTATTGGTTATCTCGAGAATTCCGTCAATCATGGATGTATGATATTCTCCTTCCTCGCATTCAAGCGCTGAAACGACTCCTTCCATTTGCCCGTAAAATCCAAATACTCTTGTTTTGAAACGCTTTTCTATTAATTCTCTTTGAAATTCATACATTGGTTCAGAAGAATATAAGATTGCTTTCATTGGCAAATAATTATCAGATCTTTCTAAGAATTTAGCAAGAAGGTAAGCAGTTGAAGGATAGCTCTGCAAAAATTTAATGTTTTGTCTTTCAAGTGTTCGAATTATAGAGGGCATAGTTTTTAAAGATAAACAATATGAAGGAAAAATAAACCTTTTTAGGATGTATGATTTTCTAAACAGATTTTTATCTCTGCAGTTTTTTATTGGTGTATCTCCTACAAATCTTCCAATCCAATCATCTTTATACCCCGCCCATATATCTCTTCGATATGCATTACATTTTTGCAGAATATCTAAGTTAGATGAAATCCTTATTTCCAAAGGTTCCCCTGTGGTTCCTGAAGTATGACGTGTAATAAACGGTTCACTTTGAACTGAACGAATTGAATTTTTGTATTTGATTATATCTTCTTTTTGAACCATTGGAAGTTTTTCCAAGTCATCTATAGTTTGTATTTTAGTGATATCGATATTGTTTTTTTTGTATAACTCATGATAATAAGGAACATATTTATATGCATATGCCACAATATTTTTAAGGTGTTTATTTTGATATTCTAAAAAGTCTTTATCTCCCCAAGTTTCTGTTTTTCTTAAAAAACGGAGATTATCCCTAAATTTGGCGCTTCTCCTAATTCTCCATTCGTTCAATTCATATATGTTTATTCCAAGATTTTGGATAACCCCTGGAAATTGATGATATATTTTTATTATGTTCTTGTTCATATTCTCTTCAACTTTTCGGATTCTTCCATAAGTGTCGATAAAGCCAACATCATCCATGCCTGGTTCCATCTCATATAGGGAATATTATTTGTAAAAAACCTGTGTTTCTGGTAGTAGAAATATCCTTCAGGATCTTGCATATTTAAAATCGTCCAGTCAGTAATTTTTTCGGCAAACTCTAAATATTTATGATTCAATTTTCCTAATTTGCTAAATGTTATTATACCCTGTGCCTGGTTATGAATATCAATTGGATAAAAACTGGGATATCGATAATAACTACTTCCATCTTTTCGAAATAATTTTTTTTCATAGAAATCTATCCCCTTTTCAATACATAAAATCAAGTTCTTATCGTCTTTCATCCTCATAAATGGTTGAATAGCCAATAATCCATCTATCATATAACCCTGATGAAAATCTAATTGAATTCTTTCTTTTCCATTCGAATATTTGCTGTATATCCAGGATCCATCAGTCCTTTGTTCATTGATCAGCATTGAAACAACTTTCTCACTATCTTCTATAAAATTTTCATTTGTATATATTGTGAGAATTTGAGATATGGCTTCCAATGCCTGTGCTGAAGCATTTAAGACAATTTTGTTTTCCTCAGATAGTGTATATTTAAAAAAATAACCATCTTCAGAGCGATCCAAAAAAGACTCAAATAATAAGTGAGTTGCACTAATAGCTATTTCTTTGAGAGTATTTTCTTTTAGAAGTGAATAACTTTTTACTAATGCTATTATCGCCTGACAGGTGCCAATTATATCCGGGGAATTTGGTTCAAGTTCACTTTTATCGATTCCTACATGCTGGAAATAATGACTTGCCCAACAGTCAAATTTGTATATATCTCTCAGAGAATTGGACTCAAATATTGGTAGTAGTTTACGGATTTTGTCTTTATATTCTTCATTCCTGGTGATATCGTACAACATGGAGTATGCTTGGATTATCAGAAATATCCCTTTTGGATCTTTGCTAGTTTCTATTAAGAGCGCAGGTCTTAGATTTATAATAGAGTATTTATTTATCTGAATAAGAAGCATTCTTATATAAGGATTTTTTAAATTTTTAAATAATCTGGAATTCAACCCATCAAAAGGGTCCCATCCTTTATAATCCTGAATCGTTATCCATTTATCTAATTTGAGTAATGAATCTAATTTTCCTGAATGTTCTATTGTCATTTTACGGTCCGTTTGATTTAAATAATACTTTCTATATGAACCTATCTATGAGTCTTGTATTTTCCTGGACTTTGCTGAAACTTGCCGGATAATTCTCTATAAACCAGACCATAAAACCTGTTACATCAATTGTTTCTTTTAAGAGTTTTTCTTTTTTAATTGACCAATCTTTCTTAATATTTGAAATCTGTATTAATTCTATTGCCTTTTCTATTGCCTTTTCTGGATTGTTATAATTAAATATCAATCCATAATCTTTCTCAAGAGCAATGAAATTGCCCATATCCTTTTCACCAACGAATGAATTACACCTTATTGCAGGTGTTCCCAGAATTCCAGCTTCTGTTGTCAAAGTCTGAGTATCGCCAACCAATAAATCTGCATAAAAAAGGACATCATGAATCTTATGTAAAGGTATTTTGATTCTATATGGTTCTAATTCGGCAGGCAATTTTTTCTCGGATGAAATAAAAACCCTGCAATATTTTTCAAGTTCCTTTACCAGTTTAGTTTTATTCTCATTTGAGAAACCCCATTGCCCTATATCGTGAAGAGCATCAAATGCATTAAATCTTAGGAGAACAAATTTATTGTCTCCGATACCCAAATAATCAAGTACACTCTTATCCGGATTGAAATGTTTAGGATGTAGATATGCCATCTCTTTAAAACTTCTTATCTTTATATGCTTTATTCCAAAATCATTCTTGAATGTATCTGGGCTAATATAGACATCCACAAATCTTAAAAAAAGTTTGAAATGCTGTGAATAGAAGAATGTATTGTTTAATGGCTCAGAATCATTAAATATTATACATGGTTTCCTTAGAAATCTCGATATATATGCAGAATCAATTCCGTAGCCTAGTATGATTTCTGGTCTAACGGCATTCAAATATTTGTATGCTCTTATCATATCAAATGGAAAATTTATTATCTTTTTGTATGGTCCATCTGATTTTTTGCTATGCACAAAATAACTATTAAAATATTCTTTGAATAATGGAATTGCTTCTCCATAATCCCTTGCTAAAACTTCAACACTATGCCCCCTACTTTCTAATATTTTAATAATATTTCTCCAGAAGTGTACCTGTGCCGGAGTGTTTATTAAAAAAGCCAGCTTCAAATTGTTTCACCTTTTATTTTATAATTATAACCATTTTCTATTATTGTCAATGTTTTTAGTGCTTCTTCCGGACTTATTCTGGGTTTTTTATCATTCTTGGCGCATTCGAAAAAATGGTCCAGTTCTTTAAAATACGAATAGTAGTAGTATGTATACGCCAGAGGTTTGATCTTTCTTTGTGTAGCATTGCGCCAAACGTTCCCCAAACCCTCCTTCACTGCATTTAAATAGACATTCGGCATGAAATCATCTGTCGAAGCAAAATCCGCTGTTCCATGAAGCATTACTCGGAAGTCGAACTTTGGAAATACGGATCTAGAGTACCATCCGAGATTTACAATACCTCTTGTGGAGGTCTTATTTGACTTTAGGATTGCTGTAGCATTATCTTCATACGGTAAATTATACCGGTTCCCAAGTTGTACATACTCCAGTGCAACATCCTGAAAGAAATATTGGAATAGATCGATCATATGATAACCTAAATCCAAAAAGGCACCACCTCCTGCTTCTTTTGGATCAAAATACCAATCAGGGACTGGAGCAGGCTCCAGAAAAGGACTGAACGGCCCATTTCCGATATTTTCCAGTGTCGCGATTTCCACATCCCCTAACATGCCATTGTCATACATTCCTTTTAATTGTTCAATTGAATCTATGAACCTGCAATTGCATCCGATCATAAATTTTATGCCGTATTTTTTAATTGCATTTATGATCAGCTCACCTTCTGCAACTGTATTTGCCAGTGGTTTTTCCATAAATACACCTATTCCTTTTTCAGCGGCTAAAATGCTACTTTTGACATGCAAAAAATGCGGTAGAGTAATTATAACTGCATCAATGTTCTCTTTTTCAATCAATTCTTTGTAATCATGATATAAACCATTTATACCACGGGACTTCGCCCATTTAAGATTCTTTTCAGATGCATCTGCAACAGCAATAACCTTAACATCTTCAATAAATTTACAATTCATCAAATGCAACTTACCCATCTTGCCAAGTCCAAGAACTCCAACATTCAACATCAAAGATCACCCAGAATTGGCGGCACAACATCACCGGTAACTCTGCTATATATCTTAATGCCTTTTAATTGTAAATCCCATAAAAGAGTAAAGAGGAAGTTGTTAACCTGTGGGAACTGCCTTCTTATTTCATTGATGTCTTCACCTATAATATCTACAGCAAAATTGTCACTTCTCATCTCTTTTGATAATTGTAAATATTTGATCTTGTATGGATTATTGTATCCGATGATCTTCGCGGCAGCATAATCCACAGCCAATGAATCTGTTCCTGCGATAATCAAATCAAGTTTTACTGGATATCTACCAAGGGCAATGATGCCATCCACAACAGTTAAATCCGGCTTTATCGCGCAGTTCACTCCAGCAATCACTTCATGAAGATACGGGTGATATCTGGCTTTCACGGGATTGTGAATACAACCGAACAGGTTTTTCATGGCGCATGTTAATGGTATTCGACGGGGTACTTTTAATTTAGGTACATTTATGATCAGATCGGAGTCAAGCATGCTTCTGGGGAGGGGAATCTTCAATAAACCTGCCTTTGTTTTGATTTCAATATCCTTAGAATCATCATCACATAAATTGAACAATTCCACATTTTTTTCTGCTGCAAGATCGGTATACCCAAGCATCTTAAAAACATATCGAGTTTTCATTGCAGTTGCATCGGCTTCAGCTATTCTTATATTTGCATCTGGATTACAGAACTCACGGACATAATCTATGACCGCAGACACAACTCTTTTGTCTGTTGTTTCACCTGTTGAGTAATCCCAGTAATAGCACAGGTTTGGTTTTATTAGAACAGAATTAACTTTCTTGGATTTAAAATCAGTCTTAGATATAGCGTTAAAAACTCCTTTCTTTATATCATTATCTACACATTTTGATAAAGTTACTGTTGTTTTTATTTTATTCATTTAATCAATCTGCCTCTTCCTCTGATAACTTAAAGTCGGGGTTCTTAATCTTATCTCACCTTTAGTACAATAGTTTTACTTATTTATTCCTCATCAATATCAATGTTTCCTTCATTTTCATGATAATAATTAATATTAATTTATTCTTTCCCGTGAAAGTTGTTTACAATCTCATGATTTATAATCTCTCCAATCTTTACATTTGCATGACCATTCCCCAAAAATATCATTCAGTCGATAATGTGATGTATGGCACTTTGAGAATAGGTACAACTCCTATTGATGATGGCAATTTAGATATAAAATAAGAACTCATAACTGGTTTCGGCTTAGAATTTTATTCTTTTTATATTTTTAATATGGATCCCAATTTTTCACTTTTGTATATTCTGGAAATTCCCCATAGGGGTATTTGGTGAACAATTTTCCCCATTCGGTTTGATTGAATTTTTCTAAATGACTTTTTCCGGTTAATGGATACCATAATTGGTCATGATAGAATTCGGATGCAAAAATAAAAGCTTTGAAAACCGGGGAACGGAATAGAACATTGTGAACTAAATTTAAATTTGCTGTCTTTTTTCTTAATATCTGATCCCACTTGATTATCGGACTTTTTTTAGCTTCGAAACCAAAATTTAGTTTTTCAAACTCTTTCTTATCCATACCCATTATTTCAATTTGGCCAACATCTCCGATCCCTAATCCTTTATCATGACCCATTTTGATATAGTCTATTTTCAAAGGATCAAATCCCATAATTTTTGCAGCTACTGCATCAATTGCTACTTGATCGTCTCCAGCTAATATCACGTTTCCAATAGAAGGTTCCATTGTTCTTGGGCCTGCACCATTTCCACAAACACATCCATCCATTGCAGCAAATACTCCATTATGGATTTCTTTTTGTATTGTCAATAAATCAACGAGAATTTCATGAATTTTCTTATGAGCATGATGTCTATATTTAGGGATTAAGCCCCCAAATGCATTTTTCATAGCGCCTGTGGTAGTTGTATGACCATGAGTTTTCATAGTCGGGAAATGTATCATATTACTTCCAACAAAAAGTTTCGGAATTAATATCTCATCAAAAATTTCATGCATTGCCAGCATTTCTGCTTTTGGTTTATATGATATCCATTCCACATCTGTTAATGGTTGGAAATCAATTCCATATTTGTTAAGAATGGGAAGCCATTTATTATTATAAGCACCCTTCCAAGGATGTGTTACAACCGTTTGATTTTCCACGGCGATTATATCATTATGACCCGATTCCTTCAATGATTTGATAACTCCTTCGAGTTGCCACGGTGCTGTAGAGCAGGCGGGATAGAATAAAGTCCATGAAAGATTCAGCTTGAGTATTGTTCTATTGTTTTTTTGAGTTTTTTTGTCATATTCTGAAATTTGAATTAACCGTGAATAATCATCTATTACAGTTCTTGGGGATGTTTTTAAAACCGCTACTTTGGACATTTAGGAACCTCAAACATATGAATATTTTTTCTATAATTGAATAACTTCATTTTAACTCTTTGGTAATACTTATAGCATTATAATCCCTTCTGAAAACGAAATATACGCATAATCCAAGAATGGCTCCGTACCATAGTGTTCCAAACCTTACCACCATAGATATGGCCACTGAAATCGTGGGAGATATACCAAAGAATTGAAGTAAACCAGAAATTGTAGCTTCTGCTACACCCAGTCCACCCGGAACCATGCTTATAGCACCTGCAAGTGACGCAAAGCTAAAGATAAATGCAGACTGAGTTAAATTGATATATTGTCCAAACCCTTTAATAACAAGGTAAAGGCCTAAACATTCAAAAAACCATGCAATTGCACTAATAAAAGACATTCGAATTATCCCTGAAGGCTCCATCAATTTCATTAAGGTTTCGTGCATGGTTTTAAAATCCTCAGCATATTTTCCGATTTTTTTCTCTAATATTGAAATTATCTTGGCTGAGATATTTTTAGATTTGATTGCTGCAACAAATCCTATTATTAAAAATATTAACATCAAGAGGAGATATATTCCTTGCTCAAAATATATGATCCCAAGCATAGCCAGCATGACAAGTCCAGATACATCCGTAATTCTATCAACGATTACAACTGGAACTGATTTACTCAACTTTTCTCCATTTATGTCCTTTATAAGCCATCCCTTCCAGATCTCTCCTATTTTTCCTGGTGTAATTATCATCGAAAGCCCGCTAAAAAACACAAATAAATTCTCCCTCATATTCAGGTAAATACCTGCTTTTCTTAAGAAATAAAGCCATTTTATAAATCTTACAAAGTAACCCGCAGTTGTCAAAAAAAGAAGCTCCGACAGGAAAATCCACCGAAAGTCTTTTATTACAGATATTAGTTTCTTATAGTCTGCATATATACCCATTGATAAATATATTAAAACAGCAAAGAGAATTATTATCCAGACTTTATTTTTCGCCATAGTTTTATTGCCTTTGTCCCGACATGGTTTAAAATCGATGATTGTTTGCCGAATATCCTGATTTCATTTCTTATAATGGCTTCAAGCAAGTCTTCTGAATCAGTAATTATTCCAGCGTTTCCAATTTCATTTGCAAAATGAGCATCACTTCCAGCAGTTATTGGTATTTTGTGCTTTTTTCCAAATTCGATAGCCTTATTATTGTATTTCTGAGCTATACACCTTGAATTGAATCCTTCAATACAATCTAGGTATTTTCTATCCTTGTCAGTTGGATGAAGGGCTGAATGGCGCGATTCATCGAAGGGATGTGGGATAATGACAACCCCATTTTGGTCTTTGATTTCTGAAATAACTCCATAGAAATCATTTGATTTTATTTCTTCTGAAAGGAAAAGCCCTATAACATCACCACGGTCTGTTGAGATTTCAGAGCCGATGACAATTTTGAGCTCTTTAGTTTCATATTTCTTTGCTTCCAAACCGCCTTTTATAGTATTGTGATCTGTGATTGCTATTCCATTCAAGCCATTTTTAATTGCTGTTTTTTTTATTTCTTTTGATTCAAGAATTCCATCTGAAGAATATTTTGAGTGAGTGTGCAAGTCGTATTTCATTTTACCTTTTATTCTGAAAGTTTTTTCTCCACATTAAGATACATACAATTATAGTCCATCAAATTAAAATTATAAATCCTTTTTGTATAGTTATCCATTTCGTTAATATAATAACAACTATAATCTTTTTTCTGGAAATCTTGCAACTCATCAAGAGGCATTAATCCTTTATATATATTATCATTTTCAAAATCCAAATTGTTGGTGGATTTAGCCTTCTTATTAAAATAAGATACTATTGGAAGATACCACCCTATAATAATAACAGAATGTTTAATGTTGGCATTCAGTAGCTTTTGAGTAAAACTCATTTGTTCAGTTCTCGCATCGATGTCTTTTTTGATCATTCCATCATGGATAGCACCATTGAATTCTATATTCAGTTCCTTATTTTTTTCAATTATATTAAAATATATGAAAGAATTTAATAATAATAAGATGCAAAATATCACAATTAGCTTTTTTCTCAATATTTTATTAAGGAGTAATAGTCCAAATGGAATCGTAGGAATTAGATAACCGGATTCATAAGGGGCTTTGATATACAAAATAAAAATTAATACAATGGCTGAAATTAAAAATAGAGTATATTTATCTTTTTCAATAATTTTTTTTAACAAGATTTTCAGTGATAACGGAAATATTAATAATACAAAAATTGCAGGAAGCCAACCGATGAGTTCAATAAAATTATATCCTGCATAAATAATCGTCTCCTTTAGAGTAAAATTTGCAGAAGAATATGTTATAAATTTCAGACCATATTGGACGAATAAAGGTAAAAATAATAAAGATGATATTATACCCATGAACAAGACAAAGTAAATGATGTTTTTTATCTTTTTATTTTCAATCCAGATCAAATAAATAAAAGGAATTATTAAAATAGCAGATGTTATTCGTGAACCAACTGCTAATCCCATTATCACACCCCCAACGGCAAACTTCTTTTCAATAATACAAAACCAGGCAATAATGATAAATGTCAACGCCCACATGTAATCCATTGTGTTGGTGCTGTTGATCCATAAAATTGGTAGAAATGCATATGTTACGACTAATAACCCTTTGTTTTCAATATTAAGGTTCTTTAAAATATTTGCAAAAAAAAGAACAGAGGTTAATGAGAGTAGCATCGTCAATCCGTTTGTAGCTAACCAGCCATGATCTATGATTAAAGAATTGAAATATTCTGGAACAGGATACCCTGGAAACCGGGAAGTATGGTAAATATGAGAATAACTTAAATCAAAAGCTGAATTTGCAATTGCCCAAGCATCCCCCTCAGTTCCAAAACCCAAATTCAATAAAGGTAGTCTCGATAATATGAATACTAAACTTAGTATATAAATATAAGGCGATTTTTTCCAGTCAATATCTAATAAATTGTCTACATTTTTAGTCCACTTCATCTTCAAAATCCTCCTAAAAATTCATTTATTACTTTCGGAATATAAAGCACTCCCACAGCCAAAATCCCCCACAAAATCATACAAAGCAGCATCCCCTTATCTTTAAAAAGCATCTCAGGCTCTCCACCATAATTTTTTGAATGAATTAAAAATAGATACCTGAACAGACCATAAATAATAACCGGAATAGTGAGCATCATAAAATAATTTTCCACAAAAAATGTGTACAATGAATATGAGATTATCAATGCGCCTGTGGTTATACTTATCATCTGGTCAAGCATCTCATTAGAATATTCGGCAAGATTCTTCCTATGATTTCCAGCATTATTCCCAAGCAAATTCAATTCATGCCTTCTTTTTCCAAGCGCCAAAAATAATGCAAGAAGGAAAGTGCATACTATTAGCCATGGGGAAATCCTGACATTGATCGCGATTCCTCCTGCTATTGCTCTCATAACAAATCCTATTGAAATTACTAATAAATCAACGATGATTAAATGTTTAAGGTATAAAGAATAAAATAAGATCAACAATAGATAAGATATTGAAATTATTAGGAATGGTATATTTATTAAATATGAACCTGTCACAGCCCCAATGATTAGCATTGCCGCAAAAACAAGAGTATATGTTCTTTTTAATTTACCTGACGCCAGAGGTCTTTTACATTTAACAGGATGCTTCCTATCACTTTCTATGTCAATAATATCATTAATTATGTACTCGCTTCCGGATAGCATACAGAATATGATAAATGCAAAGATGACAGTAAACCACATCTCAACATTCAAGATATTTAGAGAAAAAATGATGCTAGCAAATAAAATTAGGTTCTTATACCATTGCTGGGGTCGCATTGAGGTTATAATTCCATTAAACATTCAAGTTATCACCATATGAAAGCGTTCTTAATGCTACAGACATGTTATATAAGATTTTCTATAGCTAATTTTTCAAATATCGATAGCTACAGCTAAAAAAAGTGAACCCAATTTCGTTACCATTAAGCAGTCAGAAAAATAAGGGGAACAGCGGAATGTTCCCATTTTCACTTAGTTGTTGCTTGGATTTTTTATAAAATTGGTAGTAGAAAATCCTAAATAACATATCTAATTCATTATCTCATAAATCCAGTGATAATTTAATCGTCTTCATACTCTATCCTCTATATTCCACATCTGCTCTTGTCGTTCCAATCTTTGGATTTAGCATATAAGCAATTTGTGGTGCTGTTACGGTAGATGATCTATACATTCCAATTCTAGTACTCATAATATTCGTTTCTGGGGTACCATAAGGCCACTCAGTTTGATAATTATATTTTGACCAGACTAAAACATAATCGGAATCATACGAACGTTTTAAATATATTTCTACATATCCATCTGTACCTCTGCTCCATTTTACATGGTACAACCAATCGTACCATTCGTTATTAGCATGTACAACGTTGAATGGAGATACACTGTTTTTTCCATATATTGATCCGACATTACCTAACTCCATTTGTCCGGATGTGCCACCATACATTCCTAATCCTAAACCTGTACCAGGGATAGTATATTGATACGAAATTATAGATATTCCGAGTACATACAGAGGACTACTAACCCATGTATGATCGAGCATCTCACTCCACCCATACCATGTTTCAGGAGTATAAACACTATTTATAACATGTGTGGCATCAACAATTTGATTATGTTGGTTCCCGCCGCAATCACCTGTACTTCCCGAAAACATAGTAAATTTCGCAGCATATCCAGTTCTTCCACCTGGAAGGGATGATGCGGGTACAATCACGATACTATCAGATTGTGGTACACAACTATAACCTTTCCAGTTTCCAAACGCCCCGTTCTTGCTAACCCAGCGGTCTGTTGATGCAAAACTACCATCAAACAGTAATTTGCCATTTGATGTAGGTGTAACTGTAGGTGTAACTGTAGGGGTAGCTGTGGGTGTAGCTGTGGGTGTAGCTGTGGGTGTTGGCGTACCTGAATTGAGATAAGCAGTGTTTATTTCTGATGCAGTTAAGGCTCTATTATACATCTTGACTTCATCCAGAGAGCCGTTGAAGTATGATCTCAAGGGGGTACCTCCAATATTGATCGTGTTCAAACCTGCATTTGGTTTGTTTGTCTGGATTTTTGTATCACTCAGTATTCCATTCTTATAGAATTTTACAGTAGTACCTTCGAATGTTACACCGATGTGCGTCCAGACATTGGCCGGAACAACAATGTTTGAAATTGTATCCTGTTTACCGGTAATCTCAAGATTAACATTATTGGCTGGGTTTATCTGTACTGCCCATGATCCTTCTTTTCTGATAAAGTCGCTCCATTTTGGAGATGGAACGCTTTTTGCATTAATCCACAATACAATAGAAAATGGAGATGTGACAGGTATACCATTTGCAGATGTCTTAACAGCGTAATCATTTGTTCCATCAAATTGTAATGCATTGCCGATTTTTCCATTGATCCAGACCGGACTGTTCATCAATGTTCCACTATTTCCATTCCCGCTGCTGTCTGATGCTACTGCTCCGGCAATTTCATTGAAGCTCCAATAAGAAACCAGATTAGTAGGTGTGGGTGTTGATGTAGGTGTGGGTGTGGGTGTAGGGATTGGTGTAGGGGTTGGTGTAGGGGTTGGTATTGGTGTCCCTGAATTTAGATATGCAGTTTTTATTTCTGATGCAGTTAAGGCTCTATTATACATCTTGACTTCATCCTGAGCGCCGTTGAGGTATGTGCCCCAGGGGGTATAACCGCCGATATATATAGTGTTCAAACCTGCATTGGGTTTGTTTGTCTGGATTTTTGTATCACTCAGTACTCCATTCTTATAGAATTTTACAGTAGTACCTTCGAATGTTACACCGATGTGCGTCCAGACATTGGATGGAACAACAAGGTTTGAAATTGTATCCTGTTTACCGGTTATCTCAAGATTTACATTATTGGCCGGGTTTATCTGTACTGCCCATGATCCTTCTTTCCTGATAAAGTCCCTCCATTTTGGAGATGGAACGCTTTTTGCATTAACCCACAATACAATAGAAAATGGAGATGTGCCCGGTATGCCATTTGCAGATGTTTTGACAGCGTAATCATTTGTTCCATCAAATTGTAATGCTTTACCGATTTTGCCAGTGATCCATACTGGACCGTTCATCAGATTGACATTATTTCCATTCCCGCTGCTGTCGGCTGCAACCGTCCCTGCGCCTTCATTGAAGTTCCAGTAAGAAACCAGATTTGTTTCAGCAGAAGCGATCGATACTAAAGCGGCATTCATAACAAGCATAGCAAAAGTCATGAATGCAACTTTTTTGAAGTTAATTTTCGTTTTTTTTGACATCATACTTACCATTTAATTGATAAGTATGATCATGCTTATAATAATCATGGCCACAACATTAATTCTAATTAATTGGTCATCGGTCAAGAACTTTAACCGCCTCTACCAATATCGTAGTATAGATAATTTATAACCGCAGGGCAGTATTTAAAATAGAATAACAGAAACAACAAAAATGCAAAATTCAATTGGCAATTCACAACTGATAATACGAGGATAAAGCTGTCAAGACTCTATCTGACCCTGGAGATTTGACGTGACAATAGATTCGATCGCCACTAGTGTCAAGTCAACTCTCAAGAGTCGGATAGAGTCGAGATAACTTTATCCTGGCATTTTCTGTGGTGAATTGCCAATTAACTTTCGCATTCTTGTTGTTTCTATTTTTCTCCCATGCCAATACTTCCTTTTTAACAAA